>NZ_BAAJCL010000016.1:0-48055 GCF_057535655.1 Anaerostipes stercorihominis | reverse complement strand
CAGCTTCTTTCAGATTTTGCCTCACGACAAACACACTTGCTGTTCAGCTATACACTTCCCACTATCTGGGCATGTTCGGGACTTACACCCGTTAGAGTTTGCCCATGCTGGGCAAACAAATACAAAAAGAACCATAAAAATGGTCCTTTTTTATATTTTTTAATTTTTTGCTCTGCAATCAAATGCCGGATTAAACGCATAAAAGTTTTTAGAATCCAAATGATCCTGTACAATTCTCAGTGCTTCACCGAATCTCTGGAAATGAACAATTTCCCGCTCTCTTAAAAAGATCAGCGGATCTCTGACATCCGGATCCTTGATCAGGCGTAGCAAATTGTCATAAGTCGTCCGGGCTTTCTGCTCGGCGGCAAGGTTTTCACTTAAATCGGTGATTGGATCACCTACTGACTGAAACATTGTGGCGCTGAACGGTTCTCCGCTGGCTGCCTGAGGCCAGACTCCGGCTGTATGATCAACATAATACTGATCAAACCCTGAGGCAACAATCTGTTCCGGTGTCAGATCTCTGGTCAGCTGATGAACAATGGTACAAACCATCTCCAGATGTGCCAGTTCCTCCGTTCCAACATCGGTCAAAACTCCGCAGACTTCTTTATAAGGCATCGCAAACCGCTGAGAAAGATATCTCATGGACGCTCCCAGCTCACCGTTAGGCCCTCCATACTGACTGATAATCAGTTTTGCCATCTGAGGATCTGTCTTTTTTATGCGAATGGGATATTCCAGACGTTTTTCATAATTCCACACTCTAACATCCTCCTTTCATCCAAGGCCAAGGCGTGGTTGCCCAGGTAAATGTTTCCCCAATTTCCGCAGTATCAATGGTTAAAGGCTCAAAATATTGGGCATACTCTTTCATAGCCTTGTTTCTGGCGCTTTGATACTGCTTAAAATGATTGATTGCCTCTAAATCATTGGGATGCGTATCCAAATATAAGGTTGTATCCACCAACGCAAAACTAACTGCATTGATATAATCCAGCAATTTCTTTTGATCGTATTGATTCACCTGCGACACGCCCCCTTTCCATAAAACGGCTTATTGAGTTCCGGAAAAATTGTACCGTATTGCAATCCTTCCTCCGGACAATAAACCTGATTCCAATGCTGCCACGGAACATACTGCATCGCAAGAGCCATAGAATCTACACCGTCATGATGATGGTTCCAGCCTCCGCCGCACCGTTGTCCAGACTCGTCAAAACCATTCCTTACATCATTCATTCGGTTCCTTTGACAGGAACAATCTCGATTATGATATCGCTCCACCAATTTTCTCCTTTCTTTCTCTGTAATATCATTTTATGTTTACGGTATTAGAGTGTGCAGATTCCATAGAAAAATACAAAAAAAGGGGAGCATTCTGCTCCCTGAATCTTATGAAACTTCTTCTTGACTTAATTTTTTTGCTTCATCAAATTGTTTTTTCATGATTTCACTCGGCTCTTCTGTACAAAGGCTCACAATCATAATCAGAGCTGAGGAAATGATAAATGCCGGAAGCAGACAATAAATTTCAAAAATACCTCCCAGCTTGGCAAAAGTTAACGGCCAAACCAATGCGGTAATTCCACCGCTTAACATCCCGGCTACCGCACCTTTTAAATTGGTACGTTTCCAAAACAGTGAAAACAATACCAGCGGTCCAAACGCTCCGCCAAATCCTGCCCATGCATTCTCAACCAAACCAAATACTGAACTATTCTCATCCATTGCAATGACAATCCCAACGAGAGCAATTACAATAGTTGTAATTCTTGATACCATTAACACATGATTTTCTTTCACTTCCCGTTTTAAAAGCCCCTGAAACAAATCTTTCGATACACAAGAGGATGCAATCAAAAGCTGAGAATCTGAAGTGCTCATGGTTGCTGCAAGAATTCCTGATAAAATCACTCCTGCCATAAAGAGCGGAAGAATGCCATGGAACAAATGTGTTGTCATATAAATAAAAATTCTTTGATTTCCGTTGCCGGCAAGTTCTGCAACATTTGGATACAGCGCGGCACCTGTAAAACCGATACACACTGCCACACTTAAAGAAATCAATACCCAGACCATTGCAATATTCCTTGATTTCTTTACTTCTTGGGGATCGCGGATTGCCATAAACCGAACCAGAATATGAGGCATCCCAAAATAGCCAAGCCCCCACGCAAGACCAGAGAGAATCGGAATCACACCTTGTGAAACCGCATGCCCTGTCGCCGGATCATGATATTTCATCACATCAAAAAAGCCCTCCATGCTCTTTCCGTAATCTACCACATTTCCGATTCCTCCAGCTGCTGTCACTCCCACAGCCAAAACAATAACTATGGCGAAAGACATTAAGAGCCCCTGAATTAAATCTGTAGTACTTGCGGCAAGGAACCCTCCCAATGACGTATAAATTACAATCACCGCAGCACACACAATCATACTTGCGCGGTAATCCAGTCCAAAAACAGAGTTAAATAAGGTCCCGCATGCTGCAAAACCAGAAGCCGTATAGACAGTAAAAAATACCAGAATCATTACCGCAGAAATACTGCTTAAAATCTTTTTGTCATCCTGAAAGCGATTGCTGAAAAAATCCGGCACAGTTATGGAATTATCAGAAACTTCTGTGTAATGCCGCAAACGTTTTGCAATAATTTTCCAGTTTAAATAGGTTCCCAAAATCAATCCGATTGCAGTCCATCCTGCCTGACTAAATCCTGTCGCATAGGCAAGTCCCGGAAGTCCCATCAGCAGCCAGCTGCTCATATCCGAAGCTTCCGCACTCATAGCGGTCACCCACGGTCCCAGACCTCTTCCTCCCAAAAAATAATCTTCTGACGTCTTATTCTTTTTACTGTAAATGACTCCAATCCACACAACGACCGCCATATAAAGAATCATGGCAATTAAAATCGGCGCATTCATATTATCTTTCCTCCTCTTTCATAAATATTTTCCTAATCTTAGAACAAATTATGATACAGGAAAGTGAAAACTTTCCCAGTATCACGAAAAAGAACCAAGTCTCCCTGACTTGGTCCCAAAGATCGTTTTATATTTTAGCATAATCTTAACAAAAATGCAAATTACTCTAAATTTTATATGAGCGCTTTTCTCTTTAATTTACTTTTTCCGGCATTACAATTGCTGCCACAATATAAATGAGAAACCCGGTTCCCGTGGTGCAAAGAAGTGTCGTCACAATTCTTACCAAGGTAGGATCTACATCAAAATATTCCGCCAATCCTCCGCAAACTCCTGTGATAAACCGATCTTTTCTGGATTTATATAATCTTTTTGCACTCATAAGGTCTCCTCTCCTTTTCCTTTCTTTCCGATAAATTCTATGGTGACATCTCCGCTTCCAGTATCAATCTCAATTGATTTTCCCCGATGTTCCTTTAATTTATACTCTGTACTGTCAAAGTGTGTTCCTCCAAGGTTCACATCCCCACTTCCACAGTCTATCTCATAATCGTAATTTTGCAGCTCCCCTGCAAGCCTCACCGCAACATCCCCTGATCCGGTATCAATCTCCAATTTCTTCGTTTCAACACCACCAAGGGCTATATCACCGCTTCCGCAATCTATAGAGACTTCTCCCGCAGAAAGCTTTTCTGCGGAAATTTCCCCACTTCCACAATCCAAAGACACTTCCTTTAATGACATATCCTTTGGAATGGTTAATGTTGTTTCTCCTCCCATGCCAATTCCAAAGAATCGGAAGCCAAGACGTTTCCTTTGAACCTTTAATTCTCCGTCTCTATTTTTTGTGCCTTCATCCATGAACGGCTGCTTCTTACAACAATTTTGTCGCCCTCTCCCTGCACAATACGCACCGTGCCGCTTCCGGCTTCCAGATCTATTTTCTGTATGTTCTGCTGGTCAAACTGATATTCCTGTACTCCCGATGTTCCGACTGCAATTCTTCCGATTTGTGCGGAAATTCCGGGAATGCGGGCTCCCATGGAAAATGCCGCAATGATACATCCAATTCCCAAAATAGAGACTGCCATCGTAATCACCAGACAAATCTTCATAAAACGTTTCATGCCTTCTCCCCTCCTTTTCCAAAAATTCTGCGGATCATCTTAACAATCCATTGAAGAAACCTCGGCAAAACCGATCCAATAAGCCAAACCCACAGCATCACCAGAAGCAGTCCTGCTGCCATCATCAAGCATCCGCCTCCTGCGATCATCAGACCATACGGAAGGGAACTGAACATCTTAACAATTCCTGCTACTAAGGTTCCAATTCCTGCTGCAAGCAATCCGATGCCTCCTCCCCCAAGTGCGAAAAAAATACCGATCATTCCTCCTGTCAATCCAAGCAGTCCCCCACCGACCCCGAAAATCAGAGCTGCTGCTGCCGGAAGCAGCCACCCTCCTGCTAAAACAATAATTAAAATCAGCAACAGCAGATTTTTATTTCGATCGCCTTTAAAATGCCAGCTTTCTTTTCTTCTTTTTCTCATCACTGGATTGGAATCTTCATATTTCTGATTATGATACCCATCTTCCCGATATTCCCCTTCTCCTTCGTTCCCTCTGACAGAATCCCGAATCATTGCAGCCACTGTCTCGGGGTTTCCAAGCTCCCGGATCACTTCCTCTTCCTTCCGTGGTCCCGCTTCCTCAAAGTAGTTTTCATAATATTCCAGAGCTTCTTCCCTTTCTTCTTTTGGAAGATCCCATAAAAGTTCCGAAAGCTTTTTTAAATATTCTTTTCGGTTCATACCTTTTCTCCTCCTTCAAAAATCCCTGATATTCTTTCCGAATAATTCTTCCACTCTTTCCGGTACAGATCAAGCTGCACGGATCCCTCTGCCGTTATTTTATAATATCTTCGATTTCTTCCTCCAAACTGTCTGTCGTAAACCTCCAGACAATGATCCTTCTTTAATCTTCGCAATACTGGGTACAAAGTTGACTCCAAAACCTCCCTTACATCCTGCGTAATCCGATATCCGTAGGTGCCTTCGCTTTCTCTTGAAACAACCGCTAAAACAACGGCATCTAAGAGCGCTGCTCCTGTATTAAAAACCATTGGCATCCTCCTTCTATACTTCTAACAATATTATTCGTGGTTTAATACTATATGTCATATAGTATTATACTTCTCATATTTTATCAATATAATTTTTTGACCTTCCTCTTTCACAAACGCTCAATTTTCTGTGGAAAATCTTAACTTTGGAATCATGTAATCAGGTTGTTGCACAAAAACAAGAAACGGAGGCTTTTATCATGAATCAAGCGAATTTTGTTGTTGATACAGAAAAATGCACAGGCTGCGGAAAATGCGTGAAGGTTTGCCCCGGAGGAATTCTTTCTCTGAATCAATCAAAAAGGGCTGTGATTGCTGATTTCGAGGAATTTGGCTGGAACGGTTGTTAGAAAGCCGGAACATATTTTGAACTGCTTTGTGCTTCCCGTGGTCTTGGAGCTGTAATACTGACATTTCCTCTTGGGGCATTGGAACAAAGCCATATTCATCGGCTGCACTTTTAGAAGATACGAAATAAACGCACATAATTACCTGTTTTCGGGATTGATGCGCCGCCCCGCTTGCGAAACAAAACTCCGGACTGCACTTCTAGGAGTCAAAATGCAATCCGGAGTTTTGAAGATGTTCCAATTTTATTTTAAAACGGTTTTCAACTGGTCAACCGCTTTCTTACTGGTCCTGCTCTTAAGATCCTGATAATCAAAAAATGCAAAACCATCTACGTTTTTCCTGCGCCCGTACTCCACCTGTTTTTTCAAAATTTTGGTGTCGTAACGCCACTCTTTCTGTTCTGCACGATTTTGCCCCACAGAATGTCCTGCGCGGTAAACTGCAATTCCTATGTATAATTTCACCTTTTTGCTCTTTGCCGCCTTTACCCAACGGTTGGTGACCTTATCAAATTTCGCTGTCGGATGCCGAAAACCCCAGTAAATCTGCGGACATACATAATCTACATATTTCGTAGACTTCAGCCAGCGATTGATATCAACATAGTAGGAATATTTACTTGTAAGATTATCTATATTTCCAGCCGGGCTGATTCCGTAAGTAACCGTCGGATCAATTTTTTTGATCGCTTTTTTCATTTCAGAAACTAAAGTATTCACCTGTGCCCGACGGTAAGTATAAATGCTTTTTTTCTTCTTTTTATAGGAAGATTTTTTATATTCTTTTGCGTCGAAAGCAGTTTTGACATTTCGCTTTGTAAACGACGGATAAAAATAATCATCCATATGGATGCCGTCCACCTGATAATTTTTCACAATTTCTTTTGCCCCATTTATAATCAGCGTGCGAACTGCCTTTTTCGATGGATTATAATACAGACTTCCCCCATACGACAAAACATTTCTTCTGGTGGATTTTCTGGCATGCCATTTTCTTGCCGGGTTATTTTTTGATAATTTTTTATAATTGACAGATCCTGTTGTAACACGATATGGATTCACCCATGCTTCAATCTTCATTCCATTTTTATGCGCCACATCAACCATAATTTTCAAAGGATCAAACCCGGGGCTTCTTCCCTGTTTCCCGGAAATATATTTTGACCATGGAAAATATTTTGATTTATAAATTGCATCCCCGAATGGACGAACCTGCACAATCACCCGGTTCATTCCCAGACTCTTGCCCTTTTTCACAACTCCCGTAAAATAAGAGCGGAAATTGGATGCAGTCCTTCTTTTATACTTGGCGCGATAAGCATCATAATCATAGAAAGAAAACCAGAACGCTTTGTATTCCTCCTGATCTGACGATGTTCTTCCAATGAATTGAGAATTCCTCACGACCGCCGTATCGGATCTGTTTGCCGCCTCAATGACCGTCTGACTGCAAAGATTTGCAAACATCGCGCTGACCACAAGCAACGCCAGCCACTGCATCTTTCCTAATTTCATACTTTTTCTTTCCTCCCTGCCTCTTCCCTGTTATGCCCACTGAAAATGTTCACAGGCTTTTTGAATTCCATCGTCAACATTGGATGCCGTTACATAATTTGCCATGTCCTTGAGATCCTGACACCCATTTCCCATAGCAATGGAAAACCATTCCGGACAAAACATATCCATATCGTTATAATCATCTCCGAATACAACAACATCTTTAATATCTGCATTTAAATGCTGCATCATATTTAAAATTCCGCCTCGTTTATTGTCCGGCTGGAACATCAAATATTCCGGTTCAAATCTCAGATGCCCAACCAGTTCCTTTGTCGTCAGCCTCTCTTCTTCCTCTGAGGGAATTGCTATATAAATTTTATAAATTGCATCTACAGATTCAATTTCCAGATTATCGTCAATAATATAGCGTGTCGGCTCTTTTCTCTTCCCAACCTGTCTTAAAAATTTGTCATCGGTCATATAAACATCTTTGCTGTCATCCAAAGCAACACACCATCCGTATCCCAGCTCTTCTGCCTGATGAATAATCCGGATGCATCCTTCTTTATCCAACGGAAGATTCTCTACCAAGATTCCATCAATCACAATGCCGTTTCCCCCGCAGCATACCATATTTCTAAACCCGTTGGCATCTGTAAATTTCCTAGCTTTATAATGGGCCCGACCTGTGGCAATCGCCACAAAATGTCCGTTTTCTTCCAATTTTTTTAATGTCTGTCTGGCGCTGGGCACAATCTCCCCTGTCGCTCTATCTGTTAACGTTCCGTCAATGTCAAAAAAGAAATATTTTTTTTCCATGTTGCTTCCTTTCTTACTTTTTGTATTTTTTTACGGAGAAACTCCGGTTTCTCTATCTTTGCAGTGACCTCAGCTGTTCATAAAAGGTTGGATAAGACACATCTACACAGTCCGAATCTTCAATCACCGTCTCCCCCTCTGCATTCATTCCTGCAATAGAAAATGTCATAGCAATTCTATGGTCATAATGACAGTGAATCTTTGCTCCGTGAAGCACATTTCCTCCCCGAATGATCATGCCATCCTCCGTTGCTTCTGCATCTGCTCCCATCTCCACCAGATGATTTACCGTCAGAGCAATGCGGTCCGACTCTTTTACTTTTAACTCTTCTGCGTCTTTGATCACTGTTTCTCCCTGAGCAAAAGCTGCTAAAAGCGCAATGACCGGAATCTCATCAATCAACGTAGGAATTACATCTCCTTCGATCACAGTGCCTTTGAGCCTGCTGGTCTTCACCACAATGTCTGCTGTCGGTTCTCCTCCATTTTCCACAAGATTTTCTAAAGTGAGATCCGCTCCCATTGCCTTGCAAACCTTCAAAATCCCATCTCTCGTAGGGTTGATTCCGACATTTTTTAAACGGATACAGGAATTTGGCGTAATTAATCCTGCCACGATAAAAAAGGTTGCGGAAGAAATGTCTCCAGGTACTGCAATCTCTGTGGCTGTCATTTCCTTTGGAGGCGTAATTTTTGCAGTTGTTCCCTGGGAAACCACCTCTACCCCAAAAGAACGAAGCATTAACTCCGTGTGATTTCTGGAAAGCGCCGGCTCTGTGACGCTGGTTTCTCCGTCCGCATACAGCCCAGCCAGAAGAACACAAGATTTCACCTGCGCAGATGCCACAGGAGAGTTGTAATGAATTCCATGAAGCTTCGCTCCTTCAATTTTCAAAGGTGCACATCCGTTATCAGCGACACTGGAAATTTTAGCGCCCATCTCTTTTAACGGTTTTATAACCCGTTCCATTGGGCGCTTATTTAAAGATTCATCCCCCGATAATGTAGTTTCAAATTCCTGCCCTGCCAAAATTCCCGAAATCAACCGTGTTGTAGTTCCGCTGTTTCCCACATCCAAAACCTCCATCGGTTTTTTCAAACCGTAGAGCCCGTTTCCATGTACGGTAACCTCTGTACCTTCCTGTTCAATGGAAACTCCCATTTTCCGAAAACAGTCAATTGTCGCCAGACAATCCGCTCCCGCAAGAAAATTGCTGATCCGTGTGGTTCCTTTTGCAAGTGAACCAAACATAACGGCTCTGTGACTGATAGATTTATCGCCCGGAATGGATAATTCTCCCTGAAGTCCTTTGCTTTTCGTAAGTTTCATATCTATTTCCTCTCATATATCCTATAATTCTTATCTCGTAAAATCTTCTTTGCCTTCTTTGCGGACTCCTCATCATACAGCATAATCTTGAAGACGCCCTCCTCAAACTCCCGGTTATGGATAATTCCAATATTTTTAATACTGACATGATTCAATGCCAGTAAGGTCGTTGTCGTAGCAATCGTACCAGGTTCATCCGGAATATCAATAAAGATTTCATAATTTTTCTCCATTAAACCAATGGCGCTGTCCGGCACAGAATCCCTGTATTCTCCTGCCTCTTTAAAATAATCGTTCAAATATTGGTGATCTTCCTGATCCAACGCCTCAATAATCTGATCCATATGATTTCTTGCTTTTGTAAGAAGCTGCTTGATATTCTCCTTATTGGAAAGAGAAATCTGTTCCCATACAACCGGAGATGATGATGCAATTCTCGTAATATCTTTAAATCCTCCCGCAGCCAGCTGCTTTAATATTCCCTGATCGGTATCCATCTCTTTAACAATATGTACGAGCTCTGCGGCAATAATATGAGGCACATGGCTGATTGCTGCAGTAAATGCGTCATGCTGCTCATATTCCAGAATAATGGTCAAAGCCCCAAGTTCCTCAATAAACCCGGTAAATTCCCGAACTTTTTCCTCGCTGACCTGTTTTGTCGGCGTAATAAAATAATATGCATTCTCTACCAAACGGTCCGAGCTATAGGAAAACCCCGCTTTCTCAGAGCCCACCATCGGATGACCTCCAATAAAGCAAGCCTCCATTCCCAGTTCTTCAATCTCTTGATGAATTTCTCCTTTTACACTTCCCACATCTGTTAAAATACAATCTTTCTGAATTGAATTTTTTAAATCTTTTAAATACCTTATATTATATTGAACCGGTGCACATAAAAATACATAGCTACAATCTGAAAAATCCTTTTTGCAATCTGCCGCTATCTTATCAATGATACCTTCTTCTAAGGCCTTCCGCACGGTTTCCTCATCTTCATCCAAACCAATCATCTTATAATTTGGAAAGACTCTGCGAATTCCCTTTGCAATGGAACCTCCGATTAGTCCAAGTCCAATAAAACCAATGGTAAAATTGCTGTCTGTCATCTTTTTTCTCCTTAAGTTCTTCTTTTTATTTTACCGTCCGCATTTTAAAAAGTCAACACTTTTTCACTTTAAAGGAACAGAGTGTAAATTTCTCTAAAAATCATCCTGTCAAATCTTTGGATGAAACCTGTTTTTTTCTGATAATTCCTCAATTTTCTATTGAACCCCTGAAAAAAATGATTTATCATAAAACTAAGAATTGTATCGACAAACCGCCAAAGGAGTTCCTCTTATGTTTGAAAAAGCTGTTATTTATGCAACCAATGCCCATGCCGGGCAGACCCGCAAAGGGACCAATCTCCCATTCATCATCCATCCCATGGAAGTTGCCTCCATCGTGGCGGCTATGACACTGGACGAGACGATGATGTGTGCCGCTGTTCTCCATGACGTTGTGGAGGATTGCAAAGATGTTACGATTGAAGATATTCGCCGGGAATTTGGCGATGTCGTTGCTTCCTATGTCGATCAGGAAAGTGAAGACAAAAGCAAAACATGGCTGGAACGAAAAGGTCACACCATTGAATTCCTAAAAACCAAAGCTTCCAGAAATGCGAAAATCCTTGCTTTAGGGGATAAACTTGCCAATATTCGCGCAATTTCCAGAGACTATCGGATTCTTGGCGAAGAATTATGGCAAAGATTTCATATGAAAGATAAAAACACACAGGGCTGGTACTATCAGGGTATGATTGAAGGTTTTGAAGAGCTGAAAGAATATCATGAGTTTACAGAATATTGTGATTTGGTAGAACAGGTATTCGGGAAATACATTCCGCAGACACAATAAAATCGGCATGTCACCATGCCGATTACTTTAGGAGCGCCAAATTATTTCAATACCAATGCAGGAAGCTGCGACATATTTAAAATAACAGCATCTGCCCCTGCCTCTAAAAATGTTTTTTCCACGTTTTTACAGAGACATTCTTTTTCTTCTTTATCAAGCGCCAAATATTCATCCTGAGACAATCCCATTTCAGAGCTTCCCTCAATGACACCAATGGATTTTACTCCTGCATTTTTTCCCTCCAGAATATCAGAAACCGTGTCTCCTACCTTCACAACATTTTTTACAGACATCACGCCAAGAGCTTCCATATTCTTAAATACCATATACGGATATGGACGTCCTTTGGAATGAACAGCATCGGGACTGGCCCATGCATCTGGTTCATATCCGCCCAATTTAGCTCCTTTTGTGACAATCTCCATCATCTTATCAGTATATCCTGTGGTGGATCCAATTTTAATTCCATTGGCACGAAGCTCATGAACTGCATCTAAAACATAAGGCTTTACATCTGTAAACTGGTCCAAAACACTCATTAGCTTACTCTCATAGACCTGATACATTTTTTGTACATCGGATTCCTCAGACGGGCGTCCGTACACTTCTTCCCAGAGCCCCGCGATACGATCCATTGCAAGCATGGTGCGAATATGTTCAATTTTCAGCATCCCCATCGGCTTTCTGACCTCTTCCATAGTTGGCTCAACTCCAAACTCACGGAATACTTCTGTAAATGCCTGTACCGGAGCAAAACATCCAAAATCAACCGTCGTGCCTGCCCAGTCAAAAATAACTGCTTCCACCTTATTTCCCATGTTGATGTACCTCCAAAAACTCTTTCATGATATTGCACAGTGCGTCCACATCTTCTTTGTAAATTTCTCCGATATTTCCGATTCGGAAGGTTGCTGCCTCCGTAACTTTTCCCGGATAAATCGCATATCCCCGTTCTTTTATATATGCATACATTTCTTCAAAGGTAAATTTTGCATCCTCTGGAAAGAAAAACGTGGTGATAACCGGTCCCTGATGTTCAAGATCAATATAGGTTTTCAATCCCAGCTCACCAAATCTACGAATAATTTCCCGATTATTTTCATAATAGCGTTTTGATCTTGCCAAAATTCCGCCTTCTTCTTCCAGTTCCTTCATTGCCTGTGCAAACGCAAGCACTGTGTGAGTCGGAGAAGTAAATCGCCATTTTCCGTCTTTGTTCATTGTCTCCCACTGATCATAAAGATCTAAAGATAAGCTTCTTGCCTGTCCTTTGGTTTTCATCAGCGCCTCTTTTTTGGCAATCACAAAGGAAAATCCCGGAACCCCCTGAATGCATTTATTGGCACTGCTGATTAAAAAATCAATCCCAAGCGTCTCCACCGGAATATCCACACCTGCAAAGCTGCTCATCGCATCAATTACCATCGTACGTTTTTTGCTCTTTACAACTTTGGTCACCTCTTCAATCTCATTTAAAATACCGGAAGTGGTTTCACTGTGTACCATAGATACATGTGTAATCGAATCATCCTGATCCAGAATCTCTCCGATCTTTTCTGCATCGGGAACTTTATCATAATCCTGATGATAAACCGCATACGTGAGCCCCGCATGCTTTGCAATGTCTTCCATACGCTCTCCGTATGCGCCGTTTGCTACAATTAACAGCTTATCTTCTGTTCCTACGGAACTTGTCAATACAGATTCCACACCAAAGGTCCCGCTTCCCTGCATAAGAACTACCGTATAATTTTCTTCGCTGGCATGGGCGAGCTTTAACAGCCCGCTCCTGATATCCAGAGTAATCTTTTTATAATCATCATCCCATGTACAATGATCAAACATCATAACTTTTTTTACCGTATCCGTTGTAGTCAGCGGTCCCGGTGTCAACAACTTGTATTTCATCTTTTACCTCTTACTTTTTTATTTTCCCATTGCTTTCTCTGATAATTCCTGATGTTTCTCCAGTAAATCCAGAGTCAGCTTTTCTTTAAATTCTTTTGGATTTCCTGATTTTTGTTCTTTATCTTCTGTTTCCCCTTTATAGAGCGGTACCGGATAATTTTTAATCAGCTCGGATCTTCCTTTTTTAATAATGCACTCTGCCATTTCCATAGCCAATTTGCTCTTATCGCTGTCTTCTTTGTCCAATACTGCCACAGATTCTGTCAAAGTAAAGTTTCCTTCGGCCGGATCAACATAATCAATCGGAAGTCCGTCTTTCTTGTCTGCTACCGCTTGCTGTCTTAAACCAAATCCAATAGCAACTTCTCCGGCTCTTACTTTTTTAATCGGACCGGATCCGGAATCTTCAATATGATCGCCTGCATTTTTATAAATATCTTTTAAGATATTCTGCGCTTCTTTTTCTCCATATTCAGATACAAGACCCTGAATTAGTAACCATGCAGTTGAAGATGCCTTTACATCTGTTACGGAAATATATCCCTTATACACAGGCTTTGCAAGATCCTTAATGGACTTCGGAGTCGGAAGCTTTTTCTCTTTCATAACTTCTGTATTCAAGATTAAAGTTCCCTCCTGTGCGGTAATCGGAGATTCATATTTTTCAAACTTGCTTTCATCATTTAACCCCCGATCAAAGGTAAGATCCTGAAACATCTTATTTTTTTCCTGAGCGCTCTCCACATAAAACGTACTCATTGTAATCATGTCTGCTTCCAGATTCTTTCCTTCTGCAATCAATTTTCCTCCAAGCTCTGATGTACCAAAGGTCTGGAATACATACTTTCCTTTATATCCATTCCCATCCAGCGTTTTTTTCATGGCGTCAACCGCCTCATCATCGGCATTGGAATAAATAATAACCTTGTCACTTCCTTTGTCTTTGCTGCTGCATCCTGCCGCAAACAACCCGGTTACTCCAAGCATCGCTGCCATAACTGCAACCGATACTCTCTTCATCAACTTTCTCATAATTGCTTCTCCTTATTTATTTTTTCTTTTTTTATTTGCCAACCATTGAAATACATATTTCGCAATGATGTTGGTTGCTAAAATTAACAGTGATAATACAAACACTTCATTAAACTTATTGTAGTATTGAAGTTCTTTGATCTTTGTGGTGATTACCATTGTCCTTGCTCCCGCAATGAAAATGACCGCACTGATCGTTACCATCGCGTTAACAAAATAGTAGCTGAACACCTCAAGAATTGTTCCCATCGCGTTGGGTGTGACTACGCGGACGATCGTTTTCACCCAGTTATCTCCCATCAGCATCGCCGTGGTTTCCCATGATGCATTCATTTTGGAAAGTGAATTTTTTACCATAAGATACGGAGTGGAAAAATAATGAATGACATCACAGATAATAATTAACAAAAAGGTTCCCTGCAAACCAGTTCCTGAAAAAGTCAGCATAAATGCAATACCCAATACCATACCCGGAATTGTATTAATCACTAACGCCGTTCCTTCAATCAAACCTTTTAGTTTTCCGTTTAACGTACTTCTGGCGGTCACCAGTGCCGCTCCATAGCTAAGCAACACTCCCACAACGGCTGTGGCAGCTGCCACAAACAAAGAATTTGTATAAACACCCAAAAGATTCGGATCCTGAAAGACTGCAGTCACATGATCCAGCGTAAAACTCAGTCGGTATGGCCACTCTTCCACAAAAGGAATTACAAAAATCACTGCAAAAATGGAAAGCATGACCAGCATAATACAGGCACTTACAACTCCAAAGGCTCCGTCTCTTACATAATTCCTTTTTAACTCCACTGCCGAGATCTTATGATAGCGGATATTATATTTTTCCAGCCATTTCAGGACAAGAATACTGATCACCGAAGGCATTAACATGACGATGGCAACAACAGCCCCCCGGCTGAAATCAGGAATACTTCCCAGCATTTCCTGATAAAGAATTCCTGCAATGGTATCAACTCGCCCTCCCACAGATGCCGGAATACCAAAATCTGTGAAACTCAAGAAAAAGGACTGTATCATAGAGGTTGCCAAAGTTCCCCATAACGGTCTTAATACAGAGATATTGAAATTAGAAATCGCATGGTCGCCCATAAGTTTTGATACTACGCCAAATTTCTTATCAATATATCCCATTGTGTTATAAATCAGCATAAATGCCGTCGGGATTGTATAAATTACATATCCAAGTGTCAGTCCCGGAAAACCATACATATAGAACTCATGCCCGAACAGCCGTGTCAGAAGTCCCTGCTTTCCAAAAGAATAGATAATTGCAAATCCATAAGTAATGGTTGGAAGCAGCATCGGAAGCAATGCTACCCAATTCACAATCTTTTTCCACCATCCCGGTACGTTTGTATAATAAATTGTGTATGCAAGTAAAAATGCAAGAATTGTGGTAATCAGTGCACTTGTCAGGGAAATGGTAATACTATTCTTCAATGCAGTCAAAAATCCTGCCTCACTTAAAAGTTCGGAAAAATATTTTAAAGAGAAACTGCCATCCCCTAAAAATGCCTGACTTAAAAGTTTCAGAAACGGAACCAGCAAAAATGCTGCAAAAATCGCCATGGTTACCGTGAAAATCACTTTGATTTCAATATTTTTTTGTTTCATTGTTTTGATCTATCCTGTAATTTTAAGAAACACGGATGTCCTTTCTCTGATTTTCTTCTTCTCCTCCAAATAATGTAAAAATGTTATTTTTCTTAATTCTCAGCTGATTTAAAATAAATTTTTCAACAAATTCATCACTTGGTTTGTTAATAATTTCATTTGGATGTCCAAACTGCGCAATCTTTCCCTTATTTACAATTAAAACACGATCTGATAATGTAAGGGCTTCTTCCGGATCATGGGTGACAATGATCGTCGTTAAATGAAATTCCTTGGCAATCATCTTAATCCGGTCTTTGATTGATTCTTTGATCACGCCGTCCAAAGCGCTCAACGGTTCATCCAAAAGAAGAATTCTCGGTTTCATTACCATCGTTCTTGCCAAAGCAACCCTCTGCTTTTGTCCTCCGGACAACTGTTCAATTTTCTTTGATAAATGTTCTCTTAATCCCAAAAGATCAATCAATTCCTCTACTTCTTCCTTTGAAGAAATATTCGGTTTATTTTTTAATCCATATGTAATATTCTTATAAACATTTAAATTCGGGAACAATGCATAGTCCTGAAATACAATATTAAAGCCTCGTTTCTCCATCGGCAAATCGGTCATGTCCTCACCGTTATAAAAAATCTTTCCATCATTTACATCGGTAATTCCAAGAATTAAATTTAACAGTGTTGTTTTTCCGCATCCAGATGGTCCCAAAATGGAAACAATCTCACCCTCTTCAATTTCCAGATTAATATCATCTAATACTACGGTATCATCATACGATTTTTTTATATGCTCCAGCTTCAACATAACATTACGACTCCTTTTTCTTACTTGCAGCATTTCTTTTGCTGCATTTCTCAAACACAATCCAATTATAGCAATGACAATTTTTGCAAACTATCACAAAAAAATAAAAATCACGTAAAGTTATTGTAAAACTTCACATGATTTTTACTTTGCAAACTTGTTGTAAAATTACAAGCTTTCTATTTTTCGGTTCCATACGCCTTATTTTGAATCACCTTACTGCTTCGGTCCAAACTTTTCTCATATTTTTGATCATCGGAAACCAGCAGTCCCATGTAGATCATATCAACCAACACCAACTGTGTCGTTCTGGAAAAAATTGCATCCCCGTAAAACAGCTGCTGCTGACTGGTGCAGATCAGCAAATCTGCATATTGGCTAATCAAAGAATCTTTGAAATTGGTCATCACAATGGTTGTCGCTCCGCTTTTTTTCGCTTCTTTCATGTTTTCCACCGTATCCTGTGAACATCCGGAATAGGAAATTCCGATTGCCACATCCTCCTTGGTCAGATTACTGGCACAGATTCTCTGATGATAGATGTCATCCATATGTCTGCAGTTTAAACCAAGATATAATAGTTTAGTTAAAAGATCTCTGGCAATGACATTGGAATTTTCCACACTGTAAATATCGATCATACGCGCCTTTTTCAAAACTTCTATGACTTTTCGATACGTTTTCATAGAAATATTTTTCAAATTTTCTTCCATAAGCCGCGATGTTGTTGTGACAATCTTTCCCGGAATGTCCTCCAGACGATCTTCTTTGCTCAGGGAATATCCGTACAAAGGAGAAATCTGCACATCTTTTTCTGATCGGGCAAGCTCTTCCAGCACCGCGTAGCGAAATTCTTTAAATCCCGGAAATCCTATGGCTTTCAGCATACGCAACACCGTCGGCTGACTGACGCCGCCGCCCTTTGCCAAATTTCCAAGTGACATTCTCGGCACCTGTTCAAAATTCTGCATGATATAGTCCGCCGCTTTCTGTTCTGACGTGCGCATATCTCCATACTTTGTTTCTATTAATAAAATCAGTTCACTTTTCATATCTGCTCCTGTAATTTTGCTACAAACACTTTGTAGCGCTTCTTTCCTTTTCTTTCTCATCTATTGTAACAAATCCAAAGAGCATTCAAAGACAAAGTTTGTTAAATTTGAGTAAAGATATCTCCAAAAATCAAGCACGAAACTCTTTTACCATCAATAAGACTGCCATTGCCAACAGCCCGCTGCACAAAAAGATTGCTTTTTCTCCAACCCAACCGGAAAGAAAGGTCCCGATCACCGCGCCCAAAATAAAACATGCTGTAATTCCATAATATTTCAAACTTTTATCCCGCAGCTTTTTATCCTTTTGGGAAGCATACTGAAAAAGGGATTCAGTGCCGCTTCTTAAGTTCCCAGTACACATGGTGCTGGCAAAGGGATGACCGTGAACCCGCCGAAATGCCTCCACCTGCATTGCGCAGACAAAAGAAATTAATACATTGGCGATCACATCATATCTCCCCCTGGGAAGCAGTCCAACCACCAAAAGAAGGACAATTTCCAGCACTACAATTCGCTGTCTCCAATGAATTCGATGTTCCTCTTTATAGATCTTTTTAATCAGTTCCACCAGCAATACTCCCAATGCAAATGCCAGAATCGGCACGAAATAATAAAAAGCCTGTTCAAACGCTCTTTTTTGAAGATTCACGCCGAGCAAAACAATATTCCCAGTCTGTGCATTGGCAAAAACGTGTCCCCTCAGCAAATAGCTGTATGCATCTAAAAAACCTCCTACCACTGCAAGAATTGCAGACAGAAAAAAACTTTCTGACATCTGAAGCCGATCTTCCATTACATTTCCACTTCCTCTCCCATGGCATAAAACGCTTTCAAAAACCGGATCATGCTTTCCAGATCCTTTGTTCCCGCCGTTTCATAAGCAGAATGCATGGCAAGCTGAGGAAGTCCGATATCTGCGGCCTGCATGGACACCTGCCCCATAAAAATATTTCCAAGGGTAGAACCTCCCGGCAAATCCGAACGGTTAAAAAACACCTGATACGGAATCTTTTCTTTTTTGCAGAGATATTTCACCAGTGCAGCAGACCTTGCATCCGTCGTATATTTTTGCGATGCATGATATTTTAATACCAGCCCCTGATTTAAATACGGACGATTGGACGGATCCGTTTTTTCTGCCATGTTCGGATGCACCGCATGGGCGTTGTCTGCCGATATAAGAAAACTATTTGCCACGGCTCGAAAATAATCCTCCTGTGTTTTTCCCAATCCTGCCATAATTCTTTTCAGTATATCTGCTCCAAAGGTTGATCCCGCCCCCTGCTTTGTGCTGCTTCCAACTTCCTCGTTGTCAAAAATACAGCACATGTTCATATAGTCCGCCGATTTTTCCTGAAGAAAGGCTTTCAGCGACGCAAATACACATTCCAGATCGTCCAACTTGGCAGATGCCACCAGTTCTTTGTTCAGCCCCAACACAGTACCTGCCGTCCTCTGATATAAAAACAAGTCATACGACAAAATCTGTTCCTTTTTTACACCAGTCTCTCGGGCAAGCAATTTCAAAAATGCCTGTTTCTCCTGTGTACATCCCAGAAAAGGAAGAAGATCCTTCTGTGGATTTCGCTGCGCCGCTTCTCCTTTTGTCATATGAATTGCCAAATTGGGAATGATAAATAAATCTCGATCAAGGTTCACTAACCGCTCTCTGATTTTTCCTGTTTCTTCTATTATAATACGCCCTGCCGCGGACAGCGGACGGTCAAACCATGTCTCCATAATCATCCCGCCATATTTTTCTGTATTCAGCTTTACATATTGCCCCTCCACATGGATCTCCGGAGACTCTTTGATCCGAAAGGCAGGAGAATCGCTGTGACTTGCCGTCATATGAAATCCCAGAAACTCTTTGTCCGGTATGCGAAATGCAATCACAGAGCTTCCGTTTCTGGTCACAAAATAATCTCGTCCTCTCAAAAGGTTCCACTCATCCTTTTCATTTAACTGGCAAAATCCTGCTTTTAAAAGCTCTCTGCGGATGTTTTCCACCACATGAAAACAGCTTGGACTTTTTCTGATAAACTCTAACAATTCTTGGATCGTTTCTTCCACTTTTTTGTACCTCCTCGATGTTTCTTATAATCTACAGTCTTACCGCACAATGACTCCCTGCTGTGAAATCGCTTCCTTTGCTTCCTGCTCAATGCCATCATCCGTAACAATGAAATCAAATTCGCTGATTTTAGCGAAAGAACACACCGTCTTTGTCCCGACTTTGCTACTGTCGCACAGCAGATACCTCCGATTGCCGATTTTCATCATTTCCCGCTTGATCTCCGCATTATCCAGATTCGGAGTGGTAGCTCCTTTTTGAATCGAAAGAGCGTTGGTTGTCATAAAAACTTTATCTACTGACAACTCCTGCAAAGAACGAATTCCCATGCCTCCCACAGTGCATTCAAAAGAAGTCCGGACCCTCCCTCCCAGCAAAATCAGATGAATCTCCTGGAATTTCTGTAATTTTAAAGCAATCTGAAGATCATTGGTTATCACCGTCAGCTCCCGAACATCTGACAATAATTGTGCCAGTTCCAGAGCCGTTGTCCCGCTGTCCAATAAAATTGTGTCGCCATCTTTAATTTCATTCCTTGCCTTTCTGGCAATGGCCTCTTTCGCCTTCTTATGTTTTTCTCGGCGCGAGGAGATCGAATCCTCCCCAAACACCGGATCTTCCTTTAAAATTGCTCCTCCGTGAGTCCTTGCAAGCAGTCCCTTTTGTTCCAGTTCAGTCAAATCAATGCGAATCGTTGTTCCGCTCACTCCAAATTTCTTAATCAGTTCCGTGTTGCTGACTCTTTGATTTTGTCTTAGCATGGCTAAAATCTGTTCCTGCCGTTCTTCTGCAAACATCTGCTCCCTCCTTTGCACATATATTATAGAAATCTTATCATATCTTTTCAAGAACTTCCAGCCGCCCCGGAAACATTTCGTACCGCACAATTAAGAAAAACAATCAAAGAATAACTTTTTTACTCCGAACTGCTAAAAAATAAAAAAACAAAGAAAACAGAAAAGCTGCCGAAAAGAAAATATCTTCTTTCCGACAGTCAGTCTCTCAATCATTCCTACACACTCTTTAAGCTTTTGCTTCTTTTATTTTTTCTATAATCTTTTCGTATTGTTCTCCCGCCATAAAGTTATCCACCGAAAAATGCACTGCATTCGGTCTGACAGCCTTCGCTCTTGACGTTAATGATTCATGGGTTACCACCACATCAACATCTTCCGGCAAGTCCGGAATTGACACATTCTTCACTTCAATATCATCAAATCCCGCTTCTTTCATTTTATTTCTGAGAATCGAAGCGCCCATAGCACTTGAACCCATTCCCGCATCACATGCAACGAAAACTTTTTTAATGGTCCGGTTTTTAAAATCTGCCTCAACTTCTTTGACAGATTCCTTTCCTTCCTCTTTCATCTGATTCTTCTTTTCCAGAGCATCATCATAATCATCTCCGCCTTTTGATATCTTTAAGATCAGGGCTCCTACACCGAAGGACACCGCCGTAGATAACAGCATTCCTGCAATGATCGGAATATAATCAGATTTTGGTGCCACTGCCAGTACAGAAAAATAACTCCCCGGCGATGCAGTTGCTACCAATCCACACTGAAATGTCTGAAAAATAAAGTTACCGGACACTGCTCCGCAGATGGATGCAAGGATCATTTGTGGTTTCATTAAAATAAATGGGAAATATGGCTCGTGGATTCCCCCAAAAGCATGAATAATCGCAACTCCCGGCGCTGTTCGTTTCGCAGTTCCTGTTCCAAAAAAACTATATGCCAGCAATACACCCACACCCGGTCCCGGATTTGGCTCTAAAATAAACAAAATAGATTTTCCGGCTTCTGCCGCCTGCGCAATTCCAATAGGTGATAAAATCCCATGATTAATTGCGTTATTTAAGAATAATACTTTGGCAGGTTCAATAAATACGCTGGCAAACGGTGTCAATCCTTTCGCAATAATCCAATTCACTCCCCCGGATAAAACTGCATTTAATGCCTGTACAAATGGTCCGATTGCGAAATATGCAGCTAATACTAAAAAAATTCCAAGAATTCCACAGGAAAAATTATTTACAATCATCTCAAATCCGGGCTTAATTTTTCCTTCAAACAGTTTATCAACCTGTTTCATACATAACGCCGCAACCGGTCCCATAATCATCGCTCCCATAAACATAGGAATATCTGATCCGACAATCACTCCCATGGTTGCTGCCGCTCCAATCACGCCTCCACGATCCCCATAAAAATTCTTACCTCCGGTATATCCGATCAAAACAGGTAACAAATACGTCAGCATGGGGGTAATCAATTTTGCAATTTTGGCATTCGGCGCCCATCCTGTTTCCAAAAAAATTGCCGTAATCAATCCCCATGTAATGAACGCTCCAATATTCGGCATAACCATGCCGCTTAATACTCCCCCAAATTTTTGAATCTTGGCACGAAATCCTGTCTTCCCGTTTTCCATTACCTTTTTCCTCCTTTACATTTTTTTCACCACTTTTTCTTTCAGCGACTCATTCCCAATTTTTACAATCTTCACCGCCATCTTTCCATCATGCCCGGTTGCCAGCACTTCCTCGTCATTTAAAATTGCATTTACAAAAGCGGTATCCTCTGCCACATAAGCATCTTTAAAAAGATAGGTCCAGCTGCGCATTGCCGGTCGTTTTACATCATGATGCTTTGTACAGGTCATAACTTTTTTCTCATGAACATCCCCCAATGAGATCACCCCTTCTGTTCCGAGAATTTCCACTCTTGCGTCATATCCGTACTGCACATACTGAGCGCCTTCTACGATGCCCTGCATTCCATTTTCAAATTCTACACTCATAATGACATTGTCATAAAAATCTGGATACTTTTCTGCAATTTCTTTATTGCGATAATTTCCTCCAATGACGTACAGACTGGAAATTTCACTTCCGGTAAACCAGCGGACCGTATCGATATCATGACTGCACACTTCGCCAAGCGGACCGTTGCTGACGGAAATATCATACATCCATTCCTTTGGTTTGCTTGGTCCTCTGGTATGAGATCTTACTGAAACAACTTCTCCAATTTCTCCTGCTTCAATGATTCTCTTGGCTTCCTGAAAACTTTCATCAAAACGACGCATAAATCCAATTTGAAGCTTTACTTTATGTTCTCTTGCCGCCGCGATCATTTCATCGCATTCCTCTTCGTTCATTGCCATCGGCTTTTCACAAAAAATATGCTTTCCCGCCCGGGCTGCGGCAACTGCGATTTCTTTATGAAACTTTGTGGGACATGCAATGATTACCGCGTCAATTTCCGGATTTCGCATCACATCCTCATACTCTTTATAAGATAACGCAACGCCCAGCTCCTTTGCCGCTTCCTCTGCTACGGATCCGACAGGATCACAAACTGCTATGATTTTCCCGCCCGGTACGCTTCCGGCAAAATTACGCCCGTGGATCATTCCTGCTCTGCCGGAACCAATCAGGCAAACTTTTACTTCCTGTTTCATTCTTTTGATTCCTCACTTACTTCTGTTTTTTATATTCTTCTATAATTTCCACACCAGCGCTTGTTCCAAGCCGCTCAGCTCCTGCTTCCACCATCGCCAGCGCTGTTTTTAAATCGCGAATTCCACCTGCTGCTTTTACCTTCACTTGATCTCCGACCACAGATTTCATCAATGCAACATCCTCCACAACAGCTCCTCCGGTTCCAAATCCGGTGGAAGTTTTAATAAAATCCGGTTTGACCTCTTTTGCAATCTCGGCAACTTTGATCTTTTCCTCCTCTGTCAAATAGCAGTTTTCAAAAATCACCTTGGAAATCACATCGGCATTTCTGCAAACTGCCACAATCTCTTCCATCTCCTTTTTTATGTAATCATAATTTTTATTTTTCAATTCTGCCACATTGATTACATAATCAATTTCATCCGCACCTTTCTCAATCGCATCTTTTGTCTCAAAAACTTTACATTCTAAGGTTGTCTGCCCTAGCGGAAAGCCGATGGCTGCCCCTACATGTACCGGACAGCCCGCTAATTTTTCTTTGCACCTCCGAGTTTGTGCAGGATTGATCGCTACCATTTTGAAATGATACTGTCTCGCCTCATCGCACAGTTTCTGAAACGCCGCGTCATCCGCAAAAGCCTTTAAATTTGTGTGATCAATCATATTTGCCAACTGTTCTGCTGTTACCATAGCTTTACCTCATTCTTTCTTCGTTTTATTTCATTTACTTTTATTTATATTTTCATTTTACATCGTTTACTTTTATTTGTCAAGCAGTATTTATGACTACCAGAATGTTCGCAAAACGCTTTATGATATGAAAAAGTGAGAATTCTCCTATATCATGAAAAAAAGAGCATCATCCGGTTTCCAATTTTCCAGACGATCCTCTCTTTTTCAATGTTCAAAAAAGTGTATCAAATTATATAATTGGTATTTAAAATCGGCAGCTTTTTTTATCTGCTACCAAAGATTTTTATAAATTTCTTTCACATCCTCCGCAGTCATCGGTTTTCTTGTGTTTGACGGACTTCCGCTTTCCATAGCGTCTGCCGCCATTTTATCAATTACCCCGAAAAATTCCTCTTTCTCAATTCCGTATTCTTCCAATGTCGGAGTCTCCAATTCTTCACAGATATCCACTACTGCCTGAAGAAATTTTTCACTGGCCTCCTGGTCAGAATCACTGTCTGAGGCTGCATTTATCGCTCTTCCAAGCTCTGCAAATCTATCGTAAGCACCATCCAATGCATAGGCGAAGCACTGTTTTAGCAGCATTGCATTGGATAATCCATGCGCCACATGGAACAGCGCACCGATCGGACGGCTCATCCCGTGTACCAAGGTTACCGATGCATTATTAAATGCAATTCCTGCCTCCAACGCCGCAATGGACATTTGCTCTCTTGCCTCCACATTTTTTCCGTCGTGGAAGGCGATCGGAAGGTACTGAAAAATTCTTTTGATTGCAGATAAGGCAAAGGTATCAGATAACGGCTGCGCCATTTTCGATGTAAAGGCTTCTGCCGCATGTGTCAATGCGTCCAATCCGGTTGCCGCTGTAATTTTCGGCGGAGCTGTCATGGTAAACTGCGGATCAATAATCGCATAATCAGGCATTAACACCGCGCCTTTTAACAGCATTTTTACATCATGCTCCGTATCCGTAATAATGGTAAACTGCGTTGCTTCGGATCCTGTACCCGCTGTGGTCGGAATTGCAACCATTGTCGGAAGATCTCCTCCAATCACCGTTCCCATATAATCAGAAATACTTCCGCCATTTGCCGCCAAAGCCGCAATAGCTTTCATAGAATCAATCGGACTTCCTCCTCCCAGAGCGATCAGAAAATCACAGCCCTCCTCCTGATACAGATTTAATCCATTGTTAATCATAGTATCTGTAGGCTCTCCATTGATTTCACTGTAAATTGTAAATTCAATTTTCTGGTTCTTTAAGGCTTCTTCGACTTTTTTGCAATTTCCAAGCTCTACCATGACTTTGTCGGTTACAATGAGAGCTTTTTTCCC
This sequence comes from Anaerostipes stercorihominis, assembly GCF_057535655.1. Taxonomy (NCBI): domain Bacteria; kingdom Bacillati; phylum Bacillota; class Clostridia; order Lachnospirales; family Lachnospiraceae; genus Anaerostipes; species Anaerostipes stercorihominis. The sequence goes on along the minus strand of NZ_BAAJCL010000016.1, from coordinate 23,099 downwards.
TAATAATCCAAGCTTTTCCTCCGCCAGATCCAAAGCCCCTTCCCCGGTAAAAATATTTCCAGGCGCGATAAATTCTCTTGCCATTTTTCTTTCCTCCTGTTCTTTTTATAACTCAAATATGTAAACATCAAGCCGTACCAAATGAATCCAATACGGCTGTCAATTTGATTTTTTAAATTTCTGCGTCATGCAGCCATACATATCTTTCATCTTCATTGCGATCTGTCTGAAGCCACGGATTTCCATCCAGATGCCGGATCATCCAACAGGTATACATCTGATAACCGGGAGCAACTGCCTGAGGATGAAGTTCTCCTCCCGGTATTGCAGAAAAGCTTCCGTCAACACTTTTATAGACCTGATCGCCTACAAAACTTGCCCCAAATCCTTCCGGACGGTCAAACTTAAAGTAATATGTTTCCGGCTGCGGATGTCTGTGCGGAAGGTAACCGGACCAATTTCCTTTATCATTCAATACCTCTCCCAAAACCATATTGGAATACGGCGCAATATCATGATCGAAAATTGTATTGACACGTCGTTTCGCAACATTTCCAAACTTCCCAACACAGGAATATCCCCAAGGAGCATCTTCCGGATGATATAGCTTTGCTGCGAATTCTGTATCATTTTTTGTGGACTGTACTAATATTTCACTGTCGGTTTTTGCCTCAACACGAACTTTGGTTCCGGTACACACATGAGCGCACCATGGTCCTTCTGTAAAGACATCTTTTCTCGATGCCTCCACAGATTCTCCATTCAAATGATAAATCAGATTTCCACTTAACAACAGCACCGCTGTCTCTTCACCTGATTTTTCAAAACTCTTTCCTTCTCCTGCCTTCATGCGATAAACACGAACATCCATCAGCATATCTTTATACTCATTGTCATACGTTGTTAAAATCTGTTCTCCGTTTTCATTAAATTCAGGATAACCAAATACTTTCTTCATCTCCAAAACCTCTTTTCTAGTAAGCCCTTGCTTCGCTTCTTCCCTGCATCACGCCTTCACATGCTTCTCTGACGCTTTCCTTTTCAGAAGTCGTTGCAATTCCTACATTCCACCATGACTTGTATCCGTCTGTCATCGTTTTCGGAATTACTTTCAAGTCGAAGAGACATGCGATCTCCTGTTTCTTAGCATCTTCCAGAGCCGCTTTTAACTCATCCACCGTCCTGCATGTATAGGATTTTAATCCATAGCCCTCCGCTACCTTTGCATAATCTACCGGAATTAAATCTCCGCAAGGTTTATTTCCTTCCCGATAACGAAATTCTGTAGCCAGAGAACCGATTCCATGATTCATCTGCAGGTTATTGATGCATCCGAATCCACAGTTATCAAATACAAGAATGTTTGCTTTCTGTTTTTCCTGAATCATTGTCATAATCTCACTGTGCAGCATCTGGAAGCTTGCATCTCCCACAACTGCATAAACCTCATTGTCAGGCTCTGCAAGTTTCACTCCCAAAGCTGCCGCAACCTCATATCCCATACAGGAATACCCGTATTCTGCGTGATATCCGCCGCGTTTGTCTGTTGTCCATACGCGCTGCATACAGCTTGGAAGACTTCCCCCTGCTGTGATAATGGTTGCATCCTCATCAATCACTTCACGGATTGCCGCCAATGCAGCTGTCTGTGTAATCAAACCTTTGGTTAGTTCAACAAATTCCGGAATTGTTCTCGGATCCATATTCTGAATCATCGGCTCAAAGTTTTCATCATATTGATATTCCGCCAAACGTTTCATCTCTTTGACCCATACCGCTTTGGCTTCTTCAATTTCACCGCTGTAAGAAGAAACATATCCTATCTTTCTTAATGCTTCTGTCAGCGCTTTAACCGTAACCTTTGCATCTCCTACCGCTTTCACTGAATCTAATTTGTAAGCATGATATCTGCTGTTATTAATTGAAACAAATTTTACATCCGGATTTGCAAATTGTCTCTTGGAACCTGTGGCAAAGTCCGACATTCTGCTTCCGATCGCAATGACAACATCTGCATCTTTTGCCAGTACATTGGACGCATAAGTTCCGGTCACTCCAATCCCTCCTGTGCAATACGGATGACTGGATTTGCAGGCGCTCTTTCCTCCCTGTGTTTCTCCAAATGGAATTTGAAACTCTTCACAAAAGGCTTCTACCTCTTCTCCCGCTCCTGAATAGCGGACGCCTCCTCCTACAATCACCAGAGGCTTCTTTGCCTTTGCAATGACCTCTGCAACATCTTCAATTTCCTCTTCTACCGCCACCGGTCTTGTGATTTTGTGCACTCTTTTTTCAAAGAAATATTCCGGGAAGTCAAAAGACTCACCTTCCACATCCTGACACAAACCAATGCAGCATGCTCCTGTTTCTGCCGGATCTGTTAAAACCCGCATTGCATTGATTAACGCCGTCATAATATGTTCCGGTCTGGTCACTCGATCCCAGTATTTGCAGACCGGTTTAAAAGCATCATTGGTTGTGGTGGACAAGCTGCTGCTCTGTTCCAATTGCTGCAAAACCGGATCCGGCTGTCTGGATGCAAACGTATCTGCTGGAAATACTAAAAGCGGAATATTATTTACCGTTGCAGTCGCACATGCAGTCACCATATTGGCTGCTCCGGGTCCCACGGAAGAAGCACACGGAATAATCTTTTTTCTATTGTTTTGCTTCGCATAGGCAGTCGCCACATGACACATTCCCTGTTCATTTCTTCCCTGAAGTACCCTCAGATTTCCCGGATTGGTATCCAGCGCTTCTCCCAATCCCACTGCAATTCCATGTCCGAAAATGGTAAAAAACCCTTCGACAAATTTTGTTTCTTCTCCATCCATTGACACATACTGATGATCCAAAAACTTTACAATCGCCTGTGCTACTGTCATTCTTATTGTTTTTGCCATGTTCCCTTTCCTCCCGTTCCATCTAAACTCTGGCAATCATTTCGCCATATTTTTCTTTTGTTTCTTTGATAAAATCTTTTACCTGCTGTGGATTCGGCAGCTCCTCAGAACAGGAGTTGCTTCGCACCATCATAGATGCTTCCGCAGAACCAAATTCCAAACAGTCAATAACTTCCCATCCTTGATAAATTCCATAAAGGAATGCAGAACCATAACCGTCTCCGCCTCCAAACCCCTTCCTTGCATTGACCGGAAATGGTTTGATTGAAAAATTCTGTCCATCCGCTGTATAAGCAGTGGAGCCTTTCATTCCATGCTTTATCACCACAATTTTAGCATTGTATGCGTGCCATGCAGCTGCTGTCTCCTCATCACTTCTTCCCGGCTGAACCAATTTCTCAGTTAAATCAAACTCTTCTCTGGAACCCATAATAATGTCCGCTTCTCTTGCCACCATAGAATAATAAATGGAAATTTCATCCTCATTTTTCCAATTGTATTCCCGATAATCAATATCAAAGATAATCTTTGTATTATTTTTCTTTGCCAGCATCACAGCTTTTAAAGCGGCTTCTCTGGAAGGGCTCTCCGCCAATGCAGTTCCTGAAATTAAAATAGCCTTAGAATTTTTAATATAATTTTCATCAATATCATCTACAGATAACTGAAGATCTGCGATACAGTTGCGATACATCAAAATGCTGCTTTCCTTCTCTGAAAGCATTTCTGTAAATGTAAGACCAAGTTTTTCTCCGTTGGTACATTTTGTAATATGGCTTGTGTCGATTCCTTCCTTTTGAAAAAAGTTTACCACAAACTCTCCAAACTGATCATCGGACACTTTTCCCAGAAATCCTGCTTTTAACCCGTGTCTTGTAACACCCACTGCAATATTCGCCGGAGATCCTCCCACATACTTTTTAAAATTTCTTACATTTTCCAACGGTCCAAAAGGTTCTTCCTCTGATGGATTAAAATCAATTGCGACTCTTCCCAACAAAATCAGGTCCATTGGTCTTGTTTCGTCAAATTCTACATATCTCATACTGCGTCCTCCCAAATACTATTCTTTCCCGTTATTTGCGTGTTAAAGTGTGCTTTTTTGTTTTATCTCTTCTATTTATGTGCTTATGATATCATGCACGCCTTTTGTGTGCAAGCACTTTTTTATATTTTTCCCTTTTTTATCACAATGCATAAATTTCTTATTTATTTTTGTGCAAATTGTACATATTTTTTGTCAGAAACATTCGTTCGCAGCGTGCTTTCAACATATTAGCACGCCGCCAGAACAAAGTAAACAAGTCTGGCTCGAACTCTCTGAATCCCTCAATCCTTGAGGGGTGCCGGACATCTTGCAGATGTCCAGCACCGACCGAAATGAAATGCAGACCTTGCTCCGCTTTGCGTGCCGATGTGCTGCTGCGAAAACAGTTTTCCTAATTAAAAAAGCAACACAGCAGATAATCATCCACTGTGTTACTTTGATCTTTTCTTATACATTATATTTATTTTTAATCTTAATATCTGTGTAAACGTACTCTTCATCAATCGTTTCATTCCGCCTTAACAGCTGATAAAGCAGGATCGGCGGACGATATCCCTGTTCATAACCCTCCTGATCAATCAAAAAATCATATTGATCCTCTTTCAAAGCTTTGATATTATTGGGCGTTGCATCATAGACAATCACATAGGGTCTTTTTCGCTGTAATTTCATCTCTGCAAACGCCATACAGACACCCGCCTGTCCTCCAGAGACAACCAAAACTCCGGCAAGGTCCGGAGCAATTTCCATCGTATTTTTTATAATCTTTTCTACCTCTTTTGTATCATCAAAACTACTCTGAACCCCTAAAAGTTCAATTTTGGGATACGACTTTTTCATTTCCTGAATAAATCCATCAACCCGCAGACTGTTTACACTGTTGGTAAAGAAACCTGTAATAACAAGTATTTTTCCCTCCCCCCGGGTGAGCATCCCCATCAATCCTGCCGCGGTTTTGCCGCTCTTCATATTATCCAGTCCTACAAAGCAAGTACGCTTCGTTCCAACAATATCTGAATTAAAAGTGATCACCGGTATATTTTTTTCTTCGATCAGCCGGTTGATTCGCTCCCTGATCGGTTCCGATTGTACAGGCATAATGGCCAGCCCGTGAATTTCCTGAGCCTCCAGCTTCTCTATTGCACGCAGCTGTGCTTCTTCATCAATACTGTCAATCTCCTCAATGAAAATCTCCGCTCCCAGCCCTTCCAGCTCTTTTTTCGCCTGCTTGATTCCCTCATGAATGGGCGCTGTAAAAGAGGATTTTGCCAGCTGGGTAATAATTCCCAGCCGTACCTTTTCCTCTTTTCGATGGGTTCTCTTTTTTCGATTGGATTCGTATCCCATATCTTTTGCGATTTCACGAATCTTCCTCGCTACTTCCGGATTAATTCTTCCTCGGTTATTTAGAGCACGATCCACAGTTCCTCTGGATACCCCCGCTTTTTCTGCAATTTCTTTAATTGTTCCTGCCATGTGCTTTCCTCGTTTCTTTTTACTCTTATAATATGGCACACATTTTACACGCATTTTCTTTAGTATACATGATTTGGCAGCATCCGTCCAGTAGAAAGAACTTAAAACCCATCCGCCACGCTTCTGAATCCTTCTCTTTATAGTTCCCCTCGTTTTTCCCTTTCTGTCAATTCTTCCATAATCTTCGGATACTTCCGGTCTAAACGGTATAAGAATAATGTAATGCCGCATACAATCCACACAATCATCGGACCATATTTATAAATATTGATGATCATATCAATGGCACTTCCCGGCTGTATGGAAGCTCCGGATGCCGAACTTACATATTGCTTTTTGCCTCAATCTGCACTTTTTCTTCACAGCATAAAAAACAAATGATTAAAAGAACCAGGGCAATGCCTGCCCACAATGCCATTGTTTTTGCCCATGCCCACTGATCATTTCCAAAAATCTTTACAACCGGCATCGTACAAGTAACCGCCAGAATTCTTCCAAAAGGCGAAACACCCATCCGAACAATGCTTAACATATCCCGCTCCGAAGAAATCCTCGTCATCATTGCAGACAAACTGCTGTAAGGAAGATTAATGGCTGTATAACATACGGTTGTCACAAAATTATAGGTTACAAACATATATACATTCCAAACACTACATTGCAGGCTACGTCTCCCCCTCCCATCGCCAAATGCTAATAGATAGTTGCATCCGATTTCCCTCTGGCGTTTAACCACGGCGGATTGGCAATGTAGCGGCAGTCCTTCGTCTTTTTCTCGATCATTCCTGCCTGAAAATAAAAGGATTTGGTCCGAATCCTTTCTATTTTTTCCTTTTTCTCGCTCATGTCACAGCTTCCTCTCTTGTCACCTGTTTTACCCACTTCCATCCTTTGAGATGAAGCTTCACCGGAAGAATCTTATAAATCTGATCTGATTTCAAAATAAAAAATACCAAAACCGGAGATAAGCGAAAAACAAAAGCTGCCAGCATTGCACAGGGAACAACCACTCCCCACATACTGATCAAATTCATTTTCATGCTGAACGATGTATCTCCCCCGCCTCGAATTATTCCATTGTCGCACGCCATCTGATAAGAAGTTCCCACGGTAGTTACCGCCAGAATACAAAGAAACTGACTGCAAAGCGCCGATGCCTTTTCTGAAATATCATACAGAGAAAGAACCGGACCTCTCACGGCAAAAATCAAACACCCTGTCACAATCCCGATTCCAAGAAACAAAATTTCCAGCGTATGGGCAAGCTGTTTGAGTTCCTTCATATTGCCTTCCCCGATTGTTTTACCAATTACGATTCCCGAAGCGCTGGCTGCCCCATATGCCACAACAGAAATCACCTGAAATACCATAACTGCAATGGAGTTTGCAGCAATGACAAAACTCCCCAGGTGACCAAGCACAGCGGTCTGAATCATTTGTGCAATCCCCCACTGCGCCTGATTTAAAAGCACCGGAAAAGCAACCTTGAAATAATCTTTTTGATAAGAGCCATCGATCCACAGAAGATTTCTCCAATTTAAATTCAGACGATGTTCTTTATATTTTAGAAACATAATTAAAATGAGTAATTCCAAACATCGGGACACGAACGTCGCGTAAGCGGCTCCGCATATTCCCAATTCCGGAAATCCAAAATTCCCATAAATCAGACATTGATTGAGACAAACATTCATCACCAGAGTCGTACCGGAAACTAAATACCCCACAGATACAATTCCAATTGCCTGCAGTGATGCTGTCAAAATATTAGTCACTGTAAAAATTAAATATGTAAAACAAATGATCTGAAGATATTGACTCCCCGCTGAAATCACTGCCGGATCATCCGTAAGAAGTCCCAACATCTGGTTGGGAAAAAAGAAAACAACTCCAAACATTACTGCTGCCATGCCGGCACCAAATCGAAGCGTCACCCCAATGAGATGTCGGATCGGCTCCAGCGTTCCTTTTCCCCAATACTGACTGCCCAGCACGACGACTCCCTCTCCTGCTCCGACCACCAGCATCTGCAGAAGAAATTGAAACTGATTGCACAAAGCCGCACCGGAAAGCGCTGTCTCACTGTAGGCGCCAAGCATTACATTGTCCGCAAAATTTACGCTATATACGAGAAAATTTTTCAGCGCCAAAGAAAGCGCCGAACCTGCGAAATATTTATAAAATTTCGTTTCCCGAATCATTGTTTCCTCCTAACGGCAGCAAAACACCTCGATATGATGTTTTACATTTTCATAGGTACCGCGAACCATCGCCTCATTCAAATCAAAATAATTGTGAGATCCCTCCGATGTCAAATAAGACTCTGCTTCTTTCGTAAGACTCTGAAAGCTTGCGGTTGCAATATTTACTTTTCGGATTCCCAGTGAGATCGCTTTTTGGAAATCCTCGTCCGAAATTCCACTGCCTCCGTGGAGCACTAACGGAATTTGCACTGCCTTTTCAATCTGTTCCAACACTCCGAATTCCAATCGCGGCGCCACCGGATAATCCCCATGTGCATTTCCAATCGCAACAGCCAAAGCATCCACTCCGGTTTCTTCACAAAATACCTTTGCATCCCCCGGATCTGTACAAAGAATCCCGTGATCACTTTTTCCATCCTCGCTTCCACCGACCAAGCCAAGCTCCGCTTCCACCGTTGCCCCGTACTTTTGCGCCATCACAACCACTTCTCTGGTCTTTGCAATATTATCTTCCAGAGAATCTCTGGAGGCATCCAGCATCACGGAGGTAAATCCATACTCCAACGCCTTTTCAATTGTCTGCAGAGTCAATCCATGATCCAGATGAACTGCCACATCCACCTTTGCTTCTCTGGCAGCCTGCTGCATCATCGGTCCCATCAAATGAAGAGGAGAGTGCGAAAGCCGTACCTCCGCAATCTGTAAAATAATCGGGGTATTCATCTCCTCTGCTGCCTGAATTGCTCCCTTGACCATCTCCATGTTTCCTACACTAAATGCTCCGCAGCCTCTGTTTTCCTTTTGTGCCTGATGAAGCAGATCTCTCATTTTTACTAACGCCATGATTCTCCCCTCTTTTCCATATAATCAAGAATTAATTGTGCTGCTGCCTCCGGAGAAATCTTTGCCATATTGATTGCCAAATCATAATTTTCCACATCTCCCCAGTTTCTCTGTGTATAATAATTATAATAAGAAGCGCGTCGTTTATCTTCTTTTCTCATTTCTTCCGTCGTCACTTCCCTATTTTCCACCTCTGACAGATGTTTCTTCCGAAATTCTTCGTCTGCATAAAGATAGACAGAACAAATTCCCGGCACATCCCTTAAAACATAATCCGCACATCTTCCAAGAAATACCCCGGATCCATAATCCGCAAGTTTTTGAATGACTTCAGACTGTTCCTTAAACATTCGATTGTAGACTGGAATATGCCCTCTTGTTCCAAGCATAATATTAAGTCCTTCCATATATTTGGAACTTTTCTCGTAATTCAAACTTTCCATAAATTCCTCATCCAGAGTATCAATTCCAATTCGATCGGCAGCCAAACATAAGATATCTCGGTTGTAATACCAAATTCCCAATTTTTCCGACAAAATTTCCGCTACTTTCGTTCCGTTGCTTCCATATTGCCGACTGATCGTAATCGTTATTTTATCCATTCTTATCCTCCTTTTGCACTTGCGTGTTATTTGCGTGCTAAAATTTATTCAACATAGTTTCTTTGATGTTTTTATATTATCACACACTTAATTAGTGTGCAACAACTTTATAAATTTTTTACGCACGCATTTGCACACACCGAAAGAAGCAGTCTTTCGCGCGAAGGAACTATAACTCCCCTTTTGACTCCCTCTCATATAATTCTTTCATAATCAAAGGGTATTTTCTATCCAGTTTGTAGAGCAGGGCAACCACTATCACTAAAATCCAAATTACAATGGGAATGATAATATAAATCCCTAAAATTGCATGAATTACTGATTTCGGCTGCACCACAGACGCTCCGGAGGAAGAAATATATCCGCAAAAACTAAGAATTCCTGAAATCAGTGCCGTTGCTGCCCCCATGCCTACTTTAGCGCCCACAGATCCTCCGGAAAAAATAAAGCTTTCCTGACGCAGATGTGTTTTCCACTGACCGAATTCTACCACATCGCCAATCATACCAAAAATAAATGCATTTAACGGCGCCTGCCCAATCCCTCTTAAAATTGTTGTAAATACGCACCATTGAAAATTGTACGGATGGAACAAAAAAAGAAGCTGGGATGCCAAAACAAGCACTCCCCCTGACAGAATGGCTTTGCTTTTGGATAAGTGATTTAATAACAGCGGACAGAAAAAAATTGCCGCCATCAATACAATCGTCTCTACAAAGTATAACGTACTGTACATCCACGTATCGTTATGAAAAATATATTTACAATAATATGGAAGAATAGTCCCGACCACCGTCTGAGTTGTTCCCTGAAAGGTCCAGAGCAATAACACTGCCCAAAAATACTGATTTTTCCCCATAGCTTTTAAATTCTCTTTCAAAGGAATTTTCTTCCGGCGGTCCAACGCCTGAATCTGCACGGTTTCTTCACAGCGAACAAAACAAAACACCAAAAGAACAAAGGCAAGTACCGCCCAGAGGCTCATACATTTGACCCATGCCATCTGATCATCTCCAAAGAATTTTACCAGCGGCATTGTAAGACTTACCGCAAGAATTCTTCCCATCGGCGACATTCCCATCCGAAATACACTCAATAAATCCCGTTCTTTTGAGTTTCTCGTCATCATTGCCGATAAGGATCCATACGGCAGATTGATTGCAGTATAACAAACCGTCGTGCAAAAATTATAGGTTACAAACATATAGATAAACTGTAATGTTTCTGAAGTGTGGGGCACTGTAAACAGCAGGATTCCCCCAAGCGCATACGGAGCAGCCATCCACAAAATCCATGGTCTGGACTGTCCCCATTTTGATTTTGTCTTTGAAACTACATACCCCATTACCACATCCGAAAATCCGTCAAAAATTCTCGATATCAGCATCACCAGACCTGCCAGAGCGGCAGTCACTCCAAGATAATCCGTATAAAACGTCAAAAGCAGCGTACTTATCATCCCATAGACAATATTGCATGCCACATCTCCGCTTCCATAGGCAATTTTCGTAAAAACGCCGATCTTCCCATCCTTTGAACTCCTCTGCATGAAGCATCACCTCTTCTTTCTTTCAAGCAGCGGACATGTCCGCCTCGAACTTTTCATATGATGAAAAAAAGACATTCAGCATCTGTTAAAACAGGGAATGTCTTTTTTGTGATAGCGATGAGCCAAAATCCGAGCTTGCCCGAGACCTTGGAGACCGCTTACAATATATATTCTGCTATCTAAAACCTGCTTTTCTTAGATTTTCCCGTCCGCATTTTGCAATTGGCAGCGGCACATCAAAGGATTTTACCGGGAACAAATCCTGTTCCACAACCACCCATCCGTCATATCCCTTTGTTTCCATTGCCTGATGAAGCTTCGCAAAGTCAATACTTCCTTTCCCAGGCTCAATCATAATATTTTCTGTCACTGCCTTTGCGAAAGACCAATTTTCCTGTTCCATTTTTTTCTTTACTTCCATGTCACAATCTTTGATATGAATATACGGAATTCGGTCTGCATGCTTTTCATAAAAGGAAACAGGCTCTCCTCCGCCGTAAACATGATGTCCCGTATCCAGGCAAAGTTCCACCGTCGTTTTTTCCAAAAGAGATTCTATTTCCTCCTCTGTCTGTACATGGCAGTCTACATGGGGATGGAAGGTTCCCACCAATCCGTGTTTTGCCACATGATCGGCAGCTCTTTGGACATTCTGACAATATCGATCCCACTGTTCGGCTGTCAATTTCGGTTCCATGACATATTCACCGGTTTCCAAATCCGTATACATACTTGGAAGCAGAACAATATATTTTGCCTCCGGAAAATCTTTTAACAATGCCGCAATCTCATCGATTGTCCTGCACATTTCATCCACAGATTCATCATTCAGGAAATCTCCCCCTACCGTTCCTGCCACCAGAGAAAGATTGCGTTTTGCCAACTCTTTTTGAAGCTCAGGATTTGTATTAGGGAAATATCCCCAAGGTCCTAATTCCACACCGTCATAGCCCGCTTCTTTCATTTCGTCCATACAACGGTTCCAAGGTGTCTGTTTTTCATGCTCCGGAAACCATACGCCCCATGAATCCGGTGCAATTCCAACTTTTATTGCCATTTCCTTTTCCTCCTTTTCTTATTTTACTTCTACCCATTCATTGCTTTGTGCAGATTCTAAAACAGCCGCGACTGTGCGGTCAATCTTATATCCGAACTCAAAATCACATGCGTAGGATGCTCCCTGAGTGATTGCTGCAAACAGCTCATGTACCTCCAATATTTTCATATCGTTGTAGGCAATTGAGATACCGCCTGCCGGCTGGAATGCAGAATAGCCTTTATGTTTCGGATTTAAAAGTACGGTGCGGAAGCCCCGGTCTGCTTCTTCATCAGAATGGAAGTATACCTGTACTTCTCCCATTCGTTCCAAATCATAGTGTACGGATCCCTTAGTTCCCTGAATTTCATAAGAAAGATAATTTTTACGTCCCGTTGCCACACGACTTGCCGCGATTGTTCCAATTGCACCGTTGGCATACTTTGCCATAAAGGTAATAATATCTTCATTTTCAACTTCTGCCAGCTCTTTAGAACCCGGCGCCTTCGGTCGTTTTGGAACTACCGTAGCTGTCATTGCATTGACCTGAGCAATATCTCCCATAATAAACTGAGAAACACTGAGTAAATGAGATCCAAGATCCCCAAGTGCGCCGCACCCTGCCAATTTATTTATATGTCTCCATGTAATCGGAAGTGTTTCATCTAATAGCTGATCCTGATCATACGTACCTGTAAATCTCATGATTTTTCCCAGTTTTCCACTCTGCACCAGCTCTCGTACATAAGCGTTTGCCGGATTCATCGTGTTATTAAATCCAACATAATTGATCACCTTTTTTTCAGCAGCCAGCCGAGCAAGCTCTTTGGACTGTTCGGCAGAAATAGACAATGGTTTTTCACAATATACATTTTTTCCATTTTCAAGCGCTGCTTTTGCTACCTCATAGTGGAACGCATTAGGTGTTGCAATATCAACCAGATCAATCTCCGGATCGGTTACAAGCTCCATCCAATTTGTCGTCCTTCTCTTAAATCCGATTTTATGCTGCGCCTCCTTTGCGCTTTCTTCGTTGGTGTCTGCTACCATTTCAAAAACCGCGGTCCCATATTCCGGTCCGAACAACATCTGCGCATCCAGCAAAGCGCTGCTATGAGCCTTGCCCATCCATCCTGCTCCTACAAGTCCAATACGAATTTCTTTCATGCTACATACCTCCATTTTATATTATGCAAAAATCAACATCCAACATAAGTTTGCATCCGATTGATGTTTAAAGCGAATTTCTTATGTTTGACTGTATTATATCTACTTTTCTCCCCGATGTCATTTCAACCAATTCGCTACTTTTATACAAAAATAACTCTCTTTTGAAGTTTGAATTTCACTCTTGTAAAAGGAAAATTTATTTGATAGATTAAAAGAAAAAAGTATTTTCAAAATACATATGGAGGTTTTATGAAAATTGTTGATAAAGGCGTGCTGGATCCTTCTTATTTAGATTTTACAATTCCATCTGATTTTGCTCGAAACCATCTTTACTGGGTTCCCCAATACGGACGTTTTTACTGTAATCAGGATTATTCAATTCAACGTTCTTATCTTGATCTCTTTCTTTTCATCTATGTTATAGACGGCTCCCTGCAGGTTGAAAGCAGAGGAGATACTTTCACTGCACAGAAGGATCAAATTGTACTGCTGGATTGCCATTATCCCCATACTTATTTTTGCACTGCATATGCCGATATTCTATGGTTTCACTTTAACGGAAATAACAGTCAGGCATATACCAATTATCTGTTTGACAAAAACGGAATCTTATTTTCCGGAGAACATATCCCGCCATTAAAAACTTATTTTCAGGCTGTAATTTCCGGTGCCAGTTCTACTGTGATTCATGAACATCAAATCTCATTAAATATCACAAGAATTTTGTGCAGTCTTGCCGCACCGTCTTCCTCTGCCCATCCGGCCGGACATCCGTCTTTGGAGCCAGTCCTTTCGTATATCCGAAATCACTATGGAGAGGAGCTAAGTTTAGAACACCTTTCTTCCCTCTGCGGATTAAGCGTTTCTCACTTTATACGTATCTTCCGAAAGTACATGGAATGTACGCCCCACGAGTATTTGTTATCTTTCCGTCTCCGTCAGGCAAAACAGATGTTATGGTCCACTTCCGATTCAATTGATGAGATCTCCGTTCTCTGTGGTTTTCACAGCGCTTCTCATTTTGCAAGGGCCTTTCGTAAAAAAGAAAAAATGACGCCAACTCAATTTCGCAATATTGAATTTTAATGGTTTTAAACACAGCAAAACCTAACAAAGAATCCAGTGTTTGCTTCCACCGGATCCCTTTGTCAGGTTTTCTTGCTGCCGAAACTGTCTTTTCGGTTTCTTCTATTTTTCTTCTGTCTTCAGCATTACCTTCGCCTCTCGGTCCAACAATTCTCTGATAAGCTTAGGATATTCTTTATCTAGGTGATAAAAAAGCAAGATCACAATCATAAGAATTCCGAGAATGGTTACTCCATAAATAAACAAATTTGAGATTGTTTCTAACGTATGTGCGCTCTGCACAGAAGCATTTCCATTGTAGGCATTGGCTTCCATAATAAAGCCAATGAGCGCCGATCCGATTCCCTGTCCGAACTTTTGACCGGAAGTCGTCGCAGATTGAATGGCACCTGCAGTTCTCAGTCCTGTCTTCCACTGTCCATATTCTATGGAATCTGCGATCATTGTAAAAATCATTCCGAGAATCGGCGTCATCCCGATTCCCCGAAGCAATCCTCCGAATGTCACCAACGCAACACTTTTCGGATTGATCAAAAGAATTAAGGAACCCGCAATAATAAAACATGCGCCAAGCATACACCAGTTTCTCTTACTCATCAGATGCATAGCTTTTCCCAACAGCAGGGTTGCCAAAATTGTAATTCCATAACACGCTGTATTTACATTTCCGACAATGGTTGTATCTCCCACAATCCATTTACAATAATATGTTGCCATTGTCCCGGCAAACGTCTGATACATTGCAAACGCCACAAAAAATAAAAACAAAAGGATAAAATATTTATTACAGAAAAGCGCCGGAATTGCTTTTGACAACGGAATCTGTTCTCCTGCCGCATCATCTTTTACTACCACGCGCTCTCGCACATTTACAAAACAAAACAGCATTATTGCCGCTGCTATACCTAAAAAACTATTTGCAAAAGAAAAAATTGCCGGACACTCAAACGAAAACAACTGATATTTCGATTGTGTGTTCCCAAAATATTTAATTGAGTAAGCCCGGTCTTTGGCTCATCGCTATCACAAAAACCGATTGCATATACCAAAAGTACAGCAATCGGTTTGATCTTTTTTCTTTATTGAACAATAAAGCGTTCCAATGATAGAAAGCTATTACAGTCCTGTTTTTTCTCTGATAAATGCCCGGGCTTTCATTGCATATTCCAGCGGATTGGCTTTCGCCGGATCCTGCTCTGCTTCCACCAGCATATATCCCTCATAATCATGATCTTCCAACACTTTGAAAATCGGGTCAAAATCAATACATCCATCCCCCGGAACCGTAAAGGTTCCCAGTCGGACACCGTCCAAAAAGCTTAGTTCCTCTTTTTTTACCTTCTCCACAACTTCTGAACGAAGGTCTTTTAAATGGACATGCTTGATTCGGTTGATATATTTTTTCACCATTTCCAGCGGATCTGCCCCGCAGTATGCAAAATGTCCGGTGTCAAACAGCAGACTTACATACTCCGGATCTGTATGTTCCATCATCCGTTCTACTTCATCCGGATTCTGCACTACTGTTCCCATATGGTGATGGAAGGTTAAAGAAATCCCGTATTCTTCCTTGGCAATTTTCCCAAGAGCATTCATTCCGTCACAAAATCTCTTCCACTCTTCATCATTCATCACATATTTGTGCCCGAAAATCGGTGTGTTCTGCTGTCCCTGTACGCTGTAGCTTTGTTCGGAAGCTCCGATAATCTTTGCTCCCATCGCTTTTAGATATTCCAGCTGACTCCGGAATTCCTGTTCGACTTCCTTTAGTGGTTTTGTAATTAGAAAAGAGGAAAACCATTGATTGCAAATCTCTATCCCCCGAAGATCCAATGCCTTTTTTAACTCCGCCGGGTCTTTGGGATATTTGTTTCCCACCTCGGAGCCCGTAAATCCAGCCAATGCCATTTCACTGACACACTGCTCAAAGGTATTTTCCGCTCCCAGGTCCGGAAGATCATCATTGGTCCACGCAATTGGTGCAATTCCTAATTTTACTTTATCTTTTTTTAACATATTTCTTCTCCTTTTTGTGCTCGAGCACACTTCTTTTATAGTTCTCCGTTTGCCTCTCTCTTTGATAGATCCTGCATAATCCTGTCATATTTTTTATCCAGTCGGTACAAAACCAAAACAACAATCACAGAGATCCATACAATCATCGGCCCCACTTTATAAATATTCATAATCATATCAATGGCTGACTGCGGCTGAGTTACGGCTCCCGCTTTGCTTACATATCCTCCAGCTGCCAAAAGCTGTGTCAGCACCGCTGCAGTCACTCCGTTTCCGATTTTTGTTCCTACAGAACCAATGGCAAAAATAAAGCTTTCCTGTCTTAAATGTGTCTTCCACTGCCCGAATTCTACAACATCGCCCAGCATTCCGAAAATAACAGAATTTAATGGTGCAAAGCAGATACCTCGAATAATACAGCAAGCCAACAGCCAGTAGAAATTTGCCGGCTGAATCAAAAACACAAATTGTCCGATCAAACAGCCCACACAGCCAATCAACGACATATTTCTTTTTCCAAAATGCCGCAGCAGAACCGGACTGCACATGGTCGCTCCGATCAGCACCAGAGTTTCCACCAAATATAAAACACTGTACATCCATGTATCATTCCCCAGAATATATTTGCAGTAATATGGCAATATGGTTCCTGTAATACTTGTAATGACATTTTGCATCATCCAAAGAATTAGCACTGCCCAAAAATACTGATTTGTCACCAGAGCTTTCACAGTTCTTCCCAGGGGGACTTTCTTTACTTTCTCTTTTGCCTTGATTACAACCTTTTCCTCACAGTTCTTAAAACAGATGATCAGCATGATAAACGCCAGAACTGCCCAGATTGCCATTGTCTTTGCCCATGCTGCCTGATCATCTCCAAATATTTTTACCAGCGGCGTTGTGAATGTTACTGCCATAATGCGGCCAATTGGTGACAATGCCATTCGCACAATACTTAGCATATCTCTTTCCTTTGATGAACGGGTCATCATTGCAGACAAGCTTCCATATGGAAGATTTAGCGCAGTATAACAAATTGTTGCCGTAAAGTTATAGGTTACAAAAATGTAAATTAATTGCAGGTTTTCTACGGTATTGGGCACCGTAAATAATAAGATCGCAGAAATCGCATAAGGAATTGCCATCCACAAAATCCATGGCCTTGACTGTCCCCATTTGGAACGGGTTTTATTTACAACAAATCCCATGATTACATCAGAACATCCATCGAATACCCTGGATATTAACATAATCATACCGATTGCCGCCGGATGAATTCCCACATAATCTGTATAAAAAATTGTTAAAAGACTTCCGATCATGCCATATACAACATTACAAGCTGTATCTCCCAATCCATAGGATATTCTCGTTCTCCACGACAGGGGCTTCATCTGTTCCCCTTCCACTTCTCCTGTCATTTTCTCCATTCTATTCTCCTTTTATATATCCAGACAGCATTTTATTTTGTCTCTTTTCCTAAAACTCAATTTCAGAAATTTTTACAACTCTTCCTTCTTCTAATGATTTTTTCGCTGCCAATCCCATTAACACCGGTTTTAATCCATCTTCTACGCCCAGCGGTGTTTCCGTATTATGTTCGATGGCATCAATAAATTGTACCATTTCCTTTCCATAAGCATCCATATATCTCTGTAAGAAAAAGAACTGTGGTTTTTCTCCTGTAACTCCTTCTGCATTGCTGATTACCGCAGTAGAATCGGAATCATTTTTCATCTCTACCATTCCCTCAGAACCAAAGACTTCTGCTCTCTGATCATATCCATAAGCTGCTTTTCTAGAGTTGTCAATGACTGCCAGCGCTCCATTTTCCATTTTCAATGTGATAATTGCAGTGTCAACATCCCCTGCTTCTCCTATTTCAGGATCAACCAAAGTTGCCGCCTGTACATAGACTTCCTCTGCATCACAGCCTGCCAGGAAACGTACCATATCGAAATCATGGATTGTCATATCAAGAAACATTCCTCCAGACACTTTCACATAATCAATACTCGGCGGTTCCGGATCTCTGGATGTAATTTTAATGATATGAGGGTTTCCTACTTTCCCGTCGGCTACCGCTTTCTGAACAGCTTCAAAGTTATGGTCAAAACGACGGTTAAATCCTACTTGATATTTTAATCCGGTCCCTTTTAATGACTCAATGACTTCTTTAATTTTTTCCACATCGTGATCAATTGGTTTCTCACAAAAAACATGTTTTCCTGCCTTGATTGCCTCAATGGAAATTGGAGAATGTGTATCGGTGGAAGAACAAATAATCACCGCATCAATTCCCGGATCCGCAAGAACTTCCCGATAGTCCTTTGTTGTATATTCTGCTCCACATTCTTTTGCTTTCCGATCTGCATCTGCACTTAAAAACGGATCTGCCACTGCTTTGATTTGTGCATTTGGTACTCTTGTAACAATACTGTTCATATGTACTTGCCCAATTCTTCCTGCTCCGATAATTCCTACTTTTACCATAATAAAATCTCCTTTTCTATTTGTTGTGTGTTCGAGCACATTCTTTATGTTTTGTATTATATCATCATGTGCTCGAACACACAACCGGCAAATTTCCTAATCTTTCCTTTTCATTTTTGTATATTTTGCACAAAAGGCAGCCAAATCTGCTGCCTTTAAAGATTATACTTTGTTTTAATAACAATGTCGGTAAACAAATATTCCTGTATCGGAGGTTCATTATTAAAAAGTAAACGATACAATACCATCACAGATTCATACCCTTGAAAAACGCCATCCTGTCCGATGGCAATCTTTAACTGTCCGCTCCTCAATAACTGGTAATTCTGATCAGAAAGGTCACAGGCAATAATTTTGGATTGTCCCTGTCTTCCCATTTTTTGAATTCCATCGCAAATCCCTTTCTCTCCGTGACTGGTTATATAGATTCCGTCTAAATTTTCATGCTTTTTTAATATTCGCATCATAATTTGTTCCGATATTTCATCTTTTTCCATACAATACTCTGTATCCAATAATATCGTCTCGGGAGACAAAAGCTGCATCTCCTGACAAAATCCCTGGACTCTCCGGCTCAGAGATGTATTACTCTTAATTCCTGAAATTACTGCTACTTCTCTCGGTTTGCCGCCAAACAAGTCGCACATCAGTCCGGCTGCCGTCTTGCCGCTTTGAAAGGCATTTTGCCCCACAAAACAAATTCGATCTGTATTTGTAATATCTGCATTTAAAGTAACAATGGCAATTTGATCTTCCTTGGACATCCGATTGATTTCTTCCCGGACTCTGTCATCATCAATGGGCATCAACGCCAACCCCTTTATCCCATGATTTCGGAACTCTCTCATAGCATAAATCATCTGATCTACATTCCCATAATCCACCAGATGAATATAAACAGTGCCTCCAAAATTCTCCACTTCTTCTTTGGCTTTGGCAATTCCCTTTGTGACTGTTTTATAAAACGGAGTTCCCGTATTCTGAATAATAGCGCCAATCTTAATATCTTCTTTCATTTTAATTAATGCACGCCCCAAAAGATTAGGTTTGTACCCTAATTCATCTGCAATTCTCCGAACACGTTTTTCTACTTCCGGGCGTACCTTTCCCCGATTATTCAAAACCCGATCCACAGTACCCCTCGATACTCCGGACGCCTCCGCAATTTGACGAATTGTAACTTTCATATAGACACCTGCTTTTCCTGATCTTTCTGCTTTAAGTATACCTCTTACATTCCCCCTTTTTCAAGGAAATTTCTCTGGAACAAAGCGCTCAAGTCCACCTTAAGTTCCCTGAATCGCTCAATCCTTGAGAGACTTGCTCCGCTTTGCGCGGAGCATTTTATGATATAGGAAAGTGAAAACTTTCCTATATCATAAAAGAGGAGATGCATCCGTCATTCCTGACACACATCCCCTCATCTGCACATTTTTTATTTTATTCCCTGATTCCTGCCAAAATACGAAGTGCATCCTTTAATTCTTCCCGCTCTTTCTCCGGTATCACAGACATGACATCCCTATTCACATCTTCTACAGTACCAAGAATCGGCTCTCGAAGAGCTTCCCCCTTATCCGTCAGCACAACCTCAATAAATCTGCGGTCCTCTTTGCTTACCTGACGCTCGATGAGTCCTTTTTTCTCCATACGTTCCAGGACTCCGGAAATCGTAGAGTTTTCTAATTGAAGCTCTGCGGCAATCTCTTTCGGCTTGTTCTTTCCACCCTCCCAGAGACAATACATCACTCCGTACTGTACCGGCGTTACATCAAATGGATCTAATCTTGTACTCATCTCCTGAAAGACTTTGTGCTGTGCAGTTGTCAATAAATAATTAATACATTGTGTTAGTTCCAATACTTCTCTCCTTAAATACTTCGTATACTACATACGGATTAGTTTACTGTTCTTTCTCCTAATTGTCAAGAATATTCGATCAAAATCACCGGAATTGCCAAAAGGCACATTCCGGGATTATATGCGATTGCCAGGGTCTCGGGCAAGTCCGGACCTTGGCTTATCGCTATCACAATAAAAGAACTGCCGAATCGTTTTATTCTGCGATTCGACAGTTCTCTGAAAAGGAATTACCATTTGGGCTTAACGGAACAGTGCTCCACTCACGATCAATTTCTGAATTTCATTGGTTCCTTCATAGATCTGTGTAATTTTAGCGTCACGCATCATTCGTTCTACATGATACTCTTTCATATAACCGTTTCCTCCGAGCATCTGAACCGCTTCTGTTGTTACATGCATTGCTGCTTCCGTACAAAGATATTTTGCTTTTGCAGCCGGAAGAGAATATGGTCTTCCCTCTTGTTTGTCTGTTGCTGCTTTATAAAGCATCCATTTTGCTGCCTCAATTTCCATTTCCAATTCTGCCATTTTAAATGCAAGATATTGATTTCGATACAATGGTTTTCCGAACTGCTCTCTTGTCTTTAAGTATTCTTTTGCAATTTCAAAAGCTCCCTCTGCAATGCCCAAGCCCTGTGCTGCAACGCCAATCCTGCCTCCGTCTAAGGTTTTCATCGCCAGTTTAAATCCCTGTCCGGAATCTACAATCATATTCTCTGCCGGAATTCTGACATTTTCAAGAATCATCTCAGACACCTGTGCAGAGCGAATTCCCATTTTATCCTCAATTTTTCCAACACTGAATCCAGGGGTTCCCTTTTTTACAACAAAGCAAGATAATCCCTTTGCCTTTTTCTCCGGCTCTGTCAACGCATAAATTGCGGTATAATCTGCCAGAGGTCCATTCGTATTAAAGCATTTTAATCCGTTTAACACATATTCATCGCCATCTTTTTCAGCAACGGTGACACATCCGCCGGCATCTGAACCTGCATTTGGCTCTGTCAGTCCAAAGGAACCGAAACATTTTCCCGCCAACACTTCTTCCAAGAATTCCCGTTTCTTTTCCACTGGCGCAGTAGAATTCATAATGCTTCCACCGTAAAGAGAAGTTACAACGGAGTATCCGATTCCCATGGAAGCATCAACTTTGGAAATTTCTTCCACCGCTAATACATAAGAAAGATAATCTCCTCCCTGTCCTCCGACTTCTGTTGGATATGGAAGACCAATCACCCCCAGTTCTCCCATCTTATGAAACTGTTCTACCGGAAATTCACTGTTCGCATCTCTTTCTAAAACCCCCGGAAGTAACTCTTCTCTTGCAAAATTTCTCGCGGTTTCCTGAATGGCTGCCTGCTGCTCTGTTAATTCAAAATTCATAACACAATCTCCTTTACCTTCTTCTTTTTTATTGGCTCCTCCTCCGAAAAAGTCAGAATCCTGCACCATCCCAACTCCTCGTGTACTAATAGTTTGTATGCTAATTATATGACTTTTGTTATATTTTGTCAATACACTTTTCAAATTTTTATTTAGATTTTACAAATTTTTCCGTCGGATTTATAGAAAGTATATAAATTTACCAAATAATATTGACAAATTAATAACGATATATTATATTAAACCTATCAAGTTATTCGCACGCTAATTATTCGTGTTTAAAAAAGTGCGTGCGGCTCATAATTATATTTTAACGTTCTAAATCTAAGGAGGAGTTATTATGAACAATTTATTAATGGAAGTCGAAAATGAGATTGCTGTTGTAACAATCAACCGTCCAAAATCTTTAAATGCCTTAAATAGCGAGACACTGGCTGAACTGGATCAGTGCTTTTCCGAAATTTCTGAAAGAAAAGACATCCGTGTTGTCATCTTAACAGGATCCGGCCAGAAAGCGTTTGTTGCGGGAGCCGATATTTCAGAAATGGTAAATGCAACACCTGCCGAGGGAAGAAAAATGGGAATGCTTGCAAAAGAAGCATTTTTAAAATTAGAAACAATGCCTCAGGTTACCATTGCTGCTGTAAACGGATTTGCTTTGGGCGGCGGATGTGAAATCTCCATGGCATGTGACATTCGCATTGCTTCTGACAATGCAAAATTCGGTCAGCCGGAAACCGGTCTTGGAATTCTTCCGGGATTTGGCGGAACACAGCGTCTCCCTCGTTTGGTTGGAAAAGGTCGGGCAAAGGAATTAATCTTTACCTGTGATATGATTGATGCACAGGAAGCTTACAGAATCGGTCTTGCAAATAAGGTAGTACCACAGGCAGAGCTTATGGATACCTGCAAAGCAATGGCAGAAAAAATCATGTCCAAAGGAAGCTATGCAATTTCTCTTGCAAAAGAAGCCATCAATACAGGAACAGAAACAGATCTTGCAAGCGGTTTGACTTTAGAGGCTGATTTATTTGGACTTTCTTTCTCTACTGATGATAAAAAAGAGGGAATGACTGCATTCTTAGAAAAACGGAAAGCAAATTTAACTGATTTCTAATTTTACATACGCAGGAGGAATAAAAATATGTCCAAAGTAAAAATTATGACAGCTACTGAAGCTGTAATGATGGTAGAAGACGGAATGACCGTCTCTACCAACGGCTTCGTAGCATGCGACCTTCCGGAAGAGCTTACTTCCGCTTTAGAACAACGGTTTTTAAATACCGGTTCACCAATCGAGTAGGAGAAATTCCTCTTAGGCGAGAAATTTCGACCTCTCACACCACCGTACGTACGGTTCCGTATACGGCGGTTCAATCAACTTAACAAGTAACACACCTTGTGGTGTAGTAATCTAACATTGAGAC
>NZ_BAAJCL010000015.1:0-50927 GCF_057535655.1 Anaerostipes stercorihominis | reverse complement strand
AACTTTTATATCATACCATCTTCAAAACTCATTGTCACGAACTTTTTTTCAAATGTTATGATTCTGTTCTGAGCGATCTCCGTCAGCAACTTTTATATCATAGCATTATTCGACATCTTTTGTCAAGAACTTTTTTCAATTTATTTTTTTGATGATTTTGCGTTTTTTAACGCAACTTTAGCATAATACCATTTTTTTACTCCATTGTCAATGGCATTGCCAAAAAAATTAAATCTTTCAAAAGAAAGATTTAAAAGCGCAGAAGGAGGGATTTGAACCCTCGCACCGCGTAAACGGTCTATACCCTTAGCAGGGGCACCTCTTCAGCCACTTGAGTACTTCTGCAAATGCCTAAATATAAAAAATATCTTTGCATAACATCATAAACAATCCAAATCACTTATGACGCTTAAACATCTTAACAAAGGATTTTTGTTTTGTCAATAGATTTTCTTGGATTCTTGCCATTTATTTTTACTTTATACCGATGGCTGAAATTTTATTTACAAAATTTCACGAAACAATATTCTCTCTTTATAATACCATTGGATAAAACAAACGTATTCTTTGTAATTTTCATTCCTCTTGTCCGGTAATTGCAAATCATAAAACATAGGATCCCCAAAGTCAAAAGACCTGCTCCGGTTATCATATAAATAAAATATGTTTTCCAGAACTGCAGCCCAACAAACAATGAAATTGCTAACACGACAATATAACCTAAGAACGAAACCGTCCAAATTTTCCATACAGATCTTGGCTGAGGATAAACCTTCACTTTCAGAACATCTTTAAATTCCGGAAGCAATGTTTCAAGATATGCCCGAGCCTTTTTCTGATCACAGTACGGAAATAAAAACGACGGTTCTCCTTTTTCATCTCCTATTCCAATGTTAATAATCTCCGCCACATATTTTTTTACAAATTCTGGAAATTAGTGTTTGTTTTA
This sequence comes from Anaerostipes stercorihominis, assembly GCF_057535655.1. Classification (NCBI taxonomy): domain Bacteria; kingdom Bacillati; phylum Bacillota; class Clostridia; order Lachnospirales; family Lachnospiraceae; genus Anaerostipes; species Anaerostipes stercorihominis. Next base: position 49,978 of record NZ_BAAJCL010000015.1, on the reverse strand, counting down.
GTTTAAAGGCTTGAATCTGGTCCGTCGGAATCTGATAATTTACTTTTTTAACAGTCCATATTGAATATATAATGTGTTGTCTTTCCTTACTGCCTTAAATCCATAATATTTTATAAAATTTTTCAGGATATCCCAAAGTGCAGAAAGAAAAATCGAAATCAGAATCATGCCTTGTATTATCATTTTTACAAATTCGCCAGCTCTGATTCCGGACTCTGCAATCTTTGTGATCTGAGCAGCTATAATGGTCAGTCCGCTGAGAAAAATAAAAACCGACAGAAGATTCATGCCAAATAAACCATTTTTGATCATATCTTCTGTGGAAGCTTCCACATCAAATTTCAAAACAGGCTCTTCCTTTTGAACCTCCTCCCCCTTTATATTTTTCATCAGCTTCATAAGATATTGCTCGAACTCCTGAGCTTGAGGTGTTCTCAGGATAATTTTTACATCTGTAGAATTTGCCGTCGAAAAAGTATTGGTATCAATTTTTAGTTTGCTGGTTCCAATCAGTCTTTCAAATAAATTCTGTTCCATATTCACATTAGAAATATTTCCAATGTGAATACTATTCTTTTTTTGATTCAAAGTTTTCTTTTCAATGACCATGGTATTTCCATAAATTGAAATATACGTCTTGGACCAGACTCAAAGGTTCCATAAAACAACTGCCGAAATTAAGAATAAAATTCCAGCTGAAATCATAAGATAGAGTTTGACATTTTCTGTATTCAAAGAAAAATCTTGAATGATTTCGTCATAATCTTGAATAATTGAGCCTATTACAGCAGCAAAAGCGCTCAGTATCACCCCTCCGATCCGCTCTGCAACAATTGAAATATGATTTCGGAATCTAATTTCCTTTCCCTCCATCCTGCTCCTTTCTTTCTGCTACAATTTCATTGATTCGGTTTTTTAGATTTTCTGCAATCTTCTCTGCCTTTTCTTTCTCTAAAAATTGAATTTTCACATCTCCTCCCGCCGTTGTAACCACAACCTTCGATACATGAAAAAATTGATCCATTGGTCCCTGCTCAATCTGAAGCTTATGTAATCTTTCAATTGGAACAACCTTTTGTTTCACAAATACATATCTTCTTTGATATCAATACAGTCATCATTCATTCGATACCGATATCTGTGATAACGAAAATAGGGGCTCACCGCCATATCTAAAAAATAAGACATACAAAAACCATTGAAATTATTTTACCAATCCAAAACTCCTGCGGAAACAGACAAAAATAATTCACTGCAGCAATGATTCCCAAAAGAAGCACCCCCGTCGTCAAAGAAGCCGCATACATACACTTTAAGGCATTCTTTGACAATTTTTCATATTCCATTTATGATTCCTTTCCCTCTTTTGTTAAAAATTCATTGACTGCCGTCTCATATAAATTATGTCCCTCACTGTCAATGACCACAATTACTGGAAATTTTTCGATTTTTAATTTGCGAATCGCCTCTGTCCCTAGATCATCATATGCAACAACTTCAGCTTCCTGAATACATTTTGAGAGAAGCGCCCCGGCTCCTCCCACAGCTGCAAAATACACAGCCTGATGTTCCCTGATAGATTCCAGAACCTCGGCAGAACGCTTTCCTTTTCCAATCATTCCTTTTAATCCATGTTCCAGCATTGCCGGAGTATATTTATCCATCCGGCTGCTGGTTGTAGGTCCTGCAGAACCAATCACCTGTCCTTCTTTGGCTGGTGTCGGCCCAAGATAATAGATCACTTGATTTTCTAATTCCACCGGGAGTTCATTTCCTGCCTGAAAGCTTTCATACATTCTTTTGTGCGCAGCATCTCTTGCTGTGTAAATTGTGCCGGTTAAATATACATAATCGCCCGCTTTTAACTGTAAAAGTTCCTGCGTGCTTGCCGGTACATTTAAATACTTCTCCATAGCGATTCCCTCCTTTACAGCACGCGATGAGCATGACGGTTTACATGACAACAAATATTCACTGCCAAAGGCATTCCTGCAATATGTGTTGGATATGTCTCAATATTTAATCCCAAAGCAGTAACGCTTCCTCCAAGACCTCCCGGTCCGATTCCCAGATGATTAATTTCATCCAGAAGTTCTTTTTCCAGTTTTGCAATATGAGGCTGATCAGAAGATACGTCCAAATTTCTCGTTAGAGCTTTTTTTGCAAGCAGCGCTGCTTTTTCAAAGCTCCCTCCCAATCCTACTCCGATTACCATCGGCGGGCATGCATTGGGTCCCGCATCTTTCACCGCCTGAATCACTGACTTTTTAATGCCTTCTTCTCCATCTGCAGGCTTCAGCATAAAAATCCGACTCATATTTTCACTTCCAAATCCCTTCGGAGCCACCAGAATTTCTATGTTTTCTCCGGGAACAATGTCGATATGAAGAACTGCCGGGGTATTGTCCTTTGTATTTTCTCGAATCAAAGGATCTTTTACCACAGATTTTCTAAGATATCCGTCCCGATATCCCTGGCGCACGCCTTCATTCACTGCATCATGAAGCGCACATCCTTCGATATGGACATCCTGTCCAATCTTTAAAAAAACAATCGCCATACCAGTATCCTGGCAAATCGGTATTGCTTCTTCCTTTGCAATTTCCATATTTTCCTGTAATTGCTCCAGAATCTGTTTCCCCAAATCACTTTTCTCACTGTTACATGCCTTTTGAAATCTGCATCTCATATCATCTGTTAAGGATAGATTTGCTTCAATACACATCTCTCTGACATTTTTGATAATCTCATCTGTATGAATTATTCTCATAAATGCCTCCAATTTTTATTCTGCCGTACCTTTTTCTGCTTCTTCCCTAACTTTTGCAATGCTTGCAACTTGGACATCTTCCCCGACATTCATCACCTTAACACCGGAAGTATTTCTTCCAAGAATCGAAATAGAATTCACAGCAGTTCTTATAATAATTCCTTCTGTGGTAATCATCATAATTTCATCTTCTTCATTGACAGCTTTGACACCGACCACATCTCCTGTCTTATCAGTAATCTTATAACATTTAATTCCCTTTCCGCCTCGATGCTGAGGTGAAAATTCTGAAATCATCGTTCGTTTTCCCATGCCATTGGCAGAAACAATCAATAATGCTTCCCCTTGCCTTTCAAGCTGCATTCCAATGACTTCATCATCTCCGGACAGATTAATACCGCGTACTCCCATGGATGTACGTCCAATACAGCGGACATCCTGTTCAAAGAAGCGAATACATTGTCCGTTCTTTGTTACAAGGAATACATCCTCATCTCCCTTTGTATATTTTACCTCAATCAGCTGATCCTCATCCTTCAACGTAATAGCTGCCAAACCGGTTTTTCTGATATTTGCATATTCCATAATGGAAGATCTTTTCACTACGCCATACTTAGTTGCCATTAATAAATAGCGATCATTCTCATATTGATCCAGAGGAATCACAGCCGTAATTTTTTCGTTCGGCTGAAGCTGCAAAAGATTTACGATTGCGCTTCCCCTTGCAGTTCTTCCGCTTTCCGGAATTTCGTAAGCTTTTAAACGATAGACTCTTCCCGCATTGGTAAAAAACATAATATAGTGATGAGTTGTGGTCATAAATAACTCTTCAATGTAATCCTCATCTATCGTCTGCATTCCTTTAATGCCTTTTCCGCCTCGGTTTTGACTCTTGAAATTGTCTACCGTCATTCGTTTAATATATCCAAGTTTTGTCATTGTAATGACTGTATTTTCTCTCGGAATTAAATCCTCCATAGAAATATCATCCACATCAAAACCAATTTTGGTTCGTCGTTCATCTCCATATTTATCACGAATTGCGGTCAATTCCTCCTTGATTACGCCCAACAACAATTTTTCATCTGACAAAATCGCCTTTAACTGTGCAATGCGCTCCATCAATTCCTGATATTCTTTTTCCAGCTTCGCCCGTTCCAAACCATTCAATGCTCTCAGACGCATATCTACAATTGCCTGTGCCTGAGCATCTGATAATCCGAAACGCTCCATTAATTCTGTTTTTGCAGCCTGAATGTTAGCAGCACCGCGGATAATTTTAATCACTTCATCAATGTGGTCCTGAGCAATCAGTAAGCCTTCTAAAATATGAGCCCGCTCTTCTGCTTTATTTAACTCATATTGGGTTCTTCTCGTAACAACGTCTTCTTGATGCTTCAAATAATACTGTAGCATTTCAAGCAGATTCATAATTTTCGGCTCATTATTCACTAAGGCAAGCATAATGACTCCAAAAGTATCCTGAAGCTGCGTATGTTTATATAACTGATTTAAAATCACGTTGGCATTGGCGTCTCTGCGCAGTTCAATACAAATTCTCATACCGCTGCGGTCAGATTCATCCCGAAGCTCCGTAATGCCTTCCACTTTTTTTTCACGGACCAAAGCAGCGATCTTTTCAATCAGCCTTGCCTTATTGACCATATACGGGAGCTCTGTCACAATAATTCTTTGTTTTCCGTTTGCCATGGCCTCAATGTCTGTTACTGCGCGAACTTTAATTTTCCCTCGTCCGGTGCGGTAGGCTTCCTGAATCCCCCCGCGACCGAGAATAGTTGCCCCGGTTGGAAAATCCGGTCCTTTGACAATTTCCAGTAACTCTTCCATTGTTGTAATTCTCTGCTCTGTCACACGATGATCAATAATTTGAATCACTGCGTTAATTACTTCCGTTAAATTATGAGGCGGAATATTGGTTGCCATTCCAACTGCTATTCCCTGCGTCCCATTGACCAGCAAATTTGGAAAACGAGCCGGCAATACCATCGGTTCCTTTTCTGTCTCATCAAAGTTTGGAATAAAATCTACGGTATTTTTATTAATATCTGCCAGAAGTTCCATGGAAATTTTACTGAGTCTTGCCTCAGTATAACGCATTGCTGCCGCACCGTCTCCATCCACAGATCCAAAATTTCCGTGTCCATCTACCAAAGGATATCTGGTAGACCATTCCTGAGCCATATTCACCAAAGCGCCGTAAATAGAACTATCTCCATGAGGGTGATATTTACCCATTGTGTCACCGACAATACGCGCACACTTACGATGAGGTTTGTCCGGACCATTATTCAGCTCAATCATCGCATAAAGAATTCTTCTCTGCACTGGTTTCAAGCCATCACGCACATCCGGAAGAGCTCTGGAGGCAATAACGCTCATGGCATAATCAATATATGATTTTTCCATTGTTTTCTTTAAGTCAATGTCATGAACCTTATCAAAAATTGTATTCTCGTCCATCTGTTTCTCCCTTCCTAAATATCAAGATTCGTTACATATTTGGCATTGGCTTCAATAAATTCTCTTCTGGGTTCCACCTGATCCCCCATAAGTGTAGTAAATGTCAAATCAATTTCTGAAGCAGAGTCTTCATCCAGATGAACCCGCAAAAGAACTCTCTTTTCCGGGTCCATGGTCGTATCCCACAATTGTTCTGCATCCATTTCTCCCAAACCTTTATATCTTTGAATCTTATTATTATCCCTTCCAATTTCATTCAAAGTATTGCTTAATTCTTCATCACTATAAGCATACCAGTATTTTTTATTTTTCTCAATTCGATACAGCGGCGGCTGCGCAAGATACACATATCCCTGCTTAATCAACTCCGGCATAAACCGATATAAAAAAGTTAAAAGCAATGTTGCAATATGTGCTCCATCCACATCTGCATCTGTCATAATAATAATTTTATGATAACGAAGCTTATCAATGTCAAAATCTTCATGAATTCCGGTTCCAAAGGCTGTAATCATCGCCTGAATTTCTTTGTTAACCAAAATTTTATCCAGCCTTGCCTTTTCTACATTTAAAATTTTTCCGCGAAGAGGCAAAATTGCCTGTGTTGCACGGGAACGGGCAGTTTTTGCCGATCCTCCCGCAGAATCTCCCTCCACAATATAGATCTCGCACTTTTCCGGATCCTTATCTGAGCAGTCTGCCAGCTTTCCAGGAAGACTCATTCCGTCCAGCGCAGTTTTTCTCCTGGTAAGATCTCTTGCTTTTCTCGCCGCATCTCTTGCCCTCTGAGCCAATACCGCTTTTTCACAAATTAATTTTGCAACCTGCGGATTTTGTTCCAGAAAATATCTGAGCTGTTCTGAGAGAATACTATTCACTGCTCCTCTGGCTTCACTATTTCCAAGCTTTTGCTTTGTCTGTCCCTCAAATTGAGGCTCGCCGATTTTAATACTGATTACAGACGTCAATCCCTCTCGAATATCTTCTCCAGTGAGATTTTCCTCTTTTTCTTTTAACAAATTATTTTTTCTTGCATAATCATTAAAGGTAGTCGTCAGCGCCGCCTTAAATCCAGACAAATGAGTTCCGCCCTCCGGGGTAATAATATTATTCACAAAGCTTAAGGATGTCTCATTATAAGAATCATTATGCTGAAATGCAACCTCCACATAAACGCCGTCTTTCTCACCTTCACAATAAATAACTTCCGGATACAAAGACTCCTTTCCCTGATTGAGGTAAGAGACAAATTCCTTAATTCCGCCTTCATAATGAAAAACATCTGTCCTTTGTTCTTCCTGTCGGTCATCAATTAATACAATTCTTAAATTTTTCGTCAGGAATGCCGTTTCTCTTAATCTGCGCTTTAAAGTTTCATAATCAAACTCTATCGTTTCAAAAATGGAGGCATCCGGATAAAAAGTCACCGTCGTACCAGTTTGCTCCGTATCCCCAATCACTCTCAACGGATAACAAACCTTTCCTCTCTCATATCTCTGCTGATGAATCTTTCCCTCCTTACATACAGTCACTTCCAGCCAGTCTGACAGTGCATTTACGACCGAAGAGCCCACGCCATGCAGTCCTCCGGAGACCTTATATCCTCCTCCGCCGAATTTTCCTCCTGCATGAAGAATTGTAAATACAACTTCCACACTGGATACACCTTTTTTCTTATTCATTCCTACCGGAATACCTCGGCCATTATCTTTCACTGTGACAGATCCGTCTTTGTTTAGTGTCACATGAATTGTATCGCAGTATCCTGCCAGAGATTCATCCACGGCATTGTCCACAATCTCATAAACCAGATGGTGAAGCCCCTTTTCCGACGTACTTCCAATATACATACCAGGTCTTTTGCGCACAGCCTCCAGTCCTTCCAAAATCTGGATCTGATCCGCACCATACTCCCCATTTTTTTGTGTACCCATAGTTTCCTCCTAATTTTCCTTTACAATTTTTCCTGCTTTTATTTGAAACATACGCTCAATCGGCAGATGCTGATCAATAAATTCATCCAGTCCTGTACAGGTAATGATTGTCTGCGTATTTTTAATACTTTCTAATAAATAAATCTTTCTGCTGCTATCCAATTCTGACAGCACATCATCCAACAAAAGAATGGGAGATTCTTTCATAACCTCCTTTACAAGCTGAATTTGCGCTAATTTTAAAGAAAGCGCAGCCGTTCTCTGCTGTCCCTGAGAGCCATATTTTCGAATATCAATATCATTCACCATAAAACCAAGATCATCCCGGTGGGGACCTGCATTCGTCGTTGAATATTTTAAATCTTTTTCACGCTTTCGTCCAATCTCTGTAAGAAATTCATCATATGCAACATTTCGATCATAAGTGAGTAACATATGTTCCTTACCACCGGTCAGTTTTTTATGAATCTGTTGTATCGTTTTGTTTAAATGCTTGATAAATTTTTCACGATATCGAATAATTTCAGAACCGTACTTCACCAATTGTATATCCCACGATTCTAATGTATCCATCAACTCCTTCTGAAATCGAATTTGCTTTAACAAATTATTTCTTTGCATTAATATTTTATTATAATTCGTTAACTGATATAAATAAAGCGGTTCCATCTGTGATAGCTCAATATCCAAAAATTTTCTTCGCTCACTTGGACCATTTTTTACAATTTTCAGATCTTCCGGAGAAAAAAAGATGACAGGAATTTGCCCGAGCAAATCTCCAGAACGTCGAATTGGCATTCTGTCAATTGCCACTCCCTTTGCCCTGCTTTTTTTCAAATGCATATCCAGCTGATGAATGATTTCCTGTTTTTCATATTGAATTCTAATATGCGATTCATTTTCATGAAATTGAATGATCTCCCGATCTTTGCTGCCTCGATGAGATTTGGTCGTTGCCCCAAGATAAATTGCTTCTAAAATATTTGTTTTTCCCTGCGCATTGTCACCATACAAAAGATTGGTACCTTTGGCAAAATCCATGGAAAGTTCATTATAATTTCGATAATTCTTTAATTCCAAAGATTTAACTATCATAATACTCCCAACTATTTCAAAATCTGAAGTTCTTCATTGCCAAAAGAAACTCTCTCTCCGCCAAATAATTTTTTCCCGCGTCTAGTTTCAATCTCGCCATTGACAGAAACTTCTCCATCCTGAATTACAATTTTCGCTTCCAGACCAGAACTTACAAGCCCTGCCGCTTTCAACGCCTGACCTAATTTTATATATTCATCTTTAATCTTAATCTCTTTCATAAGCTTCCCTTTCTAGTGATTAAAGTTGACCGGAAGAACTAAATAGTTATAAGAACCGGCATCATCCTTAATAAAACAAGGCGCTTTTGGGTTTACCAGATAAATATGAACTTCTTCGTCATCAACAACTCTTAAGACATCCATCAAAAATTTTGGATTAAATCCAATCAGTAAATCACGTCCTTCTTTTTGAATCATAATTTCTTCCTCCATGGATCCAAAAAAGGAATTTATATTTAATTTTAAAGAATGATCTGTGATATCAATAATAATTGGTTTCTTCTCCGACTCGCGAATTAAAAGACTTGCCCGGTCAATACAATTTAAAAATTCTTTTTTATTGATTGTAATTTTTGTTTCATAATCACTGGACAGCATCTGACTAATTTTATAAAATTCTCCTTCCAACAGTCTTGAAACCACTCTTGTCTGATCAAATTCAAATAAAATATGCTTTGAAGTAACATAAATTGAAACATTTTCATCCATTTCACCGGAAATAATTTTTACAATTTCCTGCAAAGTTTTTCCTGGAACAACGACCTTAAAAGAATCATAACTATCTTTTAATTGAATTTTCCGAATTGAAATTCTATGTCCGTCTAAGGATACAACACTTAACTGTTGATCCTTCACTTCAAATAATTCCCCTGTCATCAATTTTGTATTTTCGTTATCAGAAATTGAGAAAATTGTCTGACGAATGATCTCTTTTAAGGAGAATTGGGATAAGGTAATACTTTGATTTTTTTCAATTTCCGGGAGATATGGGAATTCATTTCCTTCCTGTCCCATGATTTGAAAGCATGCTTTTTCACAGGTAATCGTTGCTTTATATTGTTCATCTGTTTCAAAGGTTACATCGTTATCCGGTAGTTTTCTTACAATTTCAGAAAAGAGTTTTGCATTCATAGCAATTTTTCCTGGTTCTTGAATGTTTCCTTCAATGCAGGTTTCAATTCCCAACTCCATATCATTGGCAGTTAATTTTATTTTTCCTGCTGTTGCTTCAATTAGAATACATTCAAGAATTGGTAAGGTTGTTTTATTTGAAACAGCTTTTGAAACAGTACTGACAGCATGCACTAAGTCTGTTTTTTTACATATCATCTTCATAATGTGAATAACTCCTTTTTGTGTGAAATTTTCTATAAATAAATAAATTAGGGTCGTAGTAATCGTCGTAGTAGGTGTGGATTTGGGGATAACCTTAAAAAACTGCTAAATATAAAGGGTTTGAAGGGTTGATAAAATGTTTAAAACTCCTTAAAAAATGGAGGATAAAAAGAGTTTTATCAACAATCGCAAAAAGCAGTAAATCATAAAATACACAGGATATCCACAACTTATCCACAAAATTTGTGGATAAGTGTTGATAAAATATTTAAAACCTTCTACATTAATCCATTTTCTTTGTGATAACATCTATGACCTTGCTTAATTCCGCATCTTTTTCAAGATCTTTCTCAATTTTTTCAATTCCGTGAATGACAGTGGAGTGATCTCGTTTGCCGATAATTTCACCAATTTTAACAAGAGACTGGTCTGTCATTTTTTTGCATAAATACATACAAATCTGTCTTGGATATGCAATATCATGACTTCTTTTTTTGGATAAAATATCGCTTGTTTGAATATTGAAGTGTTCTGCAACCGTCTGAAGAATCAAATCCGGTGTAATTTGCTGCTTTGTTTTATTGTCAATGAGGTCCTGCAGAGCAACTTTTGATAATTCAAGGTCAATTGGCTTTTTATTAAGCTTAGAATAAACCTTAATTTTATTTAATGCGCCTTCCAAATCTCGAATATTGGATTTAATGTGAGTTGCAATATAGTCAAAAATTTCGTCATCAATGTATACATTATCCAATTCGGCTCGTTTTCTCAGAATTGCAATTTTAGTCTCATAATCCGGTGGCTGAATATCAACCGGGAGTCCCCAACTAAAGCGGCTCCTTAACCGTTCTTCTAAGACATCCAATTCCTTTGGAGGTTTGTCGGAGGAAAGAATAATTTGTTTTTTTGAATTATATAATGCATTGAAAGTATGAAAAAATTCCTGCTGTGTGCTTTCTTTACCGATGACAAATTGAATATCATCCACCAGCAAAACGTCAATATTACGATATTTACTGCGCAGCTCTTCCTGCTTTTTATGTTGAATGGAGTTGATTACCTCATTGGTGAAGTCTTCGCTTGTTACATACAGGACATTCAGTGAACTGTTGTGCTCTATAATATAATGTGCAATGGAATGCATCAGATGGGTTTTTCCAAGTCCGGCGCCTCCGTAAAGAAACAGTGGATTGTAAGCTTCCGCTGGAGCTTCTGCCACGGCAATGCTGGCAGCATGCGCCATCTGATTATTATCTCCAATCACGAAAGTATCAAAAGTATAACGAGGATTTAAGTTATTATTATCATGTACAGGTTCTGTTTGTTTTGGTTTTTGCTGCTCTCCTTCTTTTTCAAGCTCAAAAACAATGTCGTATTTCGTTCCGGTCAGATCTTGAATGGCTAAAGAAATATAGAAATCGTACATTTTTTTCTTAATAAACTGAATTCCACGTTCATCATATTTGGCATCCAGTGAAAGAATTATTTTGTTTGACTGAACATCTTTAATATGTAATGGTTTGATCCAGGCATTGATTGCAGCGCTGGAAACATCATGCTCCTGTTCCAGTTTCACTAATACATCATCCCAGATTTCTTCGATCTTCTTTTTCATGGATAACATAAATCCCTTTCTGCGTATTTTTTATAAAAGTGCAAAGTACGGCACTATAGTTAGTGTATAACAAAAATATTTTTTTTTCAATGATTCTTTCCAAGTTATCATCATTTCAGTGGATAGTTATCCATAGATTGTGGATAACTTGTTCCACAATATACACATGTCGAAAAATGTGGAAAAATAAAGCAAAGAAAGATGTCGAATTTTAAAAATTCACAGTTTATCATCAAGTTATACACAGGTTATCTACAAATTGTGGATAACATTTTATCGTCCTACAACATGTATGATTGAAACGCGGAAAGTGAAAAAAACAAAGAATTTACTTGACTTTTACGGTACTCTTTGTCTATAATAGGAGTGATGTTTTTACGAATATTATTCATATATATAATTCAAAATTTTGTTAAGGAGGTGTTAGGACATGAAAATGACATTTCAGCCGAAGAAAAGACAGAGATCTAAGGTTCACGGATTCAGAAAGAGAATGAGCACTGCAAACGGAAGAAAAGTTCTGAAGAGCAGAAGAGCAAAAGGAAGAAATAGATTATCAGCTTAGGTCGCAGAGATGTGACCTTTTCTTTTCTTATTAAATAAGGAAGAGAGTCATGAGGAATTATCATTCATTAAGGAAAACAAAGGATTTCGGGATTGTTTATAATCAGGGAAAATCAAAGGCAAATAAATATTTGGTATTGTATTGCAGGAAAAATGATCTCACATATAATCGTTTGGGAATATCAGTAAGTAAAAAAGTTGGAAACAGTGTAGTCAGACATCGGATTACACGTTTAATTCGTGAAAGCTATCGTTTAAACCAGGATAATTTAAAACCAGGACATGATGTAGTAGTGATTGCTAGAAATACTGCAAAAGAAAAAGGCTATCAGGAAATTGAGAGCGCATTTCTGCATTTGGCAGGTTTGCATGATCTAAAAAAGAGTTGATTACAATTGAAAAAATTATTAATAGCCATCATTAAATTCTATCGGAAATATTTATCAAGATTAAAGGGAAGAGGAACATGTATTTATGTTCCGACTTGTTCGGAATATGCCATAGAAGCATTGGAGAAGCACGGCGCCATCAAAGGAAGTCTGCTGGCGGGGTATCGAATTCTTAGGTGCAATCCATTTTCAAAAGGCGGATATGACCCTGTTCCGGAAGTCAGGAAAGGAAAAAGGTGCAGAAAATGATGTTTTTGGCGCAAGCCCAAAGTGCGGGCAACGGAGGAATTTTGGCTCCGTTTGTTATAATTTTTGGATGGATTATCAAAGCAATCTACAGTGGATTGGCTGCGATGGGCATCTATAATGTTGGATTATGTATTATTTTGTTTACATTGGTATCAAAATTGATCTTGCTTCCGTTGACAATGAAGCAGCAGCGTTCTATGAAGATCAATCAGATTGCCCAGCCGGAAATTAATAAAATTACAAAAAAGTATCGAAATAAACGAGATCAGGCATCTATGATGAAGCAAAATGAAGAGATGCAGAAGGTTTATGAAAAGTATGGTACAAGCCCTACGGGAGGATGTGCAACAACTTTAATTCAGTTCCCGATCATTATGGCGTTATATTATGTAATTCGCGGAGTAGAAATTTATATTCCTCAAATTGCGCAGGATGCACAGTTTCACCCGAATTCCTTCTTCGGAATGGATTTAAATTCCGCGCCGGGATTTCGGCTGACTCCATTAATGATCATTCCTGTTTTATCTTTTATTTTTCAGTTTTTAAGTGCGAAAACTTCTATGGCCAGTACGCAGACCGATGAAAATGCCCCTGGTGCAGGAATGACAAAAAGTATGATGTATACGATGCCGTTAATGTCTTTTGTTATGTGTATTACTCTGCCGATCGGTATTGGTATATATTGGACCGCTAGTGCACTTTTCCAGTATATTCAGCAAATTGCATTTAACTATCACTATGATCATACAGACATGGAAAAGATTATTGAAAAGAGCCGCGAGAAAGCAGCCAAGAAGAAAAAGAAAAAAGGTCCTTCTTTTTATGAAAAGATGCTCGGAACTCAGGCAGTTGTGCAGCCAGAGGACGGCAATATCAAGAAAGTAGCTGCAACAAAATCTACCAGAAATGTAACATATTCTGGAAATGCTAAAGGAGGAATTGCTTCTAAAGCCAATGCGCTGAACAAGAATAAGGGAGGGAAATAGTATGTCAGCAAAAAGATTTACTGGAAAAACTGAATCTGATGCAGTAATGAATGCGGCAATGGAACTGGGAGTTCCAAGTACCGACCTGAATTATACAGTCATCGATCCGGGAAGTAATGGTTTTTTTGGTCTTTTCAAAAAGCCGGTAATCATCGAAATGAATGAGGACAAGAAGCCGGCGGCAAAGGAGGCAAAAAAACAGGCTCCAAAACCAGAAAAGCAAAAAAATAAATCAGAGAGAAAAGATGAAAAGAAAACAACTCATCCTCCGAAGAAACAGCAGAAATCGAAAGAAAATGATTCTGTAAAAGAACCAAAGAAGCATAAGGCTCCGGAAAATTTGGATGAGATTATCAAAGATACAGAAAAATATTTAGATGAAGTATTAAGAGCAATGGGATTAAACCCAAAGCTGAATCTTTACTATAACCGCAGAGAAAATGTACTGAATATTAACGTTTCCGGTGAAAAGATGGGAGCGTTGATTGGAAAACATGGACAAACACTGGATGCATTACAGTATCTTGTAAGTTTGTATGTAAATAAAGAGAGTGACTCTTTTATGAAGATTAAACTCGACACAGAGAATTATAGAGAAAGAAGACAGCAAACTTTAGAGAAATTAGCAGGAAGTATTGCCTACAAAGTAAAGAAGAATAAAAAACCGATTTATTTGGAACCGATGAATCCAAATGAGCGCCGGATTATTCATTCTGCTTTGCAGAGAGATCCGGAAGTAATTACAAAGAGCGAAGGTAAGGATCCTTATCGTAAAGTTGTTGTTATGCTTAAAAAATAAGAATTGGGGGCTGCCTTAGGAAGGCGGCCCTTTTGAGGTATAAAAATGAAATCAAATACAATCGCGGCAATAGCCACGCCAATGACCAATAGTGGAATTGGGGTTATCAGAATTAGCGGAAATCAGACCTTGGATATTATCTCCCGGATCTTTCAGCCGAAAAAACAAAAGAATATGAAGGAGGTTCCGTCTTATACAGCACATTATGGGCATATTTATCATGAGGATGAGCTTTTGGATGAATGTATTGTTTTGATTATGAGAGGTCCTCATTCCTATACGGCAGAAGATGTGGCAGAGATTCAGTGTCATGGCGGCGTGGTAGTGATGAGAAAAATTTTGGAGGCTGTATTTTTTGCCGGTGCGGTTCCGGCAGAGCCCGGAGAATTTACAAAGCGGGCGTTTCTGAATGGGAGAATTGATTTATCAAAAGCTGAGGCGGTAATGGATTTAATTCATTCCAAGAATGAATTTGCGATGCAGAGCTCATTAAAACAACTGGAAGGAGTTCTGGGAAAGAAGATCACAGATCTTAGAAAGCAAATTTTACATAGCGTTGCATGGATTGAATCGGCGTTGGATGACCCGGAGCATTACAGCATTGATGGATTCTCGGATGAGTTGAAAATTCAGATTGAACATATGATAAAAGAGCTTCAATCATTTTTAGAAAATGCAGATAATGGGAGAATATTAAGAGAAGGAATTCAAACGGTGATTGTCGGAAAACCAAATGCCGGAAAATCTTCTGTGTGGAATGTACTGTTGGGAGAAGAGCGGGCGATTGTCACGGACATTGCCGGTACAACGAGAGATACGTTGGAAGAATCAATTCAAATTAAGGGGATTCCGTTGAATATGATTGACACAGCCGGGATTCGTGATACCAATGATCTTGTAGAGAAAATTGGTGTAGATAAGGCAAAGAACTTATTAAACAAGGCCGACCTTATACTTTATGTGGTGGATACATCAAGTCCAATGACCGAAGAGGATGAGGAAATTGTAAGATTGATTGAGGGGAAAGAGACGATTGTATTGTTAAATAAATCGGATTTGGCTTCCAAAATTGGAATAGATGAAATGAAGCAGAGAGGGTTTGAGCATGTCGCAGTGATTTCAGCAAAAGAACAGACTGGAATTGAGGACTTATATCAGATGATTCAAGATATCTTTTTTGAAGGAAAGGTTTCTTTTAATGATGAGATTTATTTGACGAATATGCGGCATAAAAATGCTGTTTCTGATGCATTAAATAGTTTATCTATGGTCATGGAGAGTATTGAAGCTGGAATGCCGGAGGATTTCTTTTCCATTGATCTCATGGATGCCTACGAACACTTAGGATTCATTACAGGAGAATCGGTTGGAGAGGACCTGGTGAATGAAATTTTTGCAGAATTTTGTATGGGTAAATAATGATGAAAAATATAATAGAAGAATATGATATGATTGTTGTCGGCGCAGGTCATGCCGGATGCGAAGCAGCTCTTGCGGGAGCAAGAATGGGGTTTAAGACGATATGTTTTACGGTAAATATGGATAGTGTTGCATTGATGCCGTGTAATCCTAATGTTGGAGGGAGTTCCAAAGGACATCTTGTCCGGGAAATTGACGCATTGGGCGGCGAGATGGGAAAGAATATAGATAAGACATATCTCCAATCGAAGATGTTAAATCAATCAAAAGGACCGGCGGTACATTCTTTAAGAGCACAGGCAGATAAGAAGATGTACTCAATGTCTATGACGCAGGTTATGGGAAATACGCCCCATTTAACACTTCGGCAGGGAGAGGTTACAGAGCTTCTTGTTGAGCAGGGAAAGATCAGAGGAATAAAAACATATTCCGGTGCGGTTTACTGCGCAAAGACAGTTATTTTAACAACGGGAACTTATCTGAAAGCCAGATGCATTTATGGGGATGTGAGTACCAATACCGGACCCAATGGACTGCAGGCAGCAAATTATTTGACAGAATCTTTAGAGAAACATGGTATTTCTGTGCGGAGATTTAAAACAGGAACTCCAGCGAGAATTGATAAAAACTCCATTGACTTTCAGAAGATGTCCGAGCAGCGCGGAGATGAGAACATCGTGCCTTTTAGTTTTACAAATCAGGCAGAAGACATTAAGAGAGAACAGATTTCTTGTTGGCTGACTTATACAACGGAAGAGACACATCAGATTATTCGGGAAAATATTCATCGCTCCCCATTGTTTTCGGGTGCAATTGAGGGAACCGGACCCAGATACTGTCCATCCATTGAAGATAAAATTGTAAAGTTTCCAGATAAGAACCGGCATCAGGTATTTATTGAACCTGAGGGGGAATTTACCAATGAAATGTATATCGGAGGTATGTCAAGTTCCTTGCCGGAGGATGTGCAGTATGCAATGTATCATAGCGTTCCGGGATTGGAAAATGCAAGGATTGTTCGGAATGCTTATGCAATTGAATATGACTGCATCGACGCGACACAGTTAAAGTCTTCGCTGGAATTTAAAGCCATTGAAGGACTGTTTTCTGCAGGACAATTTAATGGAAGTTCCGGTTATGAAGAAGCAGCAGCTCAGGGATTGATGGCAGGAATTAATGCAGCAAGAAAAATTCAGGGAAAAGAAGCTGTGGTACTGGATCGTTCCCAGGCGTATATTGGTGTATTAATTGATGATTTGGTAACAAAAGAAACACAAGAGCCCTATCGAATGATGACATCGAGAGCAGAGTATCGTCTGCTTCTCCGTCAGGATAATGCAGATTTGCGCTTAACTAAAATAGGATATGAAATTGGGTTAATCTCAAAACAGCGCTATGACAGTCTGATCTTAAAAGAAAAGCAGATCAGAGAAGAGGTTGATCGGGTGAAAAAACTGAATGTGGGCGCATCAAAAAACGTGCAGGAGTTGTTGGAGCGATTGGGAAGTACGACGCTTAAGTCTTCTGCCACAATGGCAGAGTTAATTCGGAGACCGGAGCTTACCTATATGGATTTGGCCCCCATTGATTCGCAGAGACCTCAACTTCAGCCGGAAGTTGGTGAGCAGGTAAATATACAGCTGAAATATGAGGGATATTTGAAACGTCAGGAATCTCAGGTAAAACAATTTCATAAAATGGAGAAAAAGAGAATTCCAGATGATATTGATTATGAAAATGTGGGAAGTCTAAGAATTGAAGCGAAACAAAAGCTTGCAAAAATACGTCCGGTTTCCATTGGACAGGCATCTCGGATTTCCGGAGTATCTCCAGCAGATATTTCCGTACTATTAATTTATTTGGAGCAAATGAAACATAGGAGATAGGTCATGAAGCAACTAAAGGAAAAGGCGGCATTTTGGGGAATCCAATTAAGTGATTTTCAGCTGAATCAATTTGAGCGGTATTATGAAATGCTTGTGGAAAAGAATAAGGTTATGAATTTAACGGCAATCACAGAGAAAAAAGAGGTGATTGATAAACATTTTGTGGACAGTCTGGCATTGGTAAAAACAGGAGTTCATTTGGAGGATCAAAAGATTCTTGACCTTGGCACAGGAGCAGGATTTCCTGGAATTCCGTTGAAAATTGCATTTCCAAACCTTAGAATAACATTGTTGGATTCCTTAAATAAACGCGTTCGTTTTTTAAATGAAGTGATAGAAAATCTGGAATTGGAAAAAATTCAGGCAGTTCATGGAAGAGCCGAGGATTTTGCCAGACAGAAAGAGTATCGGGAGCAGTTTGATTATGTTGTTTCCAGAGCCGTAGCAAATTTATCAGTGTTGGCAGAGTATTGCATTCCCTACGTCAGGAAAGAGGGTTATTTTCTTCCTTATAAGTCTGGAAATATCAAGGAGGAATTGAATCAAGCTCAAAAAGCTGTGGAGATTTTGGGCGGTTTTACAGAAGAAGTGATTGACTTTGAGGTTCCTGATACAGACCTGGGCAGGACAATTTTAAAAATAAAAAAAATTAAGACGACGCCAAAACGTTTTCCAAGAAAGGCAGGGCTGCCGGCAAAAGATCCTATTTGTTCAGAAATTCCGTCTTAAAAGAATTGGTTGAATGGTGAGGAAAGTAGTGAGACAATGGAAAAGAAAATAGATAAAGATCATTTAATGAATCAGTTGTATGATTATCTGGCAGATGAAATGCAGGCTGTGAAATATGAGAGAGATCAGCAGAAGGAGGAACTTCGTAGGCTTTTGCGGGAAAAGAATGAGAAAGAAAGCGTGATTGCAGATCGCAATCGAATGTACCGGATTCGTAAAATTTTTTCTCCGCTTTCTTTGGAAATAGAAGAAGAGCGAGAGGAAAGTTCAGAGGATACCATAGAGCTGGAAAAAAAGATTCAGAATAAGAGAAACAGCATTGGGGCAAAGGAAGAAAAGATCAGTCAGCTCAGAGAGTATCTTGGGGCATTGGAGGAAAATTATTTTATTACGGAGAGCGATATAAACGAATCGAAAGAGCGAGTTATGTTTTTTCCAGCCTTTTATGAGTTGTTGGAATGTGTAAAAAAAGTATATCCGCAGCTTCGTCTGAATTTTGAAAAAAGGCAGGATTCCTCCAAAATTTGCATGACATTTTCTTTTTTAAAAGGGTTTCGTCAATGTATGAAATTTTTAATTGAAGAAATTGGCGTGTTTGTAATTAATGTAGAACAATTTGTGGATGACTATAAAATTTTACTTCAATTTCATATTAAGCCTAAAATCCCAAATGATGCAGGGGAATTTTATAAAAATAGGGAAAATTTAGAAAAACTGTGGTCGGATGAGTTTTCTGTTGTGAGATGGAAAGCAAATTCTATGATTATTCAGGTTTTGATGGAACAATAGAAAGGAAAAATTATGAGAGATAAGATTATTGATTTATTAGATCAGACATTAAAAGAATTTGATCGTGAGAAAATTGCAGATATTTTGGAAATTCCACCAAAGGATGATATGGGAGATTTTGCTTTTCCATGTTTTCAGCTGGCAAAAGTATTTCGTAAGGCTCCAAATATGATTGCAGAAGAATTAGTCCAGCAGATTCCGAAGACAGAAGCAGTGACGGAAATTACTGCAATGGGACCATATGTAAACTTTTTTATGAATAAAGAAGAGTATGCAAGAGAAGTTATTGCAAAAATAGGGGAAGGTTACGGCTCTTTAGAACTGGGAAAAGGAAAAACAATTTGTATTGATTATTCTTCTCCCAATGTTGCAAAGAACTTTCATGTGGGACACTTGAGAACTACAATCATCGGAAATTCTCTGTATCATATTTTTCAAAAATTAGGGTATCATGTAGAGAGAATTAATCATTTAGGAGATTGGGGAACACAGTTTGGAAAATTAATTGTTGCTTATAAAAAGTGGGGCAGCAAAGAAGCTGTAGAGAAACATGGCATTCCAGAGCTGTTAAAAATTTATGTAAAATTTCATGAAGAGGCTCAGAAGGATGAAACATTAAATGATCAGGCAAGAGAGTGGTTTGTCAAGATGGAAAAGGGTGACGAAGAAGCGCTTGAAATCTGGGAATGGTTTAAGAATATCAGTATGGTAGAATATAAGAGAATTTATGGAATTTTGAATATGGAATTTGACCATTATACCGGAGAAAGCTTTTATCGGGATAAAACTGCAGCGGTAGTAAAAGAATTAACAGACAAACAGCTGCTAAAGGAAAGTGAAGGGGCGATGATTGTAGATTTAGATGATTATGACATGGCTCCGTGTCTGGTAACAAAGAAGGATGGAAGCAGTATTTATGCTACACGGGATTTGGCGGCAATCTTCTATCGCAAAAAAGAGTATAATTTTGATAAGTGCATTTATGTCACTGGACTGGAGCAAAAGCTTCATTTTGCACAAGTATTTAAGGTTGTTGAGTTGATGGGGTACGACTGGGCAAAAGATCAACTGATTCATGTTCCTTATGGATTGGTAAGCTTGGAAGGCGGAAAGCTATCAACAAGAAGTGGAAACATTGTTTATGCAGAAGACATTTTAAGAGAGTCAGTTTCAAAAATTAAGGAAATTATCGAAGATAAAAATCCTGACTTGAAAGATAAAGATGATGTCGCTCAGAAAGTTGGAATTGGAGCAATTATTTTTAATGATTTGTATAATCAAAGAATTAAAGATGTGACGTTTACATGGGAAAAAATTCATAGTTTTGATGGAGAAACAGGACCTTATGTTCAATATACTTATGCCCGTGCGGCAAGTGTCTTAAGAAAAACAGGTATTGATAAGCTGGAAGAAATTAATGCTTCATATATTACCGATGATGCTTCTATTGCTTTGTTAAAAGAATTGGAGAGATTTCCTGAGGCGGTAAAAACAGCAGCAGACCGTTTAGAACCATCTGTAATTGCAAGATATGTAATGGCTGTAGCTCAAAGTTTTAATCGTTTTTATCATGAAAATCAATGTAATGTAGAAAATCAAAAATTAAAAGAAGCAAGAGTAAAACTGGTACTCATGTCCAAACAAGTAATCCAAGATGCGTTAGAATTATTGGGAATTCAATGTCCTGAACAAATGTAAACTATATAGAAAATGTAAGAAGGAAAATATTTGATAAATATTTTCCTTCTTTTTTTGACAATGGAAAAAATGAAAAGATCAATCACATAGACTTCTCATATGTTTCACGTGAAACATATAGAAAAGAAAAATAATAAGTGTTATAATGTGATACAAAAGGAGAAAAAAATGGGAAGAATTATTGCAATTGCAAACCAAAAAGGCGGTGTGGGAAAAACAACAACAGCAGTAAACCTTTCTGCGGCATTGGCAGCGAAAGGAAAAAAAACATTAATAGTAGATATGGACCCACAAGGGAATACTACCAGTGGATTAGGATTAGATAAAAATGAATTGGAGAAAACTACATATGAGGTCATCATAGAGGAAAATGCAATACAAGAATGTATTAGAGATGAAGTTTTTGAAAATTTATCTTTACTTCCGGCAAATCGGAATCTAGCAGGAGCTGAAATTGAACTAATGACAGTGGATAAAATGCAGTTTATTATGAAAAAAAATCTGGAAACTGTGAGAGATTCCTACGATTTCATTATTTTAGACTGTCCCCCGGCATTGGGAATGTTGACAGTAAATGCAATGACTGCCGCAAATACTGTAATTGTGCCAATTCAATGTGAATTTTATGCTCTGGATGGATTGACACAGTTGATCTACACCATTGAACTTATTCAAAAAAGTTTAAATCCTAAATTAACAATTGAAGGTGTTGTATTTACAATGTATGATGCCAGAACTAATTTATCTCTCCAAGTAGTGGAGAATGTTAAGTCTTACTTAAATCAAAATATTTATAAGACGATTATTCCGAGAAATGTACGTCTTGCAGAAGCGCCAAGTCACGGACTTCCAATTAATCTATACGATGCCCGTTCGGTTGGAGCTGAAAGTTATGCACTTCTAGCAGAAGAAGTGATCGAAAATGGAGGTGAAGAATCTTGACAGCAAAGAAAAAAGGACTGGGGAGAGGTTTAAATACATTGATTCCGAATACACCTCTTCCAGATGAAATGCCAGAACAAAAAGAGGAAAAGAAAAAAGAAGATACACATACACTTCCAATACACAAAATTGAACCAAACCCAGATCAGCCAAGAAATCAGTTTGATGAAGATAATCTTCAAGAATTAGCCGATTCGATCAAACAATATGGAGTCCTACAGCCAATTCTTGTAAATCCAAGAGAAAATTTTTATGAAATTATTGCAGGAGAACGGCGGTGGAGGGCTGCAAAGCTTGCAGGTTTAGAAGAAGTTCCGGTAGTAATTCGGAATCTGAAAGAAAATGAAACTGTAGAAATTGCGTTGATTGAAAATATTCAGCGGGAAGATTTAAGTCCCATTGAGGAAGCTATGGCATATAAACGCCTGATGGAAGAGTTCCAGTTAAAACAAGATCAAGTGGCAGCCAAAGTCAGCAAAAGCAGAGCCTCCATCACAAATTCTTTAAGGTTGTTAAAATTAGATTTACGAGTTCAACAAATGCTGGAAGAAGAGATGATTAGTACCGGACATGCCAGAGCTCTTCTTTCTATAGAGAGCGGAGATCAGCAATATGAGATTGCAATGAAAGTTTTTGATGAAAAACTAAGTGTCAGGGACATTGAAAAGTTGGTAAAGGATCTGAAAAAAATAAAAAAAGAAAAGCCAAAAGAAGAGAGTGTACATGATTTTCTATATGCAGATCTGGAGGAATCTATGAAACAGATTTTGGGAAGTAAAGTAAATATTAAAAATAAAAAAAACAATAAGGGGAAAATTGAAATTGAATATTATTCTCGCGATGAATTAGAACGCATTGTGGATATGATCAGATCAATTTAGGAGGAACATCAAATGAGAGAGATTTTAAACGGAATCGGTATAGAATACATGGTAATGGGACTTGCAGGAGTGGTCTTTTTATCTTTGATTTTAATTCTTATTTTGTTGGTAAAAGTCAGCAAATTGAAGAAAAGATATGAAAAATTTCTAACCGGAAAAAATGGAAAATCATTAGAGCAAAGTATTATTGAAAAATTTGAAAAAATGAATGAAATTGTTGTAGAGCAGGATTTTATTGAACAAGAGCTGCAGAGAATTGACGAAGAACATAAAACAAGCTTTTCAAAAATCAAGGTGTTAAAGTACAATGCATTTGAGGATATGGGAGGGGAAACCAGTTTTGTGATTGCTCTTTTAGACCATAATCATCATGGAATCTTGTTAAATGGCGTCAGCAGTCAGAATGCTACCTATGTTTATACGAAAGAGATAAAGAACGGAACATCACAAGTCGCACTGTCAAAGGAAGAAGCTATAGCTCTAGAAGAATGTATGAATCAATAAAAATTGGAGGAAATTATGTTAGACATTAAATTTTTAAGAGAAAATCCAGAAGTAGTAAAACAAAATATCCAAAACAAATTTCAAGATCAAAAACTGCCATTGGTAGATGAAGTAATTGAACTGGATAAAGAAAACCGAGAAATTAAACAGGAAGTTCAGGCTCTGCGGGCAAATCGAAATAAATTATCAAAACAGATTGGCGCGCTGATGGGGCAGGGGAAAAAAGAGGAGGCAGAAGAAGTAAAAAAACAGGTAACTTCTCAGGCAGATCGCATCGAAGAATTAAGTGTAAGAGAAAAGAATGTGGAAGAGCAAATTCAGAAAATTATGATGGTCATTCCTAATATTATTGATCCTTCTGTTCCGATTGGAAAAGATGATAGTGAAAACGTGGAACTTGAAAAATTCGGAGAACCTGTTGTTCCAGAATTTGAAATACCTTATCATACAGAAATTATGGAAAAATTTCATGGAATTGATTTGGACAGCGCCAGAAAAGTAGCAGGAAATGGATTTTATTATTTGATGGGAGATATTGCGAGATTACATTCTGCAGTTATTTCCTATGCCCGGGATTTTATGATTGAACGCGGTTTTACGTATTGTGTCCCGCCGTTTATGATTCGGAGCAATGTAGTAACCGGTGTTATGAGTTTTGATGAAATGGATGCCATGATGTATAAAATCGAAGGAGAAGATTTATATTTAATTGGAACCAGTGAGCATTCTATGATTGGAAAATTTATTGATACTACTTTAGAAGAACAAAATCTTCCTCAGACACTGACAAGTTATTCTCCGTGTTTCCGCAAAGAAAAAGGAGCTCATGGAATCGAGGAGAGAGGCGTTTATCGAATTCATCAATTTGAAAAGCAGGAGATGATTGTTGTTTGCAAACCGGAGGAAAGTAAAGAATGGTATGAAAAATTGTGGAAAAACACAGTAGATTTATTCCGTTCTATGGATATACCGGTAAGAACCTTAGAATGCTGCTCTGGAGATTTGGCAGATCTGAAAGTAAAATCTGTCGATGTGGAAGCATGGTCTCCGAGACAGAAGAAATATTTTGAAGTTGGAAGCTGTTCCAATCTTGGAGACGCACAGGCAAGAAGACTGAAAATTCGGGTTAAAGGGGAAAATGGAAACTATTTTGCCCACACACTGAATAATACAGTGGTCGCTCCGCCGAGAATGCTGATTGCATTTTTAGAGAATAATCTTCAGGAAGATGGTTCTGTTAGAATTCCGGAAGCATTGAAACCATATATGGGAGGCATGGAAACAATCAATGTACAGAAATAGAGCAAAAATTCTAATTGTAGAAGATCATGAACCGATTCAGATTGAGTTGTGTAAATTTCTGGAAAAATATAATTATGAGGCAAAGGCAGTAACGGATTATGAAAACGTTGTTCAATGCTGCTTAGAGGAACAGGCAGATTTGATATTGTTAGATATCAATCTGCCTGTTTATGATGGGTATTATATATGCAGAGAAATCAGAAATCAATCGGAGGTTCCGATCATTGTAGTCACAAGCAGAGACAGCGAAATGGATGAGTTAATGAGTATGAATATTGGAGCAGATGATTTTGTTACCAAACCATATAACACACAGATTTTACTGGCAAGAATTTCTTCACTGCTAAAAAGAACGATGAAAAAGGCAAAAGATCAGGGGATAGAGTATCAAGGATTAAAAGTTTTTCCTGAAAAAAGTACAATGTGTTATGACGAACAGGAGATCGAACTTAGCAAAAATGAAATGAGAATACTGTGTACATTGATGCAGAAGAAGGGAACGATTGTCAGCAGAGATGCATTGATGGAAAGTCTTTGGCAGTCCAATGAGTTCGTTGACGATAACACATTGACGGTCAATGTCAACCGTGTCAGAAAAAAGCTGGAAGCTGTTGGACTGAATGATTTTATTCAGACGAAACGAGGAAGAGGATATATGATATGAGTCTGAAAGAGTACTTGTGGGATCAAAAAATGATTTTGCTGCTGGAAATGCTTTTTATTCTTGTATTTAGTCTTATGTTGACCGGATTTGGGATCAATGCGTTTGCAACAATCTATGTGATTAGCATACAGGGAATTTTTTTTATCTTTGCAATGGGATATAATTTTTGCAGAAAGCATAAGTTTTACAGTCAATTAAAGAAAAATCAAGGACGTTTAGAGAAGAAAAATATTATTTCGGGTTTAATTGAAGAGCCAGATTTTTTAGAAGGTGTGTTATTGTATGACTGTTTGATTGAGTGTAATAAATCAATGAATGATGAGATTTTAAAGTATAAAAATCAGTCTTCTGCTTACCGGGAGTATGTAGAAATGTGGATTCATGAGATTAAGACTCCGCTGGCAGCAGAAAAACTAATTCTGGAAAATGCTTCCCTTGAAACAGCAAAGGCCTTGGAGGAAGAGATTGCTCTGGTAGATTACTATTTAGATCAGGCACTCTATTATGCCAGAAGTACCAGTGCAGAAAAAGATTATATGGTAAAACAGCTAGATTTACATCAAATTGTAGATCAGGCAATTCGGTCAAATGCCAAAAGAATGATTCGGGAAAAGGTAAAAGTAGAAAAAGAGGAGTTGGAATTTTCTATTTTCAGTGATGAAAAATGGATAGAGTTTATTTTAAATCAAATTATAATCAATGCTGTCAAATATCGAAGAGATCAGAAACCAATGATTCGTTTCTCTGGCAGAGAAGAAAAAGAAACTGTTATTTTAGAAATTTCAGATAATGGAATTGGGATTTCTAAGAAAGACTTGCCAAAAGTTATGGAAAGAGGGTACACTGGTGCTACGGGGCGAGTTTATAAGAAATCTACAGGAATGGGATTATATTTGTGCAGAAATCTATGCAGGAAATTGGGAATTCAATTTGAAATTGAATCGGAAGAAGGTACCGGAACGACCGTAAGAATAGGATTTCCAAGAAATTCTATGACATTTTTAAGTTAAAATAATATTGGAGGTTTTGAAAGATGTTGGCAGATTATCATGTGCATTCGCATTTTAGTGATGATACAGATTTTCCTATGGAGAAGGAAATTCAAAAAGCAATCGAGTTGGGACTGGATGAATTGTGTTTTACAGAACACGTGGATTACGGGGTTCCGACGGTAATTAACTGTGACTACGATGCTTATTTTGAAGAAATGGATCGTATGAAGAAAAAGTATCAAGAGAAGATTGCGTTGAAAACGGGAATTGAGTTTGGAATTCAAGTTCACACGGTGGATTATTACGAAAATATATTTTCAAAGTATCCGTTTGATTTTGTGATTTTTTCCTGCCATCAAGTGGAAAATCAGGAATTTTGCCGGCAGCAGGTTCAAAAAGGCAAAACGCAAAGAGAATACAATCGAAGATATTATCAGGAAATATTAGATGTAGCCAAGATTTATAAGAACTATAGTATTCTGGGGCACTTGGATGTTGTGAAACGTTATGATCTGAAAGGGGAAATCGCATTTGATGAGATCAGAGATTTAATTGAAGAAATCTTTGAAGTAATTATTGCAGATGGAAAGGGCATTGAACTCAATACATCCAGTTTTGCCTATCAATTAAAGAGTTTGATGCCATCCAGAGAAATACTGGAGTTATATTATGACATGGGGGGAAGAATCATTACGATCGGTTCTGATGCTCATAATGCAGACCGCATTGGAGATCACATAAAAGAAAGCGAAGAGATTTTAAAAGAAATCGGATTTGGAGGAATCTATACATTTGATCGGATGGAACCCAGATTTCATTCCTTTTCATAGAAAAATTAAAATCAGGCGCCGGAATTGTTCCGGCGTCTGATTTACTGATCTAGTAAAATAAGAGCAATAAAAATCAGATCATCATCGCCGATATTTTCGATGGCGTGCCCAGAACCGCTGGCTGTAAAGGTTGTGTCACCTGCGTGAATTTCATAAGTAGTGCCATTGTCATTGTAGAGAGCGCTGCCCTGAAGAATGTGATAGGCTTCTCCTTCTCCCTCGTGCATATGATAGCCAAGAGAACAACCCGGAGGGACAATCACCTTGCCAAAAAGGCGGCTGCTGTTTTTCATTTCCGCTTCTGTCAGAAAACTTACTTTTTGAATCGGGGTTTCACATCCATTGGCGCTTTTTAATGTTTCTGTAAGTACATCTTCTTTTTTTAAATACATGAAATTCTCCTCCTTTTTTGATGCCATAAAATTAGTATAGTATCTTTTTATCGGAATAGCAAATGAAAAGATGACAAAAGTGTAAGATTTCCGTAAGGTAGTTCGATGGAAGAAGGAAGAATTCAATGGTAAGATAAAGACAGCTGAAAGGAATACTGATAAGGAGATGAAAAAAATGAACCCTGTATTAAAAGTAGAAAATATTGAAAAGTATTATGGAAACAGACAAAATTTAACAAAAGCAGTAGACCGAATTAGTTTTGATGTGGAACCGGGAGAATTTATCGGCATTATGGGAGCATCAGGAAGCGGAAAAACAACGCTGCTCAACTGTATATCCACAATTGACCGGGTTACCGCGGGAAATATCTACATTAACGGTATGGAGATCACAAAACTGAAAGGAAAACATCTGTCAAAATTCAGAAGAGAAGAATTAGGTTTTATTTTTCAGGAATTTAATCTTTTAGATACCTTAACTGCGTACGAAAATATAGCACTTGCATTGACAATTATGAAAATCCCCGCAAGAGAGATTGATGAAAGAGTTCGATCTATTGCAGAGAAATTAATGATTACAGAAATTCTCGAGAAATATCCGTACCAAATGTCCGGAGGTCAAAAACAAAGAGTTGCCAGTGCCAGGGCAATGATATCCAATCCTTCGATTATTTTGGCAGACGAGCCCACAGGAGCCCTGGACAGTAAATCGGCAAGGATGCTGCTGGACAGCATGGATACAATGAATGTCGAGCTGGGGGCTACGATTTTAATGGTTACCCACGATGCATTTACTGCAAGTTATTGCAAAAGAATTTTATTTATTAAGGATGGGAAAATTTTTAATGAGTTGATCAGAGGACAGGATTCCAGAAAACAATTTTTTGATCGGATTATTGAAGTTGTGACTCTGCTGGGAGGTGACAGTACCAATGTATTCTAAAATTGCATTTAGTAATGTAAAGAAAAGTATTCGGGATTATACTATTTATTTTCTCACATTAACCTTCGGAATCTGTCTATTCTATATGTTTAATTCCATTCAGTCACAGCAGGCGGTTTTAAAAATTAATGAAAGTCAGAGATCTATGATGGAGCTTTTGTCATCTATGATTAATGGAATATCTGTTTTCATAGCAGTGATTCTGGGATTTTTGATTATCTATGCCAATCAATTTTTGATGAAGCGCAGACATAAAGAGATGGGGATCTATTTAATTCTTGGAATGGAGAAGGGGCAAGTATCAAAAATTCTGATCATTGAAACAATGTTTATCGGAATCTTTGCTTTGATTGTGGGATTGGCAGCCGGAGTTTTTCTATCTCAGGGACTGGCAGTGCTGACGGCAAAAATGTTTTCCGTACAAATGAAGGAATTTGGATTTGTTTTTTCCACAGATGCATTTTTTCAAACTATCTTGTATTTTGCGATTATTTTCATCATTGTAATGATTTTTAATGGAATTTCAATTTCAAAGTATAAATTGATTGATCTGATAAATTCTGCGAAAAAGAATCAAAAATTAAAAGTCAATCATTTATGGTTTTCTGTTGTGATGTTTATCATTTCGGCATTGTGCATCGGCTGGGCATATCACTTGATCATTGAAAACGGAATGCTGGAAGCCGATCTGAATTTCTGGATGAGTATTTTGCTGGGAATTGCAGGAACCTTTTTATTTTTCTTATCGCTCTCCGGATTTCTGCTGCGTCTTGCCAAAAGCAATAAAGCATTTTACTATCGGGGACTTCATATGTTTGTTCTGCGCCAGATCAACTCCAAAATTACAACGGCTTTCGTATCAATGACAATGCTTTGCCTGATGCTGTTTTTGGCAATCAGTGCGTTTGCCACAGGAACAGGCATGGCAGCAACTGTAAAAAGTGATTTGAAAGATGTTACAAAGTTCGATTATGGATTTTATGATTACGAGACAAAACAGGAGGAAACGAAGAATCCTGATTATTTGACGCAGCAATTAAAAAAAGACGGTATTGATTTGACAAAAGATGCCAAAGACATTGTGCCAGTCATGCTGTTTTCTGATACAAGTGATATGACAAAATCTAAATATACCATGGAAGAATTTATGAAGGGAAGGGAGGAGCTGGCAGATTTTCCGAAAACGCAGATGAAAGAATTATATAAGGTGCCGATCAGCTTTGTGAGATTATCGGACTACAATAAATTTCGTAAAGTGACAGGAAAGAAACCGTTGACATTGAAGGATCATCAATATGCATTGAGCTGCAACTACAGTAATTTGATTGAAATGATGCAGCAGGCGGTCAAAGATCGTCAAAAGCTGCATTTCGGAAAGGAAACGTTTGATTTAAAGTATCAGCTGCTGGAGGATACATATTTTATATCCACAGGAAAATATGATGCCGGAACTGTCATTGTAAATGATGTATGGATTGAAAAGCTGGGTCTGCATCCGATCACAACTTATGTAAGCATCAATTGGAAATCAAATGGAGCTAAAGTGTCAAAGCAAATGGATGAACAGCTGGAAAAAACTTATGGTCTGGAAAAACAAAAACCATTTACAACTTCTATTTCAAGAGAGAATGTTTATGTGTCAAACACAGGACTAAGTACAATGGTGACTTATGTTGCTGTGTACATCGGATTGGTATTTCTGATTACCTGCGCTGCTGTTCTGGCATTGCAGCAATTAAGTGAGAATGCGGACAATATTGAGAAATATCAGCTACTGGATAAAATCGGTGTGCCGAAAACAATGGTTTATGGTTCTATCAAAGCACAAATTATAATCTATTTTCTGATTCCTCTAAGCCTTGCGCTGGTTCACTCTTATGTGGGGATTACAACAGCCTCCAGCTTAATTTCCACATTAGGACATATGGATATTACCAGTGCGGTAATGAAATCTCTTATTACCGTTTTAATTATTTACGGAGGTTATATGCTTGCCACTTACTTTGGAAGTAAAAGTATGCTGAAGGGAAAATAAAATTTATTTTTAGAGAGATGTGCAAAATATCAGTGCTGCACGTCTCTTTTTCTATTATAAAATGCTCCGCGGGCTTGTTGTGATATAGGAACTGCGTTCTCTACAAGTGACTGAAAATGAAAGAAAATGATTGACTTTGACTGAAAACGTGATATACTGAAAGGGAGAGAAATGAGGTGAATGTATGCTGCCGCAGGAAAGATTTGAAAAAATTTTAGAGATTGTGAAAGCACAGCAGTCAGTCACTGTGACTGAGCTTACGAATCGGCTGAGAACGTCGGAATCCACAATAAGAAGAGATCTGACAGAGTTGGATCAAAAAGGACTCCTAACAAAGGTTCACGGCGGGGCAACGGCACGCAAGTCTGTATTGTTAAGAGAAGAAGCTGTCATTGCAAAATCAAAGAAAAATCTCCATGAAAAGCGAAGGATTGCAGAGTATGCGGCAAGATTGATTGAAGCAGGAGATTTGGTATATCTTGATGCAGGAACAACGACAGAGATGCTGCCAGACTATTTAAAGGAACCAAATGCAGTTTATATAACCAATGGTATTTCACATGCCAGAAAGCTAATGAACAAAGGTTTTGAGGTACATTTGATTGGCGGAGAAATCAAACCGGCAACCGAAGCAATTGTCGGTGAAGAAGCAATGGAACATTTGGAGAAATATAATTTTACCAGGGGATTTTTCGGAACCAACGGCGTTGATCTTGAACATGGAATGACAACGCCGGATTTCAGAGAAGCCGCTGTCAAAAGGAGTGCGATAAAAAAGTGCAGAAACGCTTATATTCTGGCTGACCATAGCAAGTTTGATAAAATTTCAGCTGTTACGTTTGCAGATTTACAGGATGCATTGATTCTTACAGATGATCTGACAAATGAAAAATATAAGAACTTAGAAAATTTACAGGAGGTAATTCATGATTTATACAGTAACATTTAATCCGGCAATCGATTATGTGATAAAAGTGGATGATCTGACTCTGGGTACGGTAAATCGTACGATAAAAGAAGACGTTTATTGTGGGGGAAAGGGAATTAATGTATCGAGGGTGTTGTCCAATCTTGGAATGGAGAATACCGGACTTGGGTTTATTGCGGGATTTACCGGAGACGCAATCGAAGCAGGAGCAAAAAACTTAGGATTTAAACCGGAGTTTATTAAACTGCGGGAAGGAATGACAAGAATTAATGTGAAAATTAAATCCGGGGAAGAAAGTGAGATTAACGGAATGGGACCGATCATTCATGAAGATGAACTGGAGATGATGTTTCAAAAGCTTTATGAGCTTCGGGACGGAGATCTTCTGGTTTTGGCAGGAAGTATCCCGGCAAGTCTTCCGGAAGACATTTATGAGCGGATTATGGATCGGCTACAGAAAAAGAAAATTCAAATTGCTGTCGATGCAACGAAAGATTTATTACTGAATGTACTAAAATATCATCCGTTTTTGATTAAACCAAATAATCACGAGTTGGGAGAGATGTTCGGAGTTGTACTGAAAAACGAGGAAGAGATCATTGAATATGCGAAGAAACTGCAGGAGAAGGGCGCCAGAAATGTTTTGGTATCAATGGCAGGAGACGGAGCCATTTTGATTACTGAGGACGGTGATGTCTATGTGACGCCTTGTCCAAAGGGGGAAGTGAAAAATTCTGTGGGAGCGGGAGATTCTATGGTTGCGGGATTTTTAACCGGTTATCTTCAAAGCGGAGGAGATTACAAAGAAGCACTGAAAATGGGAACTGCGGCGGGAAGTGCCAGTGCATTTTCGGAAGATCTTGCCACCGGTGAAAAAATCATGGAATTATATCATAAATTGTAAGAAAAATTTAATAGGAAGATAATATCTTTATGTTAGAATAAATCTGGTAGCAATGTCAGATTTATTTTAATATAAAGAGAGTTTGGAGGGGCAAAGATGACAAAACAAGAGATCAGAATACTGATTCGGGAGCGTCAAAGAGGTTTCGATCCAATCCGTCGGGAAATTGCACAGCAATCCATTTTAAAACAGGCAGCAGAACTTTCAGAATATCAGAAGGCAAAAACAATTTTTTGTTATGTAAGTACGCTGGAGGAAGTGAATACATGGCCGTTGATTGCCCATGCACTGGAGGTGGGAAAACGAGTTGGGGTGCCGAGATGTATTGGAAAAGGAAGGATGGAAGTAAGGGAGATTCATCGTTTAGAACAATTAGAAAAGGGGGCTTATGGAATTATGGAGCCTGCAAAAGATTGCCCTGTAATCGGGAAAGAAGAGATTGATCTTGGAATCATCCCCTGTGTCAGTGCGGATCGTCAGGGACATCGTTTGGGACATGGTGCGGGATATTATGATCGTTTTCTGGAGAAAGCAAAGTTTCCTAAAGTACTGTTATGTTTTCGGACTCTGATGATGGAGGAAATACCGACAGAGAAATATGATGTGCAGATGGATCGGGTGATTTTTGAAAAAGAGGGGGAAATGCTGTAATGAAAAGGATCGTAAAAAGAGCAGTAGTTTGTTTGATGGCGGCAGGATTATCCTTTGGGATAATCTGGACAGGAACAGAGGTGAAAGCCGGCGAGCGTCATTTTTTGGAAGAAAAGCAAACAAGGTATATACAGCCGGAAGAATGGAATCCTGCGGAAATTAAGGCATATCAGTTTGATTCCTCTGATGAATATGACGGGTATCTTTTGTCAGGAGGGATGAAATATTTTAATAAGAATTTTAAGAAATCGGATCGGATGGTAAAAATTCAGATTGTAGACTCCGGGTATTTTGTGCTTTTATCGGAGAATGAGGATCAAACAGATGTGGTGCTGTATGACAAAACGAAGAAAAAGGTGTTGGCCAGATCAACAAAAGACGATGATATGAAATATAGCACAAGGGTGAAAGTCGGAGAAGTATTTTATGTTAAAATGCCGGAAAAAGTGAATCATATTATTTTGATGCCTGCGGTTATGAAAGAAAGCTTTGGGGCTATGAAGGCAGAGAATACTTATTATCAGGCAGGAACGGGAGCGTTTACATATCATCCGTTTTCTGTTTCCAAACGGTCGGCTGTGGAAATTACAATTTCTTCACTGCTGAAAAACGGAGGGGCAACCGAAGTATTTTTGGAAAAATATACAAACGGCAGATGGAAGAAGATCGCATCTGAAGTAAAATTAAATTATAGTTCAAAGGATGATAGCTTTGTTTATGGATTAGCCTCCGGAAGATATCGGATGGCATTGAGATCGGGGACGAGACAGCTGGTATCAGCTTCTTATTCTAAAATGACAGTCAAGAAAAAGGTTTCTTTTAAAAAGTCAAAAGCAAACGTTATAAAATTGGAAAAAAATATTTATAATCTTTATACATCGAAAGAAAAAGCAGCCAGATGGTATCGGATTCAGGCAAAGGCTGAGAAAAACAGGAGAGAATTGAGCTTTGGAAAAGATACGGTGTCCGGAGGATATCGGTTTACAATTTACCGAAAAGGAAGAAAGAAGCCGGTGAGAACTGTCAAGGTTAAGAGCAATATCAATGAAAAAATAGTGAAGCTGCCAAAAAAGAGGGGAACTTACTATATTAAAGTATCAAAGTTAACAAATGATACCAATGGCATTTATGAAATTGGATATTATTAGTCTTTCATGGAGGTAGGAAAGGAGACTGAGTATGAAAAAAATCAATTTATCCAGCAAAGCCTGTCTATTGCGCAGCCTTATGAATTCACGAATCCTATTTGGATATAGAGTCTCAATCATGAGCAGTATCATAATTTTTGTAATGACATTGTCTGTGATTTTTACCGCGAAGCCTGTAAAAGCAGAGGAGCAGATGTGGTCTTCAAAAGAGATAATGGAAATGTCAAAGAGTGGAAAGAATATCTCATCTGCCAGAAAAACAGAACCGGAAGAGTGGAATCTAAAGGAGATAAAGGCGTATAAGTTTGCTGGGATTGAGGAAGCAATGAAATATATGCTGATCAGCGGAGTCAAGTATTATAATCAGACGTATTTTTCCGCTCCTTACAAAATTAAAGTAAAGGTTGTGGAATCGGGTGCCCTGTCTTTGATGATGACAGCAGATAATGAAAAAAATGGTGTTCTTTATGACCAGAATATGAGCTATATCCAAAGAATTCCTTCAACAGGATTTGTAAAAGTGGATGCCAGAGCCGGAGAATACTTTTACGTAGAATTTCCTGCCAATGCAAAGGAGGGTATCATCACAGCCTGCGTTTTGGAAAATCAGTTTCAGAGTTTAAAAAATGGAGCGGTGAAGATTCAAAAAGGAACCGGAAATTTTACCAGACATGCATTTCAGGTGAAAAGAAGATCCCGTGTGTGTCTGACCCTGCAGACGATCGATGGAAATGCCGGAAAAGCAGAGATGTATCTGCAGAAAAAGAGTAACGGTACATGGAAGAAAATCGGAAAAAAACGGTTTGTATCAGGAGATGGAGCCAATGTAATGTATGGTCTTTCTCCGGGCAGCTATCGTTTGATGTTGAAATCAGATACAAAACAGGGCGTTTTTGTTTTGTGTGATCGAACAGCAGTCAAAAAAAAGGTATCTTATAAAGCATCGAAAGCTAAAAATCTGAATGTTGGAAAAACAATTTCCAATCTTTATACGACGGGAGAGCAAGCGGCTCGATGGCATCAGGTTTCTGTGACAACAAAGAAAAAACAGAGAAAATTGAAATTTACTGTGTCAGCGAACCAAGGAGGATTTCAATTTAAAATCTATAAGGAAGGGAGTCAAAAGCCATATAAGATCGTAAGATTAGCAGGAGAACGTTCTAAGACGTTCAAACTTCCGCGAAAAATTTGCACTTATAAGATTCGTGTATCAAAAATCAGTAAAAAAACCAATGGAACGTATAAAATAAAATATAAGTAAGGATGCTTTCCAGTCAAAATACGTGCAGGTTTAGCTGTATTTCATCAAATATAATAATGAAGCAGAGCAAGTTCAGGGTAGAAAGAACTGCTCTGCTTTATTTATTCAAAGAATTAAATTCCGGAGGAAAGCTGATTGGCAAGATTTACAATGGTCTCAATAGGATTGGCAAGTTTGCTTTGATTCATTGTATGAATGTAATCCTGACGATGTTCATAAACGGTATTGACGGCATTTAACAGTGTATCGCCGGTTACATTTTCTTCCTGAAGAACATAGCTGTAGCCTTGTTTTTCAAAGGATTTTGCATTTAAAATCTGATCTCCGCGGCTGGCATCCAAGCCAAGGGGGATGAGAATGTTTGGTTTGCGCAGAGCAAGAAGCTCGCAAATCGCATTGGCTCCGGCGCGGGAGATAACCACATCTGCGCACGCAAAATAGTGTTTTAATTCTTTTTTTACATATTCAAATTGCTGATAACCTTTTCGATTGAGGAGACCGGAATCCAGGTTTTTTCGACCGCACAAATGAATGATTTGATATTTTTCAAGCAACGGATCTAAATGATCTCGAACAGCACGGTTGATGGCAACGGAACCGAGACTTCCTCCAATAATCAAAAGGACGGGTTTTTGGCTGTCAAATTCACACAGGCGCAGTCCCTCCTCCCTGCTGCCCTGAAATAATTCTTCGCGAATGGGAGAGCCGGTTAAAACCGCTTTTCCCTCGGGTAGGTGGTGAATGGTTTCAGGAAAGTTACAGCAAACTTTACTGGCGCTTGGAATACTTAATTTGTTGGCAAGACCCGGGGTCATATCAGATTCATGAATGATTACCGGAATCTGAAGTTTTTTTGCAGCTATTACAACCGGGACGGTAACAAAGCCTCCTTTTGAAAAGACAACATGTGGTTTTAGCTTTTTCAGCAAATTCTTTGCTTCAAAAAATCCTTTGATCACACGGAAAGGATCTGTGAAATTTTTCAGATCAAAGTAACGGCGGAGTTTTCCGGAAGATATTCCATAGTAAGGAATTCCGATATCCTCGATTAGCTTTCTTTCCATGCCATCATAAGATCCAATGTAAGAAATATCATAACCTTCATCAATTAATTTGGGAACCAAAGCCATATTTGGTGTCACATGTCCGGCGGTTCCGCCGCCGGTTAATATAATACGTTTCATTCCTTTTTCACCTGCCTATTGATTTTTTTTGTATTCCATCAGAGCTTTGGACAACTGGTCCGGGCAGGATGTACCGCGGAAACCACATTGAATGCCGGACAGCTTGTCAATGACTTCTTCAACTGGAAGTCCTTTGGCCAATGCTGCCACGCCGGTAGTATTTCCCTGGCATCCTCCGACGAAACGAATATCCTTTAAAATGCCATCTTCTATTTCAAATTCAATTGCACTAGAACAAGTACCTTTTGTTTTGTATAACATAAAAATCCTCCTGTAACTGTATCAATACAATAAGAGTATACCTTATCGAGCGAAGCTCGTCCAGTGCGCAGCACTATGTATTTACGAGTGCCCCAGAGGGTATACCTTATCGAGCGAAGCTCGTCCAGTGCGCAGCACTATGAAATGAGGGAAAGAAAATTTTGTCATAATCTTTTTTGACAAATATATCGGTGTTTTATCTAGCACAAAAAAATATCTCATGGTAAAATTATATACGAAAAGATTCATTGATATTCGTAAGAAAAAATGGGAGGTACAGTAAATGGGCAAGGTATTTGACGAAAACAGTATTTTACTAAATCAGAGTTTTGATCATAAGGTAGAGGCAATTAAAGCAGCAGGTCAGATGTTGATTGACAGAGGATGTGTAGAGCCGGAGTATATTGACGCTATGATCGAGCGAGATGAAAAAGTGTCCGTCTATATTGGAAATGGAGTGGCAATTCCTCATGGTGTTGCAGGATCTGAAAAATATATTAAAGCGTCCGGTGTTTCCTTTCTTCAGGTACCGGAGGGAATCAGCTTCGGAGATGGAAAAGATGCGTATATTGTGATTGGAATCGCAGGCGTCAATGACGAACATCTGGACATTTTAGCAAAATTGGCAATTACCTGCTCTGATCTTGATAAGGTGGAAGAACTGCGGACGGCAGAATCCAAACAAAAGGTACTAGATATCCTTGCAGACGTTTAAAAATCAGAAAAGGAAGCAAGACATTCACAGCTTTTGGAAAAAAATTCAGAAGCTGTGGATTTTTTTTATCATATATCATAAAATGCTCGGCAGAATGCGGCAGTTGGAGGAGGCTTTGTCCACTGTGAGAAGAAACAGGTAATCTTGACAATTACATAGAATTCCTTATAATAAAATGTAAACTGGTTATAATTATAACTGTTTTAAAAGAAAGTATTTAGAAGGAGGAATGATAGTGTTGGTAAGGACAACGGATATGCTGTTGATGATACGAGGACTGGAAAAACTATATGATCAATGCATCGAGAAGGTCCGAAGGGATCATCAGCTTTCTCATATGGAAATTAAAATTATCAGTTTTCTTTATAACAATCCGGAAAAAGATACGGCGGCAGATATTGCGGAACTTAGAATGCTTCCTAAGGGAAATATTTCAAAAGCAGTTGAAAGTTTGATTAAAAAGGGGTTATTGTATCGAATACCGGATCAAAAGGATCGAAGAAAAGTTCATCTTGGATTGAGAGATTCTGTAAAAGATATGGCAGCAGAGATTGATCTTGCAAAAGAACGATATGAGCGAAAAATTTTTCATGGAATCTCAAAAGATGAGCTGGAACTATATTTTAAAGTCAACAGTCAAATTCTGAGCAATACACTGCAGGGACTGAAAGGGGAAGAAAATGAATGATCGAGATTTTTTAGGTACAGAGCCGGTAGGAAAGCTTTTGGCAAAGCTGGCGTTTCCTACGGTGGCAGCGCAATTAATTAATATGCTTTACAATATTGTGGATCGAATTTATATTGGTCATATTCCGAAGGTGGGTGCATTGGCATTGACCGGTGTGGGTGTATGTATGCCTTTAATTTTGATTGTATCGGCGTTTGCCGCTTTGGTAAGTAACGGAGGAGCGCCGAGAGCAACAATTTTTATGGGAAAGGGAGATCATGCGTCTGCGGAAAAGACGTTGGGCAACTGTTTTTGTACGCAGATTCTCGTATCCACACTCTTAACCGTAATTCTTCTCATTGGGAATCGAAGCTTTTTAATGTCTTTTGGAGCCAGTGCCAATACCATTGAGTATGGCGTAGCATATATGAACATTTATGCAATAGGAACCATTTTTGTTCAATTAACTTTGGGAATGAATGCTTTTATTACAGCACAGGGATTTGCAAAGACAGGAATGCTGTCTGTATTAATTGGAGCAGTGGTAAATATTATTTTAGATCCGATTTTTATTTTCGGTTTCGGAATGGGGGTAAGAGGCGCTGCTTTAGCCACCGTTTTGTCACAGGCTATGTCCTGCATATGGGTTCTTAGCTTCCTATTTGGAAAGAAAAGTCATTTGAAGATTAAAAAGAAATATTTGAAGTTAGAAGCAAAAATTATTTTGCCGAGTTTAGCTCTCGGCGTTTCTGTCTTTATTATGCAGGCAAGTGAGAGTATCATTTCAATTTGCTTTAATTCTTCTCTTTTAAAATATGGGGGAGATGTGGCGGTGGGGGCTATGACGATTTTAACCAGTGTTATGCAGTTTGCAATGCTTCCGCTTCAGGGATTGGGTCAGGGCGCTCAGCCGATCATTAGTTATAATTACGGAGCCAAGCAGGTAACGAGGGTAAAGGATGCATATAAGCTGCTGTTGAAAGTAAGTATGTTTTATTCTACTCTCTTATGGCTTTTTGTTATGGTCTTTCCAAAAGGATTTGCCGCAATTTTCACATCCAACAGCGAATTGCTGCAATTTACACAAACTGCTTTGAGAATTTATATGGCTGCAGCCCTTTTATTTGGAATTCAATTGGCATGTCAAATGACATTTACTTCTTTGAGTAATGCAAAAGCTTCGATTATTGTGGCTGTTATGAGAAAATTTGTTCTTCTCATTCCTTTGATTTATATTATGCCGCAGATTATGAGAGAAAATCAAACGAGAGCAGTCTATATGGCAGAACCAATTGCAGATGTTCTTGCAGTGACCTTTACAGCAATTTTGTTCTTTTTTCAATTCCGCAAAGCGCTGCGTCAGATTTCTTAAATCAGTGACAGGAAAATTGACAAGTATGTGAATTTCCTCTAAACTGAATTTAAATGATAGAATAGGAGAAAACAGGAATGATTGGTATTATTGGTGCAATGGAAGAAGAAGTCAGTCAGCTGATTGAGGCCATGGATCGGAAAAAAATCACCCATCGGGCAGGAATGGATTTTTATCAAGGAGAGCTGCAGGGAAAGCAGGTGGTGGTTGTTCGGAGCGGAATCGGAAAGGTCAATATGGCGGTATGCACACAGATTTTAGCAGATTGTTTTGAAGTTACACATCTGATCAACACAGGCGTAGCAGGAGGACTTTATAAAGATATTGAAATCGGAGATATTGTCATTTCCGGTGACGCTGTTCAGCATGATGTGGATGCCACGATATTTGGATATCAAAAGGGAGAAATTCCAAGAATGGATACATCGTATTTTCAGGCAGATCAAAATCTGGTGACTGTTGCAAAAGAAGCGTGTGAGAAAGTAAATCCTGAGATTCATTGTTATGTTGGAAGAGTGGTGAGCGGAGATCAATTTATTTCGGATAATGAAACAAAACATGCGCTTATTCGCCAATTTGACGGCTATTGTGCAGAGATGGAAGGAGCCGCAATGGCTCAGACAGCCTATTTAAATGAAATTCCGTTTCTCATTGTGCGCGCAATTTCCGACAAAGCGGACCAGGAAGCGGCAGGAAGTTACGAAGAATTTGAAAAAGCGGCAATTAAACACATTGTTCGGCTTATTTTTGGAATTTTAGACAGACTTTAGTCTAACTTTGTAGGAGGGTTTCTCTTAAGTTTCGATGTCATTACTTTTATAATTAGGATACAAAGAATTATAAAAGGAGATAGTGATATGGAGATGTTAAGAGAAACTTTTTTTATTCAGGGGCTAATGGCTTCGGTTTTTATTGCAGTGGCTGTGAAATTGCTTGTCTGGAGAAATTATCACAGACTATTTGTGTCAACGGAAAATATGGACAGGCCGAAGCGTTCCTGGATTGGAACCTTAAAGAAGAAATTTGAAAATTATTACACGCTGAATGCAAATGTGAAAAATGCAGGCTGTATTGTGGATAAGTATTTTGAAGCCCATAAGATTCTGGGGATAAATTCGATGCTTTTGGAGCAAATACCGGGATTTTGCGGAATTCTTTGTGTTCTTCTTGGTTGTATCGGTGCAATTCGGGGGATTTCAATGAATACAGATATTAATTTCTGGGGAAGAAGTCTGATTTTAAGCGCTGCATTTGGAATCGGAATTTTTATGTTGGATTATTTAACGAGAATGGATCATATGAAAAGGATGATTCGGATGAATCTTATTTATTATTTGGAGAATGTGCTGCCAAATCGAATCGACAAGAATTTATCCAAACAAAGCAGGGTCAAATGTGAGGAAGTTCAAAAAGGGAAACAGATGGAGAAAGAGAAAGAACAAACACGGCAGATTGCCGGGCATTGGGAGCAAATTGCCAGTGCCAAGGAGCTTTCTCTGACGCCGGAGGACATACAAACTTTGAAAGATTTTATCAATGACTTATAAATTGCGGAGATCCTTAATAAAATAAGAAAAAAGGATATTTGTATATGAAGCGTACGATCATCATAGTGGCTACGGCAGGTGTACTGATGCTTGGAGGCTGTTCCAGGCAGCAGAAGGTGCAGAATACCGAAGTGAAAAAAGAACAGGTGGAGGAGACGGTTAGTGAGGGAGCAACGGAAACTCAACGTTGGTGGCTGAAGAGAAATGAAGATCATAAGGTCCCGGAAGTTTCCGATAAAATTGACCTTTCTGAATATGACGCATATTATGCAGACCCAAAGCCCGGAAAAAAGAAATGTGTTTACCTGACCTTTGACTGTGGCTATGAAAATGGCTTTACGCCGAAAATTTTGGATGTTTTGAAGAAAAATAAAGTTCCTGCAGCGTTTTTTGTGACAAAACCATTTATTCGTGAGGAACCGGAACTGGTGAAAAGAATGAAAAAAGAGGGGCATGTGGTTGGAAATCATACCGTACATCATAAGAGTATGCCGTCTCTGTCTGATCGGGATAATAAACAGGAACTAATCGACTGTGCAGAGTTTTGTAAAGAGAAAACCGGGTATGAAATGGACCCTTTTATTCGTCCTCCCATGGGAGAGTATAATGAAAATACATTAAAGCTCACACAAAAAATGGGATATAAAACCATCTTTTGGAGTATGGCATATGTTGATTTTGATGTGAACAAACAGCCGGGAAAGGACTATGTAATCAAGCATTTTCAGGACTATATACATAACGGAGCGATTCCTTTGATGCACAATGTATCCCAGTCCAATGCAGAGGCTCTTGATACAGTGATTAAAAATTTAAAAAAGGAAAAGTATGAATTCCGTTCCCTGAAAAAATTAGCAGACTATTGAAAGACTTTTACTTGTTTGGTAGAATCAGTACTGGAACAAAATAGAGTATCAACGAAGATATATGACAGGAGAAAGCATGAATAAAATTGCGCAATTTCATAAAGTGAGTTTGGAACAGTTTGCATTGGATTGGAAGGATACATTTCCAGATGCTTCACAGGAGATGATTCAGGAAATTTATGATCAGATTTTGCTGCCTCGAAGGGCTACAAAAGGATCTGCCGGATATGATTTTTTCAGTCCGATTGATTTTTCTTTGGCTCCGGGAGAGACGATCAAGATCCCTACAGGAATCCGGGTATTTATTGAGGAGAATTGGGTGTTGAATATTTTCCCGAGGAGCGGTCTGGGATTTAAATTCCGGCTCCAGATGAATAATACAGTTGGAATTATTGATAGTGATTATTTTTATTCCGATAATGAGGGGCACATTTTTGTTAAATTGACCAATGACAGCAATGAAGGGAAAAAAGTTTCTGTAGCCAAAGGTACGGGAATGGTACAGGGAATTTTTATGCAGTATGGAATTACCATTGATGATGAAGTCACTGAGGTGAGAAACGGTGGTTTCGGAAGTACAACCAAATAAGATAGAATCGGCCGGAGTCTTGGGGGGACTCCGGCCTTTTATGTAAGAGAGATTGGATATAATGAGATATTTTTTAGTGGCCCTCCCTAAACCTTATATTTTGGGAACTATAGGGCAAGGGTTTGTTAATTTTATGTTATTAATAGTTTCTGTTGTGATAATAATTTATCACTCAATCTCTCTTACACTTAGTAAACCGATTTTTTCGGAAAAAAGGGAACCAAATTTCAAAAAAAATTAAAATTTTTTTTGAAATAAGAGATTTTTATGTGGGGAAAGTGTAAAAATTTCTAAAAAACGTCAAAAAGACAGGAAAACCTGCCTGTGTGAAAAGTTTTGACGAGTAAGGATCTTAAAATAATTGGTTAAATGATGTCAAAGATATTAGTATTTTCTTTTATAGGTAAAGGTATCGCTGTTTACCTTAGCTCCGCCTTTGGACTTATATATTGTTACGGTGCTATGTACGCGGTAAGTATAGCCTTTGGAAACGAAATAACTTCGGCTATATCCATGAATACTGGTATCACCATGTGTGCCGCTAGTCAGAGTATGCCAGGAGCCGCCGGAATAGCGCTGGAGCTTCATTGTAATTTTAGAATAGTAGGAATCTTTGCTTGGAATAACACTGGTATAAAAAACAGCTTCTCCTAATGTTTCAAAGGACAGACCGATTGTTACATCCTCAAATCCTGCCCAGCTATCTGCAGCGGAAGCGGAAGAAACAGAGGAAACAAATGTAATTGCGCAAATAGAACAGAGAGCAATTGCTTTACGAAGTCTTTTCATAAAAAAATCCTTTCCATCCTTACTGTGCTCTTAACAGTTTCCGGATAGAAAGGAGGAAAAAAATAAGACCTAAAAAGGTCTTACTAAAACTTATTTCGCTAGTTTTATATTTTGGGCAATTTTAATCATCTCATCTTCGGATAAGGAGGAAATAATATTAAAAATACTTTTGTTATGATACCATAAAAGACGGTTTTTATCGCCAGTTATGCAATAGTAGGATTTAGAATTTTTTGTAATTTCAGAGTAACCATCGTTTATTAAATTAGTATAACTATCGTACTTTTGATCGGTTTGAATCTTTATATAAATGTAGTCATTAATTTTTGAATTTTCATATTTATAAATCTGTTGTTTTTCTTTATATAGATATTGCTTTTTGGTACATTTGTATCCATCTGGCATATATCCAAAAATAAAATTAATCTTTTCTTTAGAATTTTCTTGGACATTAACTTTAGTTTTGCTGCCATTGCTGTTTTTATTAAAGACAAAATTTAATACAGGTTCCCGCACAGCTTGAATATTCATAGCTGCAGCAGATCCCACACCAATGACGGCAACTAAAATTACCGCTATTTTTTTTCCGAACCGCATGTTCTCTTTTCTGGCTTCCTTTTTGTAAGCTTCTTTGAACATCCGATTCATCTTCTCATCAAATTCTTTGGAGGGTTCCAGTTCTGGAACATCTTCACATTTTTTAATCTCATCATCTATGTACTGCCGGCCACCATATTCGATGATGTGATCTAAAAGTTTTTCTTGCTCGCCGACGATTTTTTTATCCTGATCACTCATAGAAAGTCCTCTTTCCGAAACATTTTCCTAAGTTCCTTTTTGGCTACAGATATCCTTTTCTTTACAGCGCGTTCCGAGATACGAAACATATCTG
The DNA here is from genome assembly GCF_057535655.1 of Anaerostipes stercorihominis. Lineage (NCBI taxonomy): Bacteria > Bacillati > Bacillota > Clostridia > Lachnospirales > Lachnospiraceae > Anaerostipes > Anaerostipes stercorihominis. The sequence continues at coordinate 5,979 of NZ_BAAJCL010000015.1, read as the reverse complement.
CAATCTCACGGTTTTTAAAACCATATACATAATGAAAAATCATAATGTCGCAAAGTTCTGGTTTCAATTTTGAGAGTTTATCTTTGGTAGATTGAAGATTGATAAAACGGAGATATGCATCTTCCGGGTCTGCCAGATCATAGGATTCTAAGCCATCTTCATAGTTTAAAGGCAGATGAGCATTTTTCTCTTCTTCCGAAGCAATCGTTCTCATGACATTTCTAAGAATTGCAAAGAGAAAGAAAAGAGCTTCATCTTCCGGTACATTTAAAACTGCTGTGGGGTAAAGAAGTACCCTTTCAAATACTCGCTGTACGGCATCTTCAGCAGTGCTCTTATTGGAAGTATACTGAAACGCCGAACAATATAATCTGCTGGAGTATTCCTGATACAAATGAGCTATGTATTGTGTAATTTGCCTCCCGGAGGGGCCTGATGGCTGTCCTTTCATAAAACAACTCCTCAAATGGTAGTATAACTCATGTGGACAAGATGTTTACCATGTAGTTTAAGTATAATAAAATTCCGTCACTCTGTAAATGATTTCAAAGAAAAAAATGAAAATAATGGGACAGTTTCGTCACTGCGTTTTTCAAAGCTCATGACGGAGCGGTCATAAAATATTTGTCATTCTTCGATGACTTGAATTTCAAGAAAATCGAAATCAATATCCTCTACAAAACTGTCTTTTGTGAAACGAGTTTTTGCATGGAGAAGAAATTCCTGCTTGTTATTTTCCAGCCAGAGAGGTTTTGAGAGATCAAATTCATAACAGATTTCCTCCAAAGCCTGATAAACTTTGCGGGTACGATTGAGGTCATTATCAATTGAGATCACAGTATCCTTTTGCAAACGATTTTCATAAAAAATTTTTCCCCACATCCGAAACATATAAATTCCTGCTTTCAAACCATAGATAAATACTTCTTTGGATTTAGTATAGAAGTATTTTTGTTTCTTGTAAAGCACATTTGATGTGTTATACTAAAAAAAAGAAGAAAAAGGGAGAAATTCATGAAATTATTGAAAAGATTGTTTTTGGATGGTTTGTCAGGAATGGCAATTGGATTATTTTCTACCTTGATTATAGGTACAGTTTTAGAACAGGCGGGCAGACTGATTGGAGGAGATGTCGGAAATACCATTGTTTTGATGGCGACCATTGCAAAAATACTTACCGGAGCAGGCATTGGAGTTGGTGTAGCCGGCAAATTGGGGGAGTCTGCGCTGGTATGCGCTTCGGCAGCAAGTGCAGGAATGATAGGAGCGTTTTCGTCAGAATTGGTAAAAGGCTCGATTCTTGTCAAGGGAACCATCGTTTTATCGAGTCCCGGTGAGCCTCTGGGAGCGTTTCTGGCAGCTTATGCAGGCATTGCAGTGGGGCGTTTCTTTGTAGGACGTACAAAACTGGATATTATTTTGAGTCCTATGGCTACAATTTTAACTGGAGGAATTGTCGGGATTACGGTGGGACCATATATATCCCAAATGATGAGACAGTTTGGAGAGTGGATTCTCTGGGGAACGGAGCAGCAGCCGTTGGTTATGGGAATGGTTGTTTCTGTTTTGATGGGAATGGCACTGACACTGCCAATTAGTTCCGCGGCGTTGGGGGTTATTTTGAATTTATCCGGAATTGCAGCGGGGGCTGCGACGGTCGGATGCTGTGCTCAGATGATAGGATTTGCGGCGGCAAGTTTTCGGGAAAACGGGGTTGGAGGGCTGTTGGCACAGGGAATTGGAACTTCCATGCTTCAGATTCCGAACATTGTGAGAAAGCCATGGATTTGGATTCCTCCGGTGCTTACCAGTGCGATTCTCGGCCCGATTTCTACGGTATTGTTGAAGATGACAAATAATGCAATTGGATCCGGTATGGGAACGGCTGGATTTGTGGGGCCAATGATGGCATATAAAACAATGATCGGACAGGGAAAATCACCAGTAACTGTGGCAATTATGATCTTAATCATGTATATTATTGCCCCGGCATTTTTAACCTATTTTATCGCAGAAGCAATGCGCCGTACTGGTATGATTAAATCGGGGGATATGAAGCTTGAGATTTAATGGCGATTGACGTTTCGATACCGGAGGAAATGAAAGACGCCAGCTCTACCACAACTTGAAGTCTGGTATTTTGAATGGTTTCTTCATTGGAATCAGAAATAAGATTTACAATTCCGGTGATCGACAGATGTCCGACGGGCGGAAGTTTTTTGGAAACTCCCTGTCCCGGAAACAAAGGCATCGGAGACAGTGTGATATATCCGATATGTTCCTGGCATCCCAGACAAGCATCAATGGCAATAATAAAAGGATCTTCATACGTATGATAAATTTTTTTCATTGTTTCTTCCAGATTTTGCGCATGAATTGGTTCACGCAGATTGCCGTAAACAGAATACAGACGAGAGCGATGCATTAAATAATGTCCCACCAAAGGTCCGAGACAGTCTCCGGTGGCACGATCTGTTCCGATACATACAATCACCAACGGCTGTCTCTTTTTACGGCGTTTCTTGATCTGATTTCTAAGATCACTCTGAAAATTTTGAAAATCGACAGTTTGTGCAGAATCGTAGTAGAATATTTTTTCTGAAAACAGCATATAGATCCTCCTGATTGTTAGATTCTCTTCCTAGTTTATACAAAAGAGAAAAAAGTATGTAGAAAAAAATTAGAATTCTTCGACGCGGTTTGATAAAAAATTTTCAATTCTTATGGTAAAGTCTCCTTGATATTAGAAGAAAAGGAGGCTTTTTTTGTGAAGACAGAGCAGCAGCTGCCAAAAAATATTCGGCAGATTGGGAGTCCGGTGGGACATACAAAGGTATATATAGAAGATTATGTGATTACTTTTCTGAATGCATTATCAATGGATAAGAATACATATGTGAGAGGCGCAATTTTATTTGGTGAGAAGAAAAATATCGGAAGTGATACGGTAATTTTTGTGCGCGGGGCAATCGAGGGACAAAATCTGGAGCTTGATTTAGAAGAAGCAGTGTTTGATGATAAAGTTTGGCGGGAAATCTATCAGGAAAAGGACAGGCTGTTTCCGGATCTTGAAGTCATTGGATGGGCTTTATCAAGAATGGGATTTTCTGTGCGGTTAAATGATAAAATTAAAAAAACTCATTTTGAAAATTTCCCCGGGGAGGGAAAGGTTTTATATATGATAGATCACCTGGAGCAGGAGGATGCATTTTATGTTTATCGGGGACAGGACCTTGTAAGGCAGAATGGATACTATATTTATTATGAACGAAATCCAATGATGCAAAATTATCTGGTAGAGAGAAATCAACAGCTCCGTGAGGCACAGTCCTATGAAAACATGATGGAAGCAAAGAGAGATGAGAAGCTTGTGCAGCAATTTCGTGAAAAAATTTCCCAGAAAGCAAAGAGCAGTCAGCGCAAGGGAACCGTGCGAAAGCTGTCATCTGCAGCGGCAGCAGCTCTGGTCATCGTGATCGGAGGTACAATGTATTATTATGGAAAAAATGATGGGACAATAGATTTTCAGGGGATGGTGCAAGGTGCAGTTGAGACAATGGGAAAAGGCGTGAGCAGTCAGATTGAGTCGGAGGATGAAACAATTCCGGATACCTTAGATACGGAAGCATCAACAAAACAGAAGGAAACGAAAACATCAGAATATAATACGAGCCAAACTGCCGCAGCCACAGAATCCTCCACTGCAACAGCTGTCACCACAGTGAATGAGACCGCTGCCGGAACTTATCAGACTTATATTGTAAAAAGGGGAGACACACTGGTTTCCATCAGCAGAAAAATGTATGGAACTCAGAAATTAGTACCTCAAATTAAGAGTGTCAATGGAATGACCAATGAGAATGAAATCTATCCCGGACAAAAATTAAAAATTCCAAATCAAGATTAAACAGAATATCGCCTCAAAGTGCTTCGCACTGGACGAGCTTTGCTCGATAAGGTATAATAACGTGTATTCAAGTAGCAAAAATGTTTTGGAATGGAAGGATGCTTATGGAACAAAAGACGAAATCGGGATTTTCACTTTACATTAATTCAAATGAAAATTTCCAGAATGCGATGTTTGTTCGAGAGAGGAAAAAGAAGTATCGAATTGGGCTGGCAATTGGATTGGTATTTATTTTAATTTGCGGATTTTTTGCATACCGCTATCGAACTTACCATCAATTAAAGGTTGTAAAATCAATTGCAAAGGATTTGACAGAATCTTTTCAATCGTTTGCATATAAAGATGGAACCATTTGCTACAGTGAGGATGGAATTTCCTTTTTGGATAAAGATGGAAAAGAGAAATGGAATCGTACCTACTCTTTTGATAATCCGATTGCTTCTTACTGTGGAGATTACATTGTGGTGGCATCGAAAAATGGGAATGAGGCAGTTCTTTTGGATGATGAGGGCCAGATGAAAAAGTTTAGTGCTTCGTATTCAATTGTCGATGTGGAAGTTGCCAAACAGGGGGTTGTGGCAATGAATCTGCAGGGAGAGAACGGAAATTATATTGAGTTATATGAAGCTGCAAAGAAAAAGCTTGTTAGTATTAAGGTAACGTCAGAGCAAAATGGATATCCGCTGGACATTGATTTATCATCGGATGGAGAAACGCTGGCAGTAAGCTATTTGGTAGTAGACGGAATTAATACAAAAAGCCGGATTGCTTTTTATAATTTTGGCGAAGAAGGGGAAGAAAAAGAGGATCAGTTAATCGGAGGGTTTGATTTTAAAGATACGGTGATTCCGAAAATACAGTTTATGGGGGACTCTACTGTGGCAGCAATCGGAGATAATCAGCTGATATTATTTAAAGTAGGAAAAGCACCAACAAAAAAGAATGAGATTTCATTTGATAAAAATGTAAAGAGTGTGGCAATTAATGATCAGCATATTGGAATTGTATTTGAAAATCAGAAAAAATCAGCGAAAGATAAATATGAAGCAAGAGTTTACAGTAAATCAGGTCGAAAGGTTATGTCCAAGGATTTTTCTTCAGAATATAATAAATTGCTGCTAAATGACGGAGAGATGATTTTAGCAGGAAATTATCATTGTTCGATTTTGAATTTTACAGGGCATGAAATGTTCCAGAAAGATTTTAAAAAGAGGATTTTAAATATTTCACCAACAGGAAAAAACTGCAGATATCTATTTTCGTACGAAGATAGCACACAATTAGTAGAAGTGCAGTAGAAATGGAGTACATATGGGACAAATAATTTTGGGTATTTTAGGATTATACTTAATTTTTCAGGTGGTTATGGGATATCGAAGAGGACTGATAAAAAGTATGCTCAATTTAGCAGCATGGATTTTAACCTTTGCGATTGCGTATCAGAGTGCGGGCTCGTTTCAGGGGATGGTTCTTAAGTATGCGCCGGAAATTCAAGGAACGATTTTAACAGATCAAATTGCATATTTGATAGCTTTTACCGTAATTGTAATTTTGTGTAAAATTATTTTTTCTATTATAATTCGGATAATTAACAAAATTAATAATATTCCGGGAGTAGGATTGATCAATCGGGCAGCCGGAGGAATTTTGGGGCTGGCAAAAGGTTTTTTAGTGATTGCTTTTGTACTGTTTTTTATTTCATTAATGCCGTATGTCGGTTTGAACCGACAATATCAGCAGGCGGTTGGAGGAAGTCCTATGCTCCAGCAAATGGTTCGGGAGAATCCAATTCAGAAGATGATGAAACAACAAATCCAATCTCAGGATTTGCTAAATATTAAAATCAAATAAAAGATAATGATACATTCCGTCGGAAAGATGAAAAATCTCTAAGGCGGAATGTTTTTTCTTTAGAATAAATAATAAGAAACATTTTCAGATATTCACAGCGTAATTATGAAAAAGAAGATGCATTTTGGGGTGTTTGGTGGGGAGAAAACTAAATTTTTTGAAATAGCAAAAAGGTGTTGACACTAATTTAAAATAGTGATAATATATAGAACGTTGCAAAT
>NZ_BAAJCL010000014.1:56639-65111 GCF_057535655.1 Anaerostipes stercorihominis | reverse complement strand
CATGCCTCTTCCTTGAATTCGATACTGTACGTCTGTGCCATAATTCTTCCTCCTGACTTTCTGGATAGATTATACCACTCGTTCTATGTGTCTATCAAATGGGGTATAAGGCATGAAGCCGGTCTGATGATTATTAGCCATAGCGTGGTGGATTTTTTGGATGAAAAAGTCAAAATGTATGGACAGGCGCTTTTGGATACTCCTTGTTATAAGATTTTGTTTGGAACGGATGGAAAGAATTTGGAAGAAACGGATCATCTGTATAATCTGACGGAGGCAGAAAAAGAACTCTTAGAGTCGAAACGTCGCGGTCACGCGTTATTTATGATTGGGTCCAAACGATTGCATGTAAATTTTGAGATTCCGGATTATAAATGGGAATATTTTGGTACAGCAGGAGGAAGATAATGGTATCACATCATGTATATATGCTGCTTCAGCAGCTGATAGATCAGGAGAAGCGAAGACGAATGTTATTATTGATATTATCACCGCTTCTTTTTTTATTGGTTGTAATGATGTCGGCCAGCGATATGGGAACCACGAGCGGTGTTGCGGCGTCACCGTTATCTGCTAAGGTAGAGCAGTGGAGACCTACGGTCGAAAAGTATTGTAAAAAATATAAAATGGATGGATATGTTGACTTGGTGCTGGCATTAATGCAAGTGGAATCCTCGGGAAATGAACCGGATCCAATGCAGGCAGGGGAAGGAGCATACTGGGAATATTGTGTAAAATCAAAAGATAAGAATGGTGGGCATAGTCACTGCTTAAATGGAATTCCCAAGGGGCATGGGGAATGTAGTATTAATGCCGGAGTTCAGGAACTTCGTGATGCTTTAAAGGCTGCAAATGTAGAAAGTCCTTATGATATCGATCACATTAAAGTTGCAATTCAAGGATACAATTATGGCATGAGCCGGTGGATTTCATGGATTAAAAAGCATGGAGGCAAGTATACTCTGGCTTTAAGTCAGCAGTACAGTCGTACAGAGATGCCGGCAGGTGCAAAGGGAACACCGGATCATGCGGAAAAGGTTATGAAGTACTATTCGATTGCCACCGGAGATTCTTCAGCAGAAGTTTTATTGCTGGATGGAAATAGTGGTTTAAAAGTTGTTTATTATAACCAAGGGGATGCTGCATGGAAGTCTCTGCCATATAGCACGAGTACCATCGGCGATAGCGGGTGCGGACCGACGAGCATGGCTATTTGCATTTCCACGTTATCCGGGAAAAAAGTGACGCCAAGGCAAACTTGCACCTGGGCAGGAAACCATGGGTACTATGTCAAAGGTTCAGGTAGTATGCATAGTGTCATTCCTGGACTGGCAAAACAATATAAAGTGAAATGCAAAGGGATTGGAAAAAGTAAAACAGAGATTGTAAAGGCATTGAAATCTGGGAAGCTGGTTGTTGCAATCATGGCAAAAGGACACTTTACAGATGAAGGACATTTTATTGTTTTAACTGGAATTAAGGATGGAAAAATTACAGTGGCAGATTGTGGTTCCAGAGCAAGAACAAAACAAACATGGTCGTTAGATTTGATTGTAAATGAAGCACGATCCGGGGCAGATGCAGGAGGTCCATTCTGGGTGATATCGAAAAAATAAAAGGGGGACGGATATGAAGAAATATATATGGAATGGGCTGTTGCTTCTTTGTATGATCGTAATGCTTTACAGTATTTCTCAGATCATTTTAAAGAAAATGGAATATCGGAAAGCACAGATGGAATACAAAGAATTAACCACAGAAACCTTTCAAAAAGAAAGAATTGATTTTGAAGCGTTAAGAAATAGGAATCCTGATATTGTTGGATGGATCAAGATACCGGGCACAAGGATTGATTACCCAGTGGTTTGTGGAAAAGATAATGAAGAGTATCTTCATAAAACTTTTTCAAAAAAGCAGAATCGCTCTGGGTGTATTTTTTTAGATGTGAATTGTAAAAAGGATTTTTCCAGTGACAACTCTGTGATCTATGGACACCATATGAAGGATAGGAGCATGTTTGCAGAACTGGTCAAATTTCGTAATCCGGCCTTTGTAAAACGGCACAAACGAATTCTTTTGTATCTTCCGGAAAAAACGCTTTCTCTTTCGGTGGTTTCGGCATATGCTGCGGCGCCGAAGGTACTTCCCATTGAATTTTCAAGCATTAGAGAAAAAGAACGATGGAAGGCAGAGATCTTAAAAAGCAGCGAAAGTGTCAAAGGAAAAATCAAAGGAAATGTGTATACGTTTGTAACATGCAGCTATGAAAAAGAAGATTATCGCACTTATATTCATGCGGTGAAAACAGAAGGAAAATAGGAGGAAATTATGAAAGAAAAGAGTCACAAGATGATATCTGCGATTGTTGCAGCTGTCATGATGTGCATCGTTATTATCGTTGCGATCATTGCAAATCAGCCGGAAAAAGAGAACTCAAAATCTCAGCCGGCACAGACCGAAAGAAAAGCCAAGGAGACGGAGCAGGAAGTCAGTACGGAAAGTACCGAAGAGGAAATGACAGAAGCACCAAAAGATACTTCCGATTGGGAAATACATAAAGCACAGGACACAACACCGGACACCGGAGCTGCAATCGAGTAAACCACGGATAAGAATAAGGACTGCAAATTGAGATAGAAGGGAGGAAAAAACGATGGATATGTTCAGAAGTTTCCAAGCTGTGATGGCGGACGATCAGATTACAACTGCCGGAAAATGTGTCTTTATTAATCTGTTAAGCCGTATGGATCGAAAAGGATATTGTTATCCGGCAGTAGCCACCATGGAAAAAGAGACGGGATATTCTGAACGTACCATTCAAAGACAAACAAAAAGTTTAGCTCAAAAAGGATATATTGTAACAGTAGAGCAGAAATCTATGGGGAAACAATTTAGCAATCGTTATTATTTGGCGCCAATAGAGCAAGAAACGGAACTGTTTTTTTTCAGTGATGTCGATTTAAGAAATAAAATTTATGAAACCGCTGTGTTTCAAAATTTTTTGATGCAGCAGGAAGTGAGAGTGAAGATTCCTTATAAGAACTACTGTATTCAAAGAATTTTCCGGACGATGAATTTTAATAAAATTGAAAAATTTTTATTATCTTATTTTACATTAAAAGCAGATCAGGAAGGTTTTATGTATTTTTCAATCGAAAGACTATGCCGAATGTTAAAAGTATCCGGTGATCGGCTATGTACAGTATTGAAAAGTTTGAATTATAGAAATTTTCTGGAAGTTACGACTTCGATGATAGATGGGGAATCTGTTGTTTTGCTTCGTTTAAAACTGGAAAAATTTGGATTATCTAAATTCGTTAAGAAAAAGTACAAAAAGAAAAAAGAGGGACGTACACTCTTTGTTTGGATTTTATTATATGCTTTTGAAGTTTGGATGGCAGAAAAATGGAAAATACAGAATTTAATTTGTCTTTGGAAGAACCTTAATTCCTTATTTATCTATGAACAGAAGGTCGGATTACATTCTTTATTTCGCAATGTCACCCTAAGAAAACAATAATAATTATAAAAAACTAAAGGTAAATAACTGAAAAAAACAATTGTATTATATGATTTAGATATCTAAATCATTTAGAAGGGAGATGGAATGATGACAGCAGAAGAAATAGAATATTTAAAAGAGCAGTTGGGAGTCGATGATGATTGGGATTTGGATGTGCCGGAAGAAGACCTGATCGGAGAAGAAATTAAAAGTTTGGAACAGGTAAACTTGTAAATGAAACAGGATAAGCAGATGCTGTCCTGTTTTTTTAGTGTAATAGCGATGTGCTAAGTCCGGGTTTACCAAAGTCTTTGGCGATCGCTTAAAATCCCGGAATGTGCCGATCTTCTGGCACTTCCGGTGATTCTCTACAAAAAAGCAGTGGAAAGGAGAAAGAAAGTATGGCATTATCGAATAAACTTGTGATAGATTCAAGACGGGAGTTTGTCAATAAAATCATTGCCGAGATTGAGAATGGGGTCCGTCCGTCGAAGGCCCTGTGGAGGGAAAATATTTCACAACGTCCTTACAATCCGTTAAGCGGTTATCAATATCGTGGCGGAAATTGTGCGAGGCTTATGTATGCAGCGAATGAAAATGGGTATAAGGATCCACGATGGCTGACATTTCGACAGGCATCCGATGCAGGATATCATATCAGGAGAGGAGAAAAATCTGTACTTTTGGAAAAATGGATTTTTGAAAAGACGGTGCGGGAGGAAAATGAACAGGGTAAAATTGAGGAAATCCATAAACAATTGGAAAACCCCATTTGCAATTATTTCCGAGTGTTTAATGCAGAGCAAATGGATGGGATAGAGCCATTACCGGAGATTGTGCCGATGGAGCATAATCAAATGCTGCAAACGGCCGAAGACTTTATAAAATCCAGCCAATGTGCAATTCTGGAATTGAAACAGGATCGCGCCTTCTATGATCCAAAACAAGACCGTATCGTACTGCCTCCAAGAGATTATTTTAAAAATCAGGAGTCATTTCTGTCTGTATTACTTCATGAAATGAGTCATTCAACAGGGCATGAAACAAGACTAAATCGACCTTTGATGCATCGCTTTGGAACAGAAGAATATGCCAGGGAGGAATTGAATGCAGAACTTTCTTCCATGTTTCTTCAATTGGATTTAGGGATTGAATTAAAAGGAGAACTCATGGAAGATCATGCAGGGTACCTTTCATCGTGGATTCAAATGTTAAAAAAAGATCCAAATATTCTGTTTCAGGTGGTGAGGCAGGCAGACCGAATTTCAGAATATTTGATGGAAAATTATGAGCAGCACCGGATAAAAGAACAAAAGCAGGAAAGAATCCAAAGTGTTTCAGAAGAAAAAACAATGGGGACAGATAGATCGTTAAATTTTTTAATGGAGCCACAGGTTACGATTCTTTGGAGCGAAAGCGGGGAATTGGAAGCCGGAGAAAAACTTCCGTTCTCCAAAGCAAATGAACTTTTCGGACAACTGGACCGGGAAGCTTCCGCAGGGCAGGGGTATGATAAAACCAAATTTCAAGTGGAGTATATGTTTCATGGAGAAATGGATCACTATGAAGGACGGCAAGACTTTGGAGATGGAGATGGGACCTTGATTCAGCACATGCAATCTTTTTACGAATTTTATCTTCAGGATGAGACTTGGAAGAGGCATGTGATAGATTTGGGAGGAAAAGAAGCCTGGGAAGAGGAAAGCGGGAAAATAGAAACTTTCTTAAATGAAACGATTCCATATCTGAAGCTGCATTGCAATCTTTCTCAATTGGAACAAAGTGCCAGAGAGCATCTGAATGCAGGGGAAGCTTTGACAGCAGGAGAGACGACGTATTATCAGGCGTTGTTAAGCTATGTAAGAGATGGACGTGAGATGCTAAACCGAGGGGATTATCAGCTTCCGGAAGTGCCGCAAATGCGGAACCAACGAAAACCGGCTGCAGAACAACCGGAGATTTTGGATACAGGCAGACAAATGGAAGAAGCTGCGGCTGCAGATCAATCAGCTTATGCAGGTCAGGGATCTGAAAATCCGGTAAGCTATTATCCGATTGATGAATCAGGGGCGAAACTTGCGAAGGAAATGAATAGCTTTTCAGATTATGAAGCAGGAAGTGCCACGTCTGAGTATCAAAAGCTGGTGAACCGGGCTGCGGAAATTGCCAGGAATCAAAAAGAACAGGTGGATCCGATATATCATCTAAAGATTGATGCTCTCGTGGATCGTTATGCGCGAAAGCTTGCTGAAAATATGAATCGGCAGTTTGAAATTGATGCTCGTATGCCCTCTGTGTTGATTTCCGGAGGTGGAAATTTGTCTGTCAGGAGAAAAGAGAAACAGAATGCAGCACGTTATAAAAACGCTCATGAACGGGAGAAAATTGATCACATCTTGCAGAAGATTCAGAGTACAGGAAAGGGGGGAATTTCTGCAGATCGTCCCGATGCTGTTCTAAAGCTGCAGCAAAAGCTTGAGAAATTGGAAAAAGAGCAGGCGATGATGAAAGCAGTCAATGCGTATTATCGAAAATACAAAACTTTGGATGGTTGCCCAGAACTGACGAAAGATCAGATAAAACAGTTGCAGCAAGAAATGGAGCATCCATGGCATAGAGAGGAGAAACCCTATGCAAGTTTTCAACTATCGAATCATAATGCGAATATCCGACGATTAAAGCAAAGGCTGGAAACGCTGACGGTTCATCAAAGCATGAATTATCCGGAATGGGAATTTTCAGGAGGCAAGATGGTAGCAAATAAAGAAGTAAATCGACTGCAGATTATATTTGATGAAAAACCGGAAGAGACCACACGATCAGAACTGAAAAAGAATGGATTTCGATGGTCCCCTAAAATGAAAGTATGGCAGCGACAGTTAAATCAAAATGCCTATCGTGCCGCAAATCATATTTCGGCAATTCAACCGATAACGGGAGAAAAACCTTCTCAATTATACCAAAGGCATTTGGAAAAAGAAGAGAATGAGAAACCATTGATCTCTGAGGATGAAGTTGATCTTGATCAAGAAAGAGAAGTGATTGTGAATGAAGCGGCAGAATATGGTTTCACACCAGAGGAATTCAAAAATCGGATATTAAAATCGCAGCCGACATTGGAAACAGACAGCATAAAGCATTATGATACAGCCACGTTAATTCAAAATACCGTGGCTACTTTGGATGCGAATGCAGAACAGGATGTTAGTTTAGAAATAGAATGATTCGGTGATTACGAAACGATAGCAAAGTAACCGATCAAACGTATTCTCATCATTCTATTAAGAATCTTGTAGAAGATGAAATTTAAGCGGCAAAAAAGAAGATTTACCGGAAAAGGAGAATGATAAAATGGCAAAAAAAGAATTTACAAATATGCAGATGTTGGAAATCAAAAAAGGAATTCAAAACGGAATTGACACAAGTGTATACAACAATATTGAGTATCAAGCGGAGCAAATGAGAGAAATTCGTTTGGGAATGGAGCAGGGAGTTGATGTATCGAAATATTTAAATCAGAAATTCAACCAATATGAAATGGAGCAGATTCGATTAGGACTTGCACAGGAAGGATTTGAACAATACATTGAGAAAGGATTTCAAGCGGATCAATTAGAACAGATTCGGCTTGGCTTAGAAAAGGGTATTGATGTATCACAGTATGCGGTGGGAAGTTATCAAGGGAATCAAATGGAACAGATTCGACTGGGTTTGCAGACAGGGTTGGATGTGACACAGTTTAATCATCCGGCAATGTCATCCGGACAAATGCAGGAAATTAGGCATACTATGATGGTTCATGACGTGTTGGATAAAATTAAGGAACAATTAAAAAGAATATTGGACACTTTTCTGCATACAGCAAAATTGTACATATCAATACCGACAGAAGAAGTAGGAAATAAAATGAATCCTAAAATCCGGGAAATTTTGTCTTCCAGAGCAGAAGAGATTGTAAAGGAAAAGGTATTGGAACTGGAGACACAAAAAGAACCGGAAAGTGCAAAGGAAGTTGTGGAGTATGTAGAAAAAGAATTGAAAAAAGAGGAAGTGCAGGAACAGTTTCTTTCTGAACCTGTTTTGACGGAAATGGAAGCAGCAGCACAAGAAGCATTGGAAGAATATGCAGAACAGCAGGAAGAGCGTCGCAAACTTGTGGAGGAACAGCAAATGCAAATACAAGAAGAAATAAAGCAACAACAGGAGGTAATTCAGTCAGAAGAACAAAATCAAGAAGGGCAGACAGAAAATCAGGAACAAGAAGAGGAAGAACACGAGCCGATCTACCATGAAGATCCGAAGTTAAATGATGCAATGAAAGATTATGTACTGTTTCGAAAGGAAATCGGGAAACCGCTGTTAGATGTTCAAATTCATGCAACCTTATCTTATGTAGCATCGATGGAGCCCGACACAGAAAAACAGGCACGGATATTAAATCAAAGTGTAGTCAATGGGTGGGAAAAATTATATCCGATCAAAGAGCAGAAAGACTATCAGGGGAAATATCAAGGGAAGCAAAAACAAGCACCAAATCATGGTTTTACAGAACGAGAATATGGAAAAGATTTTTATGATAACTTAAATAAAAAATTAATGGGGAAACAATTAAGGCTTGAAGAACCTATACTGGAGGGAAGTCAAGAAGCGGAAATCTGTGCAGAAGAATTGGAAATATAATTTTGAAAATAACTTCGGATCCGCCGGGTCCGAAGTGGATCTGCGGGTACATATTTTCTTTTCAGTAATAAACACCGAACCCGACAGGGAACAAAAACTATGAGATAAACAATTCGGATTTTAATTTTGAAGTTGAAATGAGACCACAAGCGTAAAAATTTTGGTTTTGTGCTATAATGTGAAATAAGGAAAGCGTAAAACTTCGGACCCGGTGGGACCGAAGTAAAGAGAAGGAACTTCGGACCCGGTGGGACCGAAGTAAGGAGAAGGAACTTCGGACCCGGTGGGAC
>NZ_BAAJCL010000014.1:22693-56411 GCF_057535655.1 Anaerostipes stercorihominis | reverse complement strand
AGGAAGAACTTCGGACTCGGTGGGACCAAAGTAAAAAAGAGGAACTTCGGACCCGGCGGGACCGAAGTTATAAATAGATAGAGGAGGAAGAGATGATTCAGATCAGAGACTTAAATAAATATCAAAGAGACTTTACAACATATTATGGAGGAAAGAGTGGATCTAAATATGCAATCATCATAGACGGTGAAAGATGGATGATAAAATTTCCGGAAAATACAAAGCAATTTGAAGGAAAACATATTCTTTCTTACACGATGAGTCCGGTAAGCGAATATATAGGATCTCAGATTTATGCATCATTTGGCATTCCCGTACATGATACAATGTTAGGATATCGTGACGAAAAAATAGTTGTTGCCTGTAAAGATTTTGATCCAATGCATTGTTTGGTTGAATATGGACAAATCAAAAACTCATTAACTGAAATGGATGCTGATTTAGATAGTAGTTCTTCCAATCAACAGGGAGAATCCTTGAAAGACGTATTGACGGTTCTTAAAACTGCTCCTGTTTTTCTGAAAACACAAGGTGTTATGGAGCGATTTTGGGATATGTTTGTAATAGATGCTTTTATACGAAACGGAGATCGAAATAATGGGAACTGGGGCATTTTTATTAATGCAGATGGGTCGGGAAAATTAGCACCGGTTTATGACAATGGAAATAGTTTTTTCAATAAACGGAATCCATCAGTAGCAGAAAGGCGATTATCGAATCGAAAGGAAATTCAACAAGATACACTTGGAACAGGGACATCATTTTTTACCGAAAATAATGAAAAACATATTCATCCATTTCAGTATATGGAATCATTGCAAAATGAAGATTGTTCGGAGGCTGTCTTGAGATTTACAAAAAAGCTGGATATGCATAGGATTCATCAACTGATAGATGATATACCGGAAAAGGCATTTGGATTACCTGTCATAACAGAAGCACAAAAATTACATTTAAAAGCTGTATTACATGTAATGTTGAATGAAAGTATTTTGCCAACAGTTCAAAAAATTTGTGAGATTAGGGACAGGAAAGATAGAAGCTGATTGAAAATGAAGAATTGGAAATATAATTCTGAAAATAAAACTGTTGGAACAAAAGAATGGGAATGAAAAAAAGCGTTGGTGGCAGGTGTGGAAATCGGAAGAATAGGGAACACTTGAAATGCCGAAAGGCATATGCTATAATGTCAGTAGGCAAAAATGACAGAAGTGCTCATTGAGCGCACAAAAAACCCCAGAGGTCGCACCCTCTGGGGTTTTTCTATTCCGTTTTGGAGAGGGTGGCTTAATCCCTAGGCTGGCTACCGTTTACTCATCTCTGTCCAACCATTTGCAGATGTAGTAGGCGACTACACTTGCCAAAACAGAGAGAAAAAATGACAGAAATTTACTTACTAGCGCACACCCCCTTTCTCTACCTGTCTAGGGGTGGTAGCTTGTCCATTATAGCACAGTGGCAGAAATGCCACAATAAGCCATTTCCCCTTGTTTATTATCAGAGCCATAACTTTGGACCCGGCGGGACCAAAGTAAGAAAGAGGAACTTCGGACCCGGTGGGACCGAAGTAAAGAGGAGGAACTTCGGACCCGATGGGACCAAAGTAAGAAATGATACTAATTTTATGAGAAAAAGAAAAAATAAAATTTGAGGTTCTTACGTTATAATAAATAAAAGTTGGTGAAAACAATGAACTATTATACATCCTATACAAAAAATCAAGAAGAGACGAATATAGAAAAAAGAGAAAAATATTGGAAAATAGCCATAGGATTACAACAAGTAGATGATTTAAAACCATCTGGCTATCTTTTAAAATTATCCAAAGAAAATATTTATGGAAAGTTATCAAATAAAAAAATTGAAAAGTTATTGTATTCACATTATGAAAGCGAAACATCAGAAGCGTATAAAACCAGAAAAATGGAATGTGATTTAGTGTCAAATCGTATTGTACAGTTATTGCAGGATGATTCTTTTACTTTTAGTCCGGCAGCATTAAGATCCATTCACAGATATTTGTTTCGTGGAATTTATGATTTTGCAGGAGAATTCAGAACTTATAATATTAGTAAGGAAGAACCGATACTAAATGGTGCAACGGTAAATTATGCAAATTATTTTATGATTCAGGATACATTTCAATATGATTTTGAGGAAGAACGAAAATATGATTATCTTTCTTGTGATGAGTTTGAACTTGTGCAGCACATTGCAAAATTTACTTCTGCCATATGGCAGGTACATGCTTTTGGAGAAGGAAATACAAGAACAACGGCGGTATTTATAGAAAGATATCTAAATAGTATTGGTTTTCCTATTAATAATGATATGTTTCAAAAACATGCTCGATATTTTCGTAATGCTTTGTTACGTTCCAATTATGCGAATTATCCGAAAAATATTGGAATAGAATTTAAATATTTAGAGAAATTTTTTTATAATTTATTAATAGAAGAAAAATATGAATTGAAAAATAGAGAATTAATTGTGCCGAAATTATTTGCCGAAAACAATATAGAATCAGTATGAAAGAGACATGGAAAAAGTTAAGGAAAATGAATTATTAGAAATTAGGAACTTCGGTCCCGACGGGTCCGAAGTGGATCTGCAAGTGCAGATTTTCTTTTCAGTAACAAACACCGAACACGTCAGGGAGCGGTGTGAAAAATTTAAATTTCATTGAAATTTAAAGCAAGCATCCTATTTGTCCGACGGTTTCGGACAAATAGAGCTTGTTGGGGAGGTCCCCAATCCCCCTTTTATTTTTGGGAAGAATCCCAAACCCTCTTAGAAGCAGAACAGTATGAACTTCGGACCCGTCGGGTCCGAAGTTAGAAGATTCCGGTATATGATACATAGTAAAAATCGAAAATAAGGAGTGCTTATGATTACACAAATAAAACTATGGAGAACGTGTATCAAAATATATCGAAAAAAATAGATCTGGTCAGCAATAGCTTTTTACAAAATGAAAATAGGTTGTATTTATCCTAGATTATACATATAATAAAAAAAAGAATAAAAAACGAGGAGTGATATAATATGATGGTAGATACAGAAAACTTAGTATCAATTACGGAAGCAAATCAAAATTTTTCTAAAGTAGCAAAACTAGTTGATCAGAAAGGTTCTGTGGTTATTTTAAAA
Organism: Anaerostipes stercorihominis; assembly: GCF_057535655.1. Classification (NCBI taxonomy): domain Bacteria; kingdom Bacillati; phylum Bacillota; class Clostridia; order Lachnospirales; family Lachnospiraceae; genus Anaerostipes; species Anaerostipes stercorihominis. Next base: position 53,261 of record NZ_BAAJCL010000014.1, on the reverse strand, counting down.
AATAATACACCACGTTATCTGGTAATAGAATTTGGGCAGGCAGAGAAAATGCAGGAAGCAAATGATGAAGATCTTTTAAATCTGTCAAAAAGAATGATTGAAAAAAATCGTAAACTATATGAGGAATTAGCAAAATGATTAGGTTAAGCAAACGACAAATAATTTTTTGGCATGATCAATTAACTGAAGAAACAGGAGGAATGTCAGGAATAAAAGAGGCCATTACTGCAGCATTTCCAACGACAGAACAGCAACGCTGTATTGTGTATATGGTCAGGAACACACCGCCTATCGTCAAGACTCATAATACACTTTTCGATTCTGCCCAGCTGGCTACTGGCATTCTCCGGTGACTGCAGTTCGTAGGCAATATATTCATAGATGTTACGGATATCATTATCTGCCTGATCTGTAATTTTGATAGTGTAAGTCATAGATCATAATCCTTACGGATGTCTGCATATTCTGCAAGGCAGACCAAAAGGAAACGGAGAGAAGTCGAAGATTGTCCAAGAATGGCAGCGTCAGCACCCGGACGGAAAGAAAGTGGACTGCATACGGGAGACAGGATTGAGCAAGCCCACCGTTTACAAGTGGTGGAAGTAGGGTATACTTGAAATGCCGAAAGGCATATGCTATAATGTCAGTAGGCAAAAATGATGAAAGTACTCATTGAGTACGCAAAAAGCCCCGGTGTTCCAGCACCGGGGCTTTTCTATTCCGTTTTGGAGAGGGTGGCGTAATCCCTAGGCTGACTACCGATTACTTCTTTCTGTCCAGCCATTTGCAAATGTAGTAGGCGATTACACTTGCCAAAACAGAGAGAAAAAATGATGAAAATTCACTCACTGAGTACGCACCCCCTTTCTCTACCTGTCTAGGGGCGGTAGCTTGTCAATTATATCACAGAGACAAAAATGCCACAATAAGCCATTTCCCCTTGGGTGCTAAAGAGCCATAAGGAAAAGGAGCGTCAGGCAGTCGGAACGACTGTGCATTTTACCCTTGACGCTCCTTTTCTGTTGGCTATAATCCCGGCAGGGGAAACGGCTGTCCGTCTGTTCCGTTACTTCCTGCTGTGCTTTATAATTTGTTCATCAAAACTTATCAAAATTCTTCTGCGTAGCTAAGCTGTCATATTTCACAGAATCATTTGCTTTCTCCGTCCAAATATCCATCATCATTCCAATCGTCAGATTTGAATTTCACGCTGATATTGCCGTTTTCGTAAACCTTGATGTGTTCTACAAGTTCAATCGGAATTACTTGTTACAAACTGCACACCGTCTTCGCTAGGCCTTTCTGTATTGGTATTATGCTTATAACTAGCTCGGTCAGCAGAAATAGAAGCAATATCTTCAGTATCGGTGTGAATTGTCTTTCTTGCTTTATTTTTTGTAAAGTTTACCTTCTGCTAATATCGAAAATGAGATAGCAGTATAGAAAGAGAAGAATATTTTCTTTTTAACTTCGGACCCGATGGGTCCGAAGTTGTCGGAATAATCGACAATGAATTTTTACCAAGAGTATGTAAGAATATTATCTACAAATATGGAGAATTTTATAGACTTTTTCTGAAAATGTGATATACTATTCACTAAGAGAGAGAATATCTTTCGGATTAGGAAAAGACATATCTAAGGATATGTAGGTCTGACAACAAGGAGATAAGTTGTAGTCTATATAGGGGACTTAATAATCCTATAAAAAGCGGTGTATTTTACCGTTAAGTGAGCAATGATAAAGATGGTGATGCTCTACCGTTAAGTGGGCAACGATAAAGATGGTGATGCTCTACCGTTAAGTGGGCAATGATAAAGATGGTGATGCTCTACCGTTAAGTGGGCAACGATAAAGTCTAAAGGGAAGGTTTCTTCCCTTTTTTTGTGCAAAGGATAAAAACTATGTTTTTTGAAAACTTTAGATTTGTAAAAATCTCACTTGAATATTTAGAAAAATTATATGAAGTTGACACAGAAGTATTTTTTGATAGAAATAGTAATTATGAAAATAAACCACATTTGGGAATTTTGTTAAATAATGAAGGAATGGAATATGTTATTCCATTGACGTCAGCTAAAAATAAACATAGAAAATGGCATAATGTAACAGATACAAATTACCTGATATATGAGTATATCAATAAAAAAGCAATTAGAGATAATGATATTTTCGTTTTTCAAAATAAGACCAAAGTAAAACGAATATTAGCAGTTTTAGAAATTAAAAAAATGATTCCAGTAAAACAAGGGTTATATGAGGAAATAGATATTGATGCAATACAGGATGTAGCTTACAAAAAACTATTAGAAAAAGAAGTTCGTTTTTGTAGAAGTAAGAGGCAAGGCATTCTAGAGCGGGCTGACAAAATATATGAGGAGCAAATGACAAAAAAATTTGTTAAGCCATTTCATTGTAATTTTGAAACACTTGAAGCTGTTTGTAAAACGTATGTTGTCGAAAAAACGAGAAATAAAATTTCGGAAGAGGTTGCAGCGACTTTAGAGCATCCTGTTATTTTAGAAAATTTAGATATTGGTTTAGAACAACAGCATAGTAGTTTAAACCAAGGAATTGAAAATGAGGTAGAACTATAGAATAAGAAAAAATTTTTTTTAACTTCGGACCCGGCGGGACCGAAGTTATTTTAATTATTCTAATAAAATGCTTTTGGACTATGTTGTATCAAAGAGAATCCTTCAAAATAGAATTGTGAATTTATTTAATTTTGGAGGTAGAGTATGAATAACGAAAAGGAAAAAAGATATGGGTATATTCGTGTATCCAGTCAGGATCAAAATGAAGCAAGACAAGTGGTTGCATTAGAAGAATTGGGGATTTCTAAAAATAAAATTTATATGGATAAATCATCCGGAAAAGATTTTAATCGGAAATCATATCAACGTCTTCTAAAACGATTGAATGAAGATACGGTTTTGTTTGTAAAATCAATTGATCGGTTGGGAAGGAATTATGAAGAAATTATAGAACAATGGAGAATTATTACAAAAGTTAAAAAAGTGGATATTGTGGTACTGGATATGCCTCTTTTGGATACTCGAAGGGAAAAGAATCTAATGGGTACATTTATTGCAGATATTGTGTTGCAGATTTTATCTTATGTTGCACAAACCGAACGAGAAAATATTAAACAGAGACAGGCAGAAGGAATTGCAGCTGCGAAAGCGAGAGGGGTAAAATTTGGAAGACCTAAAAGAGCTGTACCAGATAATTTTTATGAGATTGTCCGATTATGGGAAGATAAAAAAATCAGTGTGAAAGAAGCAGCCAAACAATGTAACATGCCGAAATCAACTTTTTTTGACAAAGCAAAAGAGTTGAGGAAATAATAAATAAGATCCTATATGAATTTTCATATAGGATCTTATTTATCTGCGGTAACTTTTTATCTTTCCGTTTTTGGAATTAAATTTTATCCAAAAATGTTTATTTATATCTAATTCTCCGGCACGTGGACTAGATTCATAGTAAACGGTTAGAATTCCTTTTTTGTATTTTGCACCATAAGCATTACTTAAACCAAGATGTTTTATGTTTTTACGCCATTGGATACGCCCTTTTTTATCTAACTTGTAAACCGTATTATAGAAGTAACCGGTAAGATATATATTATCTTTGGAATCGAATGCAAAGGAATGACCGGCACCGATTTTTAACTTAATTTGTTTTAATTTTTTACCGGAGGACAGTCGAAAAATTTTCAATTTTTTGCCATCAAAAAGATAAACTTGATTTTTCCTTTTTTTATATGTCACTTGGGACACTTGGGCGCCAATATGTTTATCAGACTTACGAGTCCAAACTTTTTTTCCCTTTTTTGTATAACCTGTAAGTACAATATAAAATTTTCCGCTTTTTGTACTTTTAGATTTCGCTTTGACTTTGACAGCTTTTGCAGCCGAAACATCCACGGTGGTTTTTGGCAGCATTGAAAAACAGCCAACACTTAATAAAAAGATAGTAACAATAATTCTGATTTGTTTCATACTTTTCCTCCAATAATCATTGCTGTAGTCCGAAAATGCGTACTCTTTCGGACTTGTTTTCTATACTTAAAATATCATAGAATTAGTAAAAAATCAATAGTATTTTAATGGTTTAAAAAAGTACACTTTTTTGGACGATATTGTTTTTTGCGCACATTGACAATTGAATTATTATATATAGTACGTTCCCGAAGCAGAGAGCTGAATGATTCCTCGCCTTGACTCGTCGTGAGATGCCAGCGATAAAAGGAAGAACATTAAACCAGACGCAGCACAGCTCTGGTGCGATGACCTGAATTGAGGGGTATAATGATACTTAGGTGTGGCTGTTTTGTACAGGCATCTCTCCCGATCAGTATCGGCAGATCTAAACGCAAAGATTTTTAGATATGACAGGAATGGTAAGCCTGGCTATATATAATACAAAACTGTTGTTAAGAAAAGAAAGAGAATATAAAAACTGTTAGTTTTCTTTTCTTAGCAACCGGTTGTGCTATCGACCTTAAACGGGCATATAAAAACAAAAATTTAAAGTCATAAGAGAGGAAAAACAGAAATATCATGAAATAAAGAAGTGAAAGGATTGTGATGAATATGAGCAAATTAGAAGTTAAAAATCATTTTCCTAAATATAAGAATAAAAAAGAAATGGAAGAAAAAAGAAGGCAGGGGTACTTGATTTTAATTCGTGAACTGAATCATAAAGATAATATCTATTATAAATCAAAATAGGGAGTTTTCATATGGATGCCATTTATGCAAGACAATCGATAGATAAAAAGGACAGTATTTCAATTGAAACTCAGATTAATTTTGGAATAAGAGAGTCAAATGCACCAGATGGATATAAGATTTTTAAAGACAAAGGCTTTAGTGGAAAGAATACAAAACGCCCTGATTTTCAAAGAATGATCCAGGAGGTCAAAAATGGTAAAATCAGAAAAATAATTGTATATAAAATGGATCGGTTTAGCCGATCTATTTTAGATTTTGCAGAAAATTGGAGTATCCTACAACACTATGGTGTAGAATTTGTGTCAATTAATGAAAAGTTTGATACAGCAACACCCATGGGACGTGCAATGTTATTTATTATTATGGTATTTGCACAATTGGAAAGGGAAACGATTGTTGAGCGATGCACAGATAATTACTATCAAAGAATAAAAAATGGAGTATGGCCGGGAGGACCGGCGCCTTTTGGATTTCAAAATAGTGAAGAATATCTTAATGGAAAGAAACATCCAACCATAGTCCCGGATAGTGATTTACACATTATGATTGAAAATTTTAAAGAATATGCAAAGGATGAAATGTCATTGGGAAAGCTGGCCAAAATGCGCATTGCTCAAAAAGTAGAGACAAATCAAAAGATTGTTTGGAATAATATTTCATTATCCAGATTGTTTCGCAGTCCGGTTTATGTGAAAGCAGATATTTTAGTATATATGTATTTGAAGGAGAAAGGTTTTAAATTCAGTAACCCTGTGGAAGAATGGGATGGTACAAAGGCAGCACATGTTGTAGGAAAAAAGCAATATGTATCAGATGGAGGATTTCGTACAAACTCAAAACCGGCGAATCAAACCGTTTCATTATTAAATATTCCAGGAGTGATTGATAGTTCGCTTTGGTTAAAATGCAACCGGAAGTTAGATAAGAATGGACAGATCAAAAATTCTGGTACAGGAAAACATACATGGCTGACAGGATTAGCGAAATGTGGGTATTGTGGTTATTCTATTACAATTGGAACTTATTTTAGAAAGTCAGATCAGTCAAAGATTAAATTTATGAGGTGTTCCGGACATACAAATTTGGGTTGTTGTGAAATAAAAAGGTTTCCAATGGAGATAGAAGAAGTCGAAACATTGGTACAAAAAGAAATAGAAAAGATCATTGAAACAGCCAATAAGGAGGAAATGGAGGAAGTTGGAGACTTCTCAGATGAGGAAAAGAAAATTCAGATTGTGAAAATAGAAGAAAAAATTGATCGCCTAATACAAGCTATTGGTGAAGCTACTTCGACAACAATGAAATACATAAATGAAGAAATTGAAAAATTGGATCAAAAAAAGAAAGGGTTATTAGGATTATTAGAAAATCAAGATACAGTAAGAAAAAAAGTTGAACCGATTGTATTTGAGAAATTGGACTTTAAAGATAAGAAGAAAGTAGCCCAAAACTATATAAATAGAGTAGAAATTTTCAATGATAAAATCGAGATTATATGGAAAATTTAATCAGCAGAAAGTTTTTGAAAGCTGTATGGTTACTGGACAGTCTGGACTGGATGGATCTTGGAACACAAAAGATTATTGATAAAGTTTGTGAGCACAAAGCGCTGGAGCCCGGGGGAATTATTTTAATGCACACAGGAACCAAATACACAAAGGAAGCGCTTCGACCGATCATTCGCAATTTAAAAAAGAAAGGATATCGGTTTGTTCCGGTATCGAAGATGATTTATCGAAAAAATTATCGGATGGACCCGGCGGGAAAACAAATTAAGTATTGACAGAAAGAGAAAAGTTTTGAATAATAATAGTTAACATATGAAAAAAGCATAATTTTATGGTTATCTGACAGATATATGGAGGAAGCGAAATCAGCGAAGTACGTTTCCGGGGATTGTCTGAATCAGATATGAAATTGGAATCAGGTGCAAGTCCTGAGCGGTCCCGCCGCCGTAATGAGGAGTTGAGGCAAGCATACCACTGGGAAACCGGGAAGGTGCCAAGACGTTGAATCAGAGCCGGAATACTTGCCATAATCTAAGGATATACTCTGCGGTCGACGGAGTCGTTCTCAAGATGTACAGATTCATTATTTCCAAGGAAATATTTTGCGGAATGTTAGAAAGAGTCGGTTTTAAGACTCTTTCTTCTGGTATCTGAAAAAGAGTAGATCCTTTTATGCCGATGGAAAAGTGGGAGGATCTATTTTTTATGAAAAAAATCAGGATAAGTTTATTAACAGCAGTTTTAGCGATTTTATTGACTGCCTGTGCCAATGGTCAGGAAAATGAGCAAACGAAAAAAACAGACCTTAATGTTGCTGAAACTTCCTCTGAAAAAGGGCAGCAGAAAGACAACGCAAAAATAACTAAAGAAACTTTAAAAGACAAATCTAAGAAGAACAAAGAGACAAAACAAAAAGAAAAGAAGTCTTCTGAAGAGAAGTCCGCACAGACCAAGAAAACAGCTAAAAAGAAGAACGCAAGTTCTGTAAAAAAGAGAAAGAAAACAACGACCCAATCCGAAAAGAAGCAAACAAATGCGGCTGACAAGGAGATAAAAAAAGAATCGAAGGAGAAAAACTGTAGTTTTTTGATTAGCTGTAAAACGGTATTGAAGCATAAAGATGACCTCCAATCCAATTATCGCGTGCCGTCCAATGGGGAGATTTACAGGAAAACGATCAAAATACAGGACGGGGAGACTGTGATGGATGTGCTAAAGAAGACAGGAGTGGATTTTGACAGCTCAAAAGGTTATGTTTCAGGGATTGACGGACTCTATGAATTTGACTGCGGAAAAAACAGCGGCTGGATGTATAAAGTGAATGGAACGTTTCCCAATGTTGCTGCCGGAGATTATCTGTTATCGGACGGAGATAGAGTCGAATGGCTGTACACCTGCGTTCGGGGAGACATATAAATGTACTTAAAAGCTTTCCGGAGAATGCATCCTCTTGTGATATTGTCCTATTTTTTGGCAGTTTTTGTGACCGTAATCGGAAGTAAACATCCATGGATGACAGGAATTCAGGCGGTAAGTTTGATTGGAATGTATTTCTATCATGAGAGGAAGTTTCAGAAAATTGTACCATTTCTGCTGCTGGCGATTCTTGTATCGGTGACCAATCCTTTGTTGGTACAGCGGGGAGCAACGATCCTGTGGCAGAACGGAGAAATCCGGATGACAAAAGAAGCCTTGTTTTATGGAATATGGTACGGATGTCTTTTGATGAATGTATGTTTCGCTTTTTCTCTGTTCCAGCGGTATTTTCAACGAGAACACTGGGTATATCTTTCGGGGACGCTGTTTCCGAAACTGGGGGTGATGTTTTCAATGGCATTAGCTCTGGTTCCCCGTTACCAAAAGCAGGCGGAAAAAATGACAGAAGTCAGAAAGAAATTGAAAAAGGAATCTCCGCTAAGGCGCGCGGTCCATGTGTTTTCTATGGAGACAACATGGGCATTTGAGATGTCTGTGGACCAGCTGGATTCTATGAATGCCAGAGGATACGGTGTTGGAAAGAGAACCCATTTTCATTTGTTTTCGTGGGACAAGGCAGACCTTATGCACATGGCAGAAATCTGGCTTTTATTTCTATTGAATTGTTACAGCAGAAGTTCTTTTTATTCCAGATTCTTTTTTTATCCAATGATAATCTGGAATTCTCTAACTTTGAGGGATGTGGTGTGGATGTTATGTATGGCGGCTCAAATCCTGCTGCCGTTTTGTTGGAAGGAGCGGTATGTATGTTTGAAATAGATAATTTGACATTTCGGTATCCGTTATCAGATCAATCCAATTTGCAAAAGATTTCTCTTAATATTAGGAAAGGGGACTTTGTTCTCATCGGAGGAAAAAGCGGAAGTGGGAAAACAACGCTTCTTCGACATTTAAAAAAGGAACTGATGCCTGTGGGAAAGCGAAAAGGAAAAATTTTTTACAAAGGTAAGCCGATTCAAACTCTGGAGGGAAGAAAATCTGCGGCAGAAATCGGCTATCTTTTTCAAGATCCGTCCAGCCAGCTTGTGATGGACACCGTATGGCACGAAATTGCTTTTGGATTGGAGAATCTGGGAGTATCCTATGAAAAAATGAAAAGGACCGTTGCAGAAATTGTCAATTATTTTAATTTGCAGGAGATCTATGACTGTCCGCCACAGGAACTTTCGGGGGGGCAAAAACAAATGGTCAATCTTGCGGCAATTACGGCGATGCATCCCAAGGTTCTGCTTCTTGATGAACCTACGGCGCAGTTGGATTCGGCGTCTAAAAGCAAATTTCTTTCGATGCTTCAAAAATTGCAGAAGGAGTTTGATATGACAATCATTTTTTCTTCCCACGATTTGGAAGATGTGATGGAGATGGCAGATCAGTGCGTGTTTATGGAGAAGGGAGAAATTGCAGCCTGTGGAACGGTCAGGGAATCCGTACATCACTTAACAAAGCATTGCGGGGAACTGTGTCAGACACTTCCGGAAATTCTCAGGCTGTCACAAACATTTCAAATAGAGCCCACGTTTTGTATGGCAGAAGTGAGAGATAAAATAGAGCACTGCCAATATGAAATTGTAAGAGAGAAAAAGAAACCTTTTCAGCCGATAATGAAGCTTTCTCACTTATATGTAGGATATGACTCCAATATGGTTTTGAAAAATTTGTCATTTCAGCTGGGAGAAGGAGAAATTTTTTCGGTGGTGGGAGCCAATGGAAGCGGTAAATCAACGCTGCTCTCTTGCATTGCCGGAAACATAAAGTTTGACGGTCAGATTGAGTGCGCCAGGAAAATCGTATATCTTCCACAAGACCCGACTGTTTTATTTATGAAAGATTGTCTGGAAGAGGATTTAATGGATATGGCTGAGGCGGATCCGCAATTGCTGGAAGAATTGCTTTGTATGTCCGATCTGGAAAAGGAAAGGAAAACACACCCTTATGATTTAAGTGGCGGGCAAAAGCAAATGGCAGCTTTGGTGAAGCTGCTTTTGGTGAAACCGGAAATTTTGCTGCTGGATGAGCCGACAAAAGGGGTGGACCGGATTCATTCCAGAAGGTTCGGGCATTTTTTGAAGAACCTGTCTCAAAAGGGAATGACGATTTTGATGGCTTCGCATGATTTAGAATTTTGTGCAGAATTTGCAGATTGTGCAGGTATGATGTTTGATGGAAAAATAGAGGGGATTGCGGATGTGGAGGAATTTTTTTCTGATAATTATTTTTATACCACAACATCAGCAAAAATTACAAGCCAGCAAAAACAAAGGATTCTTTTGCCGGAGAGAGTGAGGTGTCTGTGAACTTTTTTATGATCGTTTTAGCGGCAATTTCCTGTATTCCCTACTATTGGAAATATGAAAAGCGTCGGCCAAGGACTAGAGAAAGTGTTGTTGTGGCAGTGATGATTGCGTTGATTGTAGTTTCCAGAACGATTTTTGCCTTGACACCGGGGTGGAAACCGGTCAGCGCTATGATTATAATTTTCGGGATGGCATTTGGAAGAGAATCAGGATTTTTATGTGGCTCTCTTGGGGCTTTTGTATCCAATTTTTTCTTTGGGCAGGGACCTTGGACGCCGTTTCAGATGATTGCCTGGGGGAGTATTGGCTGGATTTCCGGATGGCTGAATCAAAAAAAATTATTAGAACAGCATCGGCTGTGTTTGATGCTATACGGAGTGTTTGCCGGAATTTTGTTTTCGGCAGTCATGGATGTATGGACGGTTTTAGCTGCCGGAGATGGATTTTTCTGGAAACGGTATATGTTGGTTCTAGGAACATCCATCCCGGTAACTTTAGAATACTGTATTTCAAATATGGTTTTCTTATGGGTCCTGACTCCTGTTTTTATAAAAAAATTAAACAGAGTAAAATATAAATATGGTTTTTTTAAGGAAGAAAAATATAACACAATAAGTATAAAAAGGAGAAATTTATGAAAAAAAAGAAGTATGCAGCGTTTTTTTTGACACTGATTATGACAGTGGCATTTCCGACAGTGGCAAGAGCAGAAGTAGTTACTGTACAGCCGGCAAAAGACAGCAGCGAAGCAAAATTAAACTGGAGTGTTAAGATCGGAGGCGGATGGGATACCTTATCTGAAATCAAAATGGTCGGTTCTTACATTTATGCAGCAGATAACCATAGTCAGAGAATTGTAAAAATTGATAAGAAAACAGGAAAAATTGTAAAAGAAACCAAGTATTCAGAATCAATGTATTATATAGCGGATCTTGGCTATGGCGACGGAAAAATTTTTGTTGGTTATGACAGTGGAAAAATTCAGGCATTTGATGCTCAGACTTTAAAATCTCTTTGGATCAGTGAAAGTGCAGACCATGAAATCAGTTCCAGATTGTTGTATTCAGATGGGGAACTTTATGTGGGAACCGGGGGTCCGTCGTCTCCGGGCAGCTACTATAGGATAACAACAAAAGATGATGATCCGTCAAAAGAAAATGAAGAAAAATCGATCACTAAAATTACCACATCAAAGAGCGGGAATTTTTACTGGAATCAGGGGGTTGTTCTTGGAAATTATCTTTTAATATCTGATAGTGCCGGAAATTTGATGAGTTTTGATCGAACACGGGGGTATCGGCAGGCAGGGAGCAAAAAACTCTTGGGAAACTTTAGCGGCGGTATTGCCTGCAATCGGACGAGCAATACCATTTATCTGGCAGATCAATCTGCTAATTTCTATGGAATTAAAGTAAAGCAGGACGGAACCATGGAAACTGTATCAACGATTTCTCTAAAAAACGGCGGATATGTGGCAGGTTCACCGGAATATGCAGACGGAAAGGTATATATTTCGGGAAGGGTGGGAGATTATGGCTCCAAAGGCTTTTTGTCGGTTGTGAATGTAGCTTCCAACCAATATAAAATCAGCAGCATGATAGAACTTCCGGAAAACTCTCAGTCCGTACCGATAGTTGCCAAGTCAAATGTATACATTACAGTCAATACAATGCCGGGCGGTTTATACGCTGTGAATACGGCAAAGGACGGAACATCAGCGCGTCTTCATACGGTCTATGAACCAACATCGGATGAGACAAAAAATTATTGTATGAGCACTCCGGCAGTGGATGAAGACGGAACTTTATTTTACACCAATGATTCTAAATATTTGTTTGCCGTCGGCAAAAAAAATACGGCATCTGTTCAAAAGCCGATTACCTACAAGAAAAGCTCTGTTAGAAAAATAAAGCTTTCCTGGAAGAAAAAGAAAAAAGCAAAAGGCTATGTGATCTATGTGAAAGCAGGAAAAGGAAAGTATAAAAGATTAACAACTGTTGGAAAGGTTTCTTCTAAGACGATTACGGTAAGATCCGGTGCTTCTTATAAATTTAAGGTAAAACCTTACCGCAATGGAACGAAGGGAAGAAAATACTATAAAGTCCGCCAGGTAAAGGCAAAAAACGGTAAGAAAACAGTTAAGGTGAAATACGGCAATGTGGCGGGATATGAATCCTATCAGCTGGAAGTAAAGCGCGGCAGAGGAAACTATCGGAGGGTAAAAAGCTATCAAAAAGGTGGAACCATAACGTATACCTTGAGGAATGCCAGAGTGGGAACGTCGTATCAATTCCGACTGAAAGGGAGCAAAACAGTCAAAGGAAAGAAAAATTATGTCCTTTTGAAAGTCAAAAATGTATAACGTATAAAATAAAATACAAAAAATATCTTGATTTTAAAAGAAATTCGTTGTATTCTATATGCAGCGAAGTTACTGACGAGGGCGTCAAACAATGAATAAATTATTGTTTGCCGCCCCCTTTTTTATAATATTAGGAAAGTTCTGACTTTCCTATATTATAAACGCTCATCTTGTTTTGTCTGAAATGTGTAGAAGAGAAAGGAAGAACCTATGAAGGAAAAAATTAACGTATCAGAAATTTTCGGATCAAATGTATTTAATGACGGTGTTATGAAAGCACGTCTTCCAAAAGCGGTTTACAAAGATCTGAAAAAAACCATTGAAGAAGGGACAGAATTGAACCCTGCGATTGCGGATGTGGTCGCAAATGAGATGAAGGAATGGGCGATCGAGAAAGGTGCGACACATTACACGCATTGGTTTCAACCATTAACTGGGGTGACAGCTGAAAAACATGATGCTTTTATTAACCCGACGGATGACGGAAAAGTTTTATTGGAATTTTCCGGAAAAGAATTGATCAAAGGAGAACCGGACGCATCTTCTTTTCCTTCTGGAGGTTTGAGGGCAACGTTTGAGGCAAGAGGATATACAGCGTGGGATTGTACATCTCCGGCTTTTATTAAGGAGACGCCGGATTCCTGTATTTTATGTATACCAACAGCATTTTGTTCCTATACAGGTGAGGCACTGGATAAAAAGACACCGCTGCTTCGTTCCATGCAGGCTCTTGACATTCAGGCAACTCGGCTGTTAAGGCTGCTGGGAAATGAAAATGTAACCAAAGTAAATACTTCCGTTGGACCGGAGCAGGAATATTTCCTGGTGGATGAGGAAAAATATAAACAGAGAAAAGATTTAATCTTTACCGGACGTACCTTGTTTGGGGCAATGCCGCCGAAAGGTCAGGAGATGGATGATCACTATTTTGGAATTATTAAACCGAGAATTGAAGGGTTTATGAAAGACCTGAATATTGAAACATGGAAACTCGGCATTAGCGCAAAGACAGAGCATAATGAAGTTGCACCGGCACAGCATGAGTTGGCGCCAATTTATAATTCCAATAATGTGGCAACGGATCATAACCAGTTGTTAATGGAAACGATGAGACGTGTGGCAAGACGTCATGGATTGAAGTGCCTGCTTCATGAAAAACCATTCGCAGGCATTAACGGCTCCGGAAAGCATAACAACTGGTCAATGGTAACCAATGAAGGAAAAAATCTTTTGGATCCGGGGAAAACCCCTCATGAAAATCAGCAATTCTTATTGTTTTTGGCTGCGATCATTACCGCAGTGGATAAGCATGCGGATCTTCTTAGAATGTCTGCGTCAACTCCGGGAAATGATCACAGACTAGGTGCAAATGAAGCGCCTCCTGCAATTATATCTATTTTCCTGGGAGATCAGTTGGAAGATGTGGTAAAACAGCTGGTAACAAGAGGAGAAGCGACCAAATCCAAGCATGGAGATAAATTGGTATCCGGAGTTCATTCTCTTCCGGAGTTTGAAAAGGATGCTACAGATCGCAACCGTACTTCTCCATTTGCCTTTACAGGAAATAAATTTGAATTCCGTATGGTAGGTTCTACACAGTCTATTTCTGATCCCAATGTTGTATTAAATACCATTGTGGCAGACGTAATTTCGGATATTTGTGAAAGGTTAGAAAAAATAGAGGGCGATGTGGATGATATTGCAATGGCTGCCCATGAGCTGACAAAAGAGCTGCTGACAGAGCATCAGAGAATTATTTTCAATGGCGATGGATATGCAAACGCATGGGTAGAGGAAGCAAAAAGACGGGGACTTCCGAATCTAAGATCCATGGTAGATGCAATTCCGACGCTGGTGACGGAAAAATCTGTGAAAATGTTTGAAAAATTTGGCGTTTTTACAAAGGCTGAATTGGAATCTCGTGTGGAAATTTTATTTGAGCAGTATTCTCAGACATTAAATATTGAGGCTCTGGCTACTTTGGATATTGCAAAGAAACAGATTGTACCTGCGGTGATGAAATATCAGAAAAAGCTGGCAGACGGCGTATCAGAACTGAAGGCAATCGGAATTGACAGTTCTGTTCAGGAAACGCTTCTTAAGGAAATTACACAAAACTTAAAAGCAATGTTTGCGGCGATTGGTACTCTGGAGACGGATCTTCCAAAAGCACAGGGATTGGAAAGCCAAGAGCAGGCTCGTTTCTATCATGATATTATTTTTGCAGATATGAATGCGGTTCGTGAGCCGGCGGATAAATTGGAAATGCTGGTTGCAAAAGAGGATTGGCCAATGCCGAGCTACGGTGATTTAATTTTTGAAGTTTAAAATCTTCCCAAAATATTTCTAAACAGATTCATGAAAAAGCCAAAAGAAATTGTTTTCATTTCTTTTGGCTTTTTCGTTATAAGCAGATGAACCGGATTTGTCCTTTTTTTGTTAAAGTAAAAGATACCAGAATAATATTTGGCTTCTTTCATATCCTAACAGTAGTTATGTTGGTGAAACATCATTTTTTTAGGAAATGAGGGAGAACATGAAGAAAAAAATATTAGGTTATACGGTGATTCTTTTGTTGGGAATAGGTTTTTTTATGCAGGTAAACAGTCAGAGAGCTGATTTATTAAAGATTGCCAGTCAGCAGGAAGGAGAAGGCGGTCTGTTGGAAAGCAGTGCGGTTCAGGGAAAAAAAGTCTATCTGACATTTGATGACGGTCCTTCGGATCAGACCGGAAAAATCCTTGATATTTTAAAAAAGAATCAAGTGAAAGCCACATTTTTTGTGGTTGGGAAAAAAACAGAATTCGCAAAAAAAATGTATCAAAGAATTGTATTGGAGGGTCATACGCTGGGAATGCATTCTTACAGTCATAACTATGATCAGATCTATTCTTCTGTGGATGCCTTTGGCAGGGATTTAAAAGCTCTTCAGAAATATTTATACGAAATGACAGAGGTAAAACCATTTATTTACCGTTTTCCAGGGGGAAGCAGCAATCAATGTGTGAAGGATATTATGCCTTATATTCAATTTGTTAATCGTCAGGGATGGCTTTATTTTGACTGGAATGCTTTGAGCGGAGATGCCCTTGATTTTCAGGTTTCAGCAGAACAGCTCAATGCAAATATTTTGAAGGATGTTCGTAGACAAAAGGTCAGCGTTGTATTGATGCATGATCTTCATGAGGCGAAAAATACGGTGAAGGGGCTGGATTCATTAATTAAAACATTGAAAAAAGAAGGATATCAGATTTTGCCGATTACAAAAAATACAAAACAGATTCATCATGTATCCATTGACAAGTGATAACCGGTAACGTAAAATAATTCCGTATTGGAGATTGATTACGTTAGGAGTAAAGCATGATTATAAAGAGTGTAAATTTAGAGACTGTCTGTGGTATTACAAGTAAGCTCCCGGATCATAAACTTCCGGAGATTGCATTTGCAGGAAAGTCCAATGTTGGAAAATCTTCGCTGATTAATGCGCTGATGAACCGGAAGTCTTATGCGAGAACCTCAGCACAGCCGGGAAAAACACAAACCATTAATTATTATAATATCAATGATGCATTTTATTATGTTGATCTGCCTGGATATGGATTTGCAAAAATAGCGGAGTCGGTCAAAGAGCAGTGGGGACATATGATCGAAAATTATCTTCAGACATCAAGGCAGCTTCGGATGGTATTTTTACTGATTGATATCCGGCATAAACCTTCCAAGAACGATGTCATGATGTATGATTGGATTTTGTATAATGGGTATCATCCGGTGATTATTGCAACAAAGTTGGATAAATTAAAAAGAAGCCAGGTGCCGAAACATTTGAAAGAAATTCGCACAGAGCTTCAGATGGATAAAGAGAGTCCGATTTTTCCGTTCTCTGCTCTTTCAAAACAAGGAAGAGAAGAAATTTGGGAGTTTATGGAGACTATGGTTTTGCATCGGGAAGATGAAAACTTAGGGTTCATCAAATAGCAGTTTTTCTATGAGCAGAGAGTAAACATCGGAATGCTTTTGATTCCAGTGGTCGCAAATATAAACAGCCTGTTCTCTGGACACAACATTAAGGTTGAGTTCAAGGAGCGGGTTTTCTTTTTCTCTGATTTTAAGACTGACCATATATTCATCTCCTTTTGCAGGGAAAAAATCAGCTTCCACACTGGCTTCTTTGCGCAGCTCATATTCTTTTTCCTCTAAAAATTGAAAAATATCATCTTTGATAGAATTGGGGATCTGATACTCAAACATTTCAATTGCCTCAATGCCTTCCTCGCTGAGGGCGTAGTGGCTCATATTTCGAATTTGTTTCACTCGAAGCATATCTTCTTCCTCTAATTCGTGAACAGCTCGCTGGAGAGTAAAATAATTGGTGTAGCCTTTCTCCAGAACGAATTCTGAAATCTGAGAATTACTCAAGGGAAAATCTACTTTTTTTATTAAATATAAAATCATTAATTTATATAAGGTTAACTGATCTTGTTCCATTGTCAATCTCCTTTGCGTGAACTGGGTTCGTCATGAAAAATTATAACATCGGATGATTTTTCTTGCAACTGATGAATGAAATAGTGAAAACTACAAATAATAACCGAGAGGTGATAAATAGTGAAAAGAAAATATCAGTGGATGATCTGTGCATTTTTAATTCTGTTAGTTGTCGGAGCATTTTTGCTTTTAACAAAACGGGATGATCAGAAACTAGAAAATGGTTCATTTGTAATGGAAAGGACATGGGACGATGACGGTTTATATCAAAGCAGAGGACAGTGTTTGTCTTAGTAAGCCAGGCATACAGCTGAAAGATGTGATTTCTTTCTATTGTTCGGACCCTGAAATCTCAAGTCAGGTGAAGCATGCCAAGTTATATCGATTTTCCAGTAAAGGAAATCAGAGAAAAATATTTTCTGTTCTTATGATTGTGGAAAAAATTAAAGAGATTGATAAAACCTTGGATGTAGTAAATATGGGGCCGGAAGACTTTATTGTTTATTATAAGAAAGAGAAGTCAGAAAAAATCTGGATGCATTACGGAAAAATTATTTTTGTAATTATGGTTGCGTTTTTTGGCGCAAGTTTTTCCATTATGAGTTATAACACAGATGTTGGAATTGAGGATCTCTTTTATAACGTATACGAGCTGATTATGGGAAAGGCGCCGACAGGACCGAATCTTTTGCATATCTCTTATACGGCTGGTCTTGCATTGGGCATTGTGATCTTTTTCAATCATGCAGGGAAAATAAAACTTACAGATGATCCTACGCCTTTTGAAGTGCAGATGCGTTTATATGAGAGAGATGTAAATGATACTTTGATGATAAACGCAGATCGGAAAAAGGAGGAAGAGGATGTGGATTCGTAGCATGATGCTGGTTTTTTACGGATTATGTGCTGGAGCGCTTATTGCAGGAAGTTTTCTTGCTTTTCTGAGTATGCTTGGTGTAATTCCAAGACTTGCCGGTCTGACAAAGACCATTCGCTTTGCGAGAACCTATGAAAATTGTATTAGTCTTGGGGGCATCGTGGGAACTGCTGTTTTTTTGTATCGGTGGCATCTTGCCATTGGGTATCCACTCTTAATCGTGTTTGGATTATTTGGAGGTATTTTTGTGGGATGCCTGATCGGCGCATTGGCGGAGACGCTCAAAAGCCTTCCCATTTTTTCCAGGAGAATCAGTATCCGAAACGGAATTCCTTATGTTATTTATGCAATTGCATTTGGGAAAATGTTAGGATGTTATCTTCAATTTTTTATTTTTAAATGAAAGGACAAAATTCATGAAAAAAGAACCGACAAAACAAGAATATGGCCAGATGGTGGAAGAGATTACGCCAAAACATAACAGCATTCTAAACTGTACCAAAGCTTTCTTTGTGGGGGGCGCTTTTTGTCTGCTGGGTGAGGCGATGAAACAGTTTATGATGAAATATTGGGGAATTGGAAAAAAGGATTCCCTTTTATTTGTAACAATTGAGCTTGTGATGTTAAGCGTTATTTTAACAGGATTTAATATTTATGGAAAGATTACAAAATTTGGAGGCGCGGGAGGGCTGGTTCCAATTACCGGCTTTGCCAATTCGGTGGCTTCACCCGCAATTGAGTATCAAAAGGAAGGACAGGTTTTCGGGATTGGAGTTAAAATTTTTACCATTGCAGGTCCTGTAATTTTATATGGAATCTTTTCTTCTTTCCTGGCAGGCGTCATTTATCTGATGATCAAACAATGGGGGTGGATGGGATGAAAATAATCAAAGGAAAACAAAGTATCGAATTTGAGAAGCCAGTTTATTTAAAGGGATGGTCTTCTGTTGCCGCGCAGAAGGAAGGAGAAGGACCTCTTGGGGATCGTATGGATCAAATCATTGAAGATCCCTATTTTGGAGAGGATACATGGGAAATGGCAGAAGGGCGCTTTATGAAACAGGCAGCGATGCTGGCAATTAAAAAAGCAGACTTGTCCACAAAGGATATTCGATATGCTTTTGCGGGAGATTTGCTGGAACAAAATACAGCGACCTCCTATGGATTGAAGGAACTGGATCTGCCGCTATTTGGGTTATTTGGAGCCTGTTCCACCATAGGGGAAGCATTGTCTCTTGCATCGATCACTGTATCGGGAGGCTTCGCAGAGAATGTTTTGGCAGTGGCATCAAGTCATATCGGAAGCGCGGAGAAGCAGTTCCGTTTTCCGTTGGAATATGGAAATCAGCGTCCTTTATCAGCAACATGGACCGTTACCGGGTCAGGAGGTTTTGTTGTATCCAAAACAGCGGGACCCATTCGCGTGCGGGGAATTACAACCGGAAAGATTGTAGATTACGGAATGAAAGATCCCATGAATATGGGGGCATGCATGGCGCCTGCCGCCGCACAGGTCCTGTATCAGCATTTTCAGGATTATGGCACACAGCCAAAGGATTACGATGCAATTTATACAGGAGATCTTGGAGAAGTTGGGAAACAGATTTTAATAAAACTGTTAAATAATAACGGATATGATATTTCCGGTGTTCACGGGGACTGTGGATTAGAAATTTATGAAAATGAAACGCAGGATACCCATTCCGGAGGTTCGGGTTGTGCATGCAGCGCTATAGTGCTGGCTTCTATGATCACGAAAAAGATCTTGGAGGGAACATGGAAACGCGTGCTCTTTATTCCTACCGGAGCACTGATGTCCAAAACCAGCTTTAATGAGGGGGAAAGTGTAACCGGAATTGCGCACGCAGTACTGTTGGAAAAGGAGGAAGGTTCATGGAATATATAAAAGCTTTTGTGGTGGGTGGATTAATATGTATGATTGTTCAGCTGCTTATGGATTATACGAAGCTTCAGCCTGGAAGAATTATGGTACTTCTTGTGGTAAGCGGAGTGATTTTAGGGGCTTTGGGAATTTACCAGAAGATTGAACATTTTGGCGGATGCGGAGCAACAGTTCCGTTGTCAGGATTTGGATTTAGTTTGTGGAAGGGAATGAAAGAGGCGGTAGACCAGCATGGGTTTTTAGGTCTGTTTGAAGGTGGTTTTACTGCTGCTGCGGTCGGCACTTCGGCAGCATTGATTTTCTCTTACTTAGCCTCTCTTATTTTTCAGCCGAAAATGAAACAATAACAATCCAGCGGGTTTCCGCTTTTATATAGCAAAGAGGTTTCTGCGATCATAAATCAAAGAAACCTCTTTTTGTGATAGGGATGAGCCAAGGTCCGAGCCTGCCCGGACCTTGGCGATCACTTACTATCCCGGAATGTGCCTTTTGGCACTTCCGGTGATTTTGTTCTACTCTATTTACAGAAAAAATGATATACTAAATTAAGGATAGAAAATGGAGGAACTTTCATGCAGCTTGAATTTGATATTGAATTTTATAAGGATGTCTTAAATAAAATAAATTCCAATATTTACATAACAGATATAGAAACCGATAAGATCGTATATATGAATGACTATATGAAAAAGACATTTCATATGGAAGATGCCGAAGGACGAACTTGTTGGGAAGCTCTTCAAGAAGGACAGAAAGGTCGATGCGAGTTTTGTAAAATTCAAAAGCTACAAAAAATGGAAATTGGACAATCCAGTATATGGAAAGAAGAAAATAGTAAAACCGGGCGGACTTTTCTGAATTATGATGTTTTGAAGAAGTGGAACGGACGTCTTTATCATGTCCAAAATTCTGTAGATATCACAGAGAATGTACGTTTATCCCAAAAAGCAATGAGGGATGAATTGACCGGAATTTACAATCGAAGTGCCGGAAAACAGCATTTAGAGCAGATGCTGGAGGCATTGACGGGGGAGGAAAATTTAATTGTTGCACTATATGATATCAATGGGCTGAAATGGGTGAATGATACCTTTGGTCATATGGAAGGTGACAGACTTCTTGTTTTTGCCGCGCAGAATATAAAGGAGCATCTTGATGAGACAGATTTCGTATTTCGATTAAGCGGAGATGAATTTATTGTGGTATTTGCAGACCGCAGTCTGGACGAAGTAGACCAATGGATGAAACAGATGCTGAAAACATTGGAGAAAAAGCGAAGAGCTCATGGAATGAATTATAAAGTCACATTCAGCTATGGACTTGCTAAAATTTATGCAGGAGATCGTATGACAGTATCGGACGTATTGTCCATTGCAGATTCTCAAATGTATATTCAAAAACGGGATTATCACATTATGATGGGAAAGAGAAAGCTGTATGAGGAAATGCAAAAAGAAGATAGCGCAGTACGGTTTCAATATAATAAAGACCATCTGTTTGAGGCAATTACAGAAGGAATGGATGAGTATGGATTTGTGGGAAATCTAAAAACAGGAGAATTTATGTATTCTAAAAATATGGTTCGGGATTTTGGGCTTCCGAGACAGATTTTAAAAAATGCAGCGGCGTTTTGGGGAGAAAAAATTCATCCGGATGATGTGATGGGATTTTTAAGAAGCAATCAGGATATTGCCGATGGAAAAGCTGAGCGCCATGCAATACAATATCGGGCAAAGAATGTGGAGGACCAATGGGTTCATCTCCTGTGCAAAGGAAGGATGTTAAGAGATTCTGAAGGAAATCCAGACATCTTCGCAGGAAGTATTCGCAACTTGGATGAAGCAGTAAAAATAGGCGCTCATGAAAATCTTTTGCAAAGAGAATCTCAAAGCTGGAATATTGATCGTAAAACTGGGATTCAAAATTACGATAGTTATATGGAAATGCTGGGATTGATTGATGAAGATTTTTATGAGTCTATGGGAGTGGTGACTGTTCATATTGTGGATTTGAAAGAATATAATTATCAATATGGAAGAAGTCAGGGAGACGCTCTTTTGATCTTTGTGGCAGATCTTCTGAAGAAATTATTTGGAAAAGAAAGAAGTTATCGAATTAGCGGAGCTGGGTTTCTTGCACTTTGTTCGAACTTTTCATATGAAAAGTTACAGGAGAAATCAAAGGAACTAGTACATCAAATTCAAATGTCCTATCCGATGCAGGTGGTAAGCAGCGAAGCATGGGAACAAAATGTCATTTCCTTAGAGCGTCTTCAGGAACAGGCAGAAGAAAAAATTTTATTGGAGTTGAACCAAAAGCGGAAGAAGAGGGCATCTTTTGATTATCATACGGAAAATATTTTCAGATATTCAGCAATCAATGGAGAATCGAGATTTTTTGGCTTATTTACAGCCTAAGGCAGATGCCAGAACCGGCGAAATCTGCGGGGCGGAGGCCTTGATTCGCTATCAGGATTCGGAAAATGGAATGATTGCGCCGGCAAGATTTTTGCGGGCAATTGAAAAAGCAGGATTAATTCGCCATATGGACTTATTTATTCTCCGGGAAGTGTGTCGTATGATGCGGCAGTGGATGGATCAGGGATGGAAACCATTTCCGATTTCTGTGAATTATTCCAGGGTTACCATTTTGGAATCTAATATTTTGAAGGAAACAAATGAGATTACAGAAGAATTTTTAATTCCGAAGAATCTGATTGAAATTGAGGTGACGGAAAGTGTTGGTTCTACAGACAGTGGAAGTTTGAGCAATGTGATAAGCTGTTTTCGGCGGGATGGATATCGGATTGCTTTGGATGACTTTGGCGCAGAGTACAGTAATATTTATATGCTGTACACGCTGGAGCTTACATCTTTAAAATTAGACCGCAGGATTGTCGCGGATCTTTTTAAAGACCGCCGGGCAAAAATTGTAGTAGAAGGTGTCATTCATACTTGCAAAAAGCTTGGGATTACTTGTGTGGCAGAAGGAGTAGAGACGGCAGAAAATAAGGATGAGATGCGGGCAATGTCCTGTGATGTGATTCAGGGATATTATCTGGACAAGCCGATTTGTGAGGAAGAATTTTTTCAAAAATATATTAAATGAAAGAACGGTTCATTTTTATAAAAATGTGTAAAGCAAAACAGGGCTTCTGCTGATAAGCAGAAGCCCTGTTTTGTTTTCCTTTTGGTGGTTTGGATTTAAGAAAGAGAAAGACTAGATTAATGGCTGGCACATAGAGACGACTGATATTTTTTCGGCAGCAGATACGGAGTATCTTGAGTTGTTCCGCGGCTGTTTTTCTTGCGGACAATGTAAACTTTTTTTATTCGGTTTTTCTTTGGGCAATTTTCATTGACTGGCTGCTTGGAAGTCTTACAAAGCTCGATGGCAACATGCGTATCGCAGGTTTGGGCAGGAACGGTACCTTTTTCAAAATATTCTGTTACAACCATGCTGCCTCTGGGGTCATGATCACAGACGCCGGGAATTGCAAGCTTTCCGGATTTCTTACATATCTTTGCTTTGACAATATTCGATGGACGAGGGAAGCTCGTCTTTTTTTCGCGCTTTTTCTTAATGGTTTGATTCATAATTTCAGCCCAGATTTTTTTGTGAGTATTTTCTGATTTGAAGTTTGTGTTTAAATCATAGCCCATCCATACGGAGACTGTGTGATATGGAGTGTATCCTGTAAACCAGTAGTCATAGTTGTTGGTTGTTGTGCCGGATTTTCCGGCAGCCGGAATGGATGAGGAAAGCTTTGCATCTTTTCCGGTTCCTTTGGAAATTACATCTTCCATAGCACTGGTAAGAAGGAAGGCAGTGCTTTCTTTCATAACCCGCTTCTGGGTGGTAGGGTTGTTCAGTAAAACATTCCCATTTTGATCCACAACGCGTGTGTAAAGTTTTGGAGAATGATAGGTTCCTCCGTTGGCAATGGAAGCGTATGCATTGGTAAGCTCCAGATTGGTAACACCGTAGGTCAGACCTCCTAGAGCCAGAGACTGATTAAGATCTGAGTAAGTAGCGCCTTCAAAGGAAGACTGACTGGACACTAATGTTGTAAAACCAAGGTTGGTCAAATACTCAAAGGCTGTTTTTGGAGTTACATCCGCAATTGTTTTTGCTGCTACCACATTCATAGAATCCGTAATTGCAGACCGTAGGGTGGAATAGCCCCGATAGTTTTTGTAATAGTTGCGGATTGGACGATTTGTGTCCAGATAATTGTATGGTGCATCATCGTAAACTGTAGCCAGTGTCATGCCGTCATGATCCAGTGCAGGAAGAAAGGCGGACAGGACTTTAAATGTCGATCCGGGCTGTCTCGTGGTGGATGTAGCACGGTTTAAGGTGAGACTGGAATATTTGGTGCCGCGGCCGCCAACCAATGCTTCCACACTGCCGTCTGATTGATTCATGACAGTAATGGAAATCTGAGGCTGGATAGAGGTTTGAAAAAATTCTCCGATAATTGTTGCCCCGGTTCTTTTTATGGAATCTTTAAATTTTAGTGTAACTTCTTTCGCATCAGATTCGTTGGAAAAAATTAAACGGTTTCCAAGGTTGTGCTCTTTCATATAGCTTAGAACATTGTTTTCTGAATAGGTAACATCAGAGCCGTCGGCATTGCGCACCGTTAGAGTATACGTTAAAGCAACCTCTGTGTTCTTTGGGTAATTTGAAGGATTATTGGCTGTCTGATCGGCAATTTTTTGTATTTCGCTGTCCTGAGTTGAGTAAATTTTCAAACCGCCGCTGTAAATTGCATTGTAAGCTTTGGTCTCATCATATCCCAGCTGATTTTTCAGATCTTTGACAACCTCAAGAATCAGAGCATCTTCAAAATAGGTATTTGCTTTTTTCTGATTGGATGTTTTGGCTGCATTTTTTTTAATTCTGGTATATACATTGTCACTTATAGCTTCTTTGTATTCTTTTTTTGTGATATAATGTTGTTCTAACATATTTTGTAAAACAGTCAATCTTCTGGAAGCATTGCGTCCGGGGTGAGTGATTGGATTCAGACGCGTCGGATTTTGGGTAATACTTGCAAGAACGGCGCATTCTGACAGCGTAAGGTCCGATACATCCTTGTTAAAATACTTCTGTGAGGCAGTCTGTACACCCAGCGTGCCTTCTCCTAGATTGATTGCATTTAAATATTCTTCCAGAATAAACTGTTTGGAAGCTTTTTTCTCAAGTTCAAGAGCCAGAGACTGTTCTTTGATTTTGCGTTCAATTCGCTCAATCGTTGTCTTTTCCGGCTGTATTCCCAAGATATTATTTTTAATGAGCTGCTGTGTGATGGTACTTCCCCCTTGGTCCAAGGATTTATTCTTTATACCAAGGAAGGTTGCTCGGAGAATGCCGTAAAGATCAATTCCATTGTGGCTGTAAAAACGTTCGTCTTCAATCGCAATGAATGCATGCTGAAGATCTTCCGGTATATCGGACAGAGGTGTGTAGATTCGATTGGAATCGTGGTCTGAAAGAGTCTTTATCGTGTTTCCCTGATTATCATAGATCGTTGTGATATAACCTTTGGAATGTACAGAATCTTTTGTAATCTTGGGGGTCGTTTTTAAAATCCCGCGCACAAATCCAACTCCAAGACCAAATGCAGCAACAATCAGGGCAATGGAGATGATCAATGTGTATTTTATAAGAAAAAGAGAGAGAGACGTATTTCTCCGGATTTTATCAGAGGACAGCTCAGCTCTCTTCTTCTGAATGTTTTGTTTGGTATATTTCATAAGAAACCTCCTAAGGGGTATTATAGCAAATAAAAAAGTTCAAGTAAACCAACCTGAGAGAACAATATTGCAGAAAGGAAAGAAGAATGAAAGGAAAGTTAACAGGAAAACAAAGATTTTTAGATGACAAACAAAGAGAAATTGTAGTATCCTACTATTTGATGGAAGATCAGGAAAAAGGAACCTATGGAGTTGCGGTAGAAAAGCGTCAGGAAGGTTCGGATGTTGTAGAGTGGGATGCAGTTCCAAGATTGTCAACTTCGATGCAGCTTGCAGATCGGGTGATACAAAGTCTGATACGCAACAAAGTCACACCGGTTTCTTTTGCAGAGTCATTGGACGAGATTATAAGCAGGGAGGAGAAAAATGACCAGTCAGAAATATAAGATTTTATACGATCCCGGGGAAGGAGAAATCGTAGAAAAAAAATCCAGATTCATCGCTCATACGGCGGCTGTAAATACAGAAGAGGAGGCACAGGAGTTTATTGAAAAAATCAGGAAACAATATTGGGATGCCAGGCATCATTGCTGGGCATACCGTTTAGGAACCATTCAGCCTGTGGAACGGTGCAGTGATGATGGAGAACCCAGCGGGACAGCGGGAAAGCCGATTCTTGAAGTAATTCAGGGAGAAAATCTTTTTCATATCGTGGTAGTTGTGACAAGATATTTTGGCGGGACCCTGCTTGGAACCGGAGGGTTGATTCGTGCTTATACAAAAAGCGCCCAGGAGGGGATTCGAAATAGCAGGGTTGTTGAAAAGTGTCTGGGACAGGAACTTTTGATAGCCTGTGACTATACAGTATCTGGAAAAATTCAATATTGGGCGGCGACAGAACAAATTCCGCTGATCGGAATTGATTATACGCAAGAAGTTGTGTTTCATATGATTGTGGAAGAAAATCAAACGGAAGCTGTGAAGGAGAAATTGATAGAAATTTCATCTGGAAAAGCACAGATTACAGAACTGGGAGAAAAATATTTTGTTCTTTTGGAGGAAGGCGTTGAAATTTTAGAAGCATAAGTTTTGAAAAGAGAAAATACGTACCGGATTGGGTACTTGGCGTCCGATCCGGCACGTATAATATTTTTTCTCTATTAAATATCTAAACGGTTAACTGCGCTGATTAAAGCAAGTACAGAAGCGGTTATAATATCTTCGTGAATTCCGGCGCCCCAAGTGATCTTGCCATTTGGTTCCTGAACAGCAACGTAGGCACATGCTTGAGAGTTTGAACCGACATTCAAAGCATGTTCCTGATAAGTTACAATGGAATAATTCATATCACTGTGACGTTTTAATGCATTGCTCACGGCATCTAAACGTCCATTTCCTGTTCCGTGATATAATTTTGGAACACCTCCTTTATCAAGAGAAATTTCTGCTTCGATTCCCCCGTCTTTTTGAACGAAGTGAACTTCTTTTAAACGGCATGGATTTTCAATGTTGACATAAACCTGTTTAAAGACTTTTAAAATATCTCGTGGAACCAATTCCTGATGACGTTTATCTGAAACATCTTTTACCGTATAACCCACATCCTCGCGCATTTTTCCGGGAATATGGAAACCAAAATTTTCTTCCAGAACATAGCTGATGCCGCCTTTTCCAGACTGACTGTTGATGCGGATGACGTCGCTTTCATATTCGCGGCCAATATCCTTCGGATCGATTGGGAGATATGGAATATCCCAATGTTCCGGATGCTGATCATCTCTCCAGTGCATTCCTTTTGCAATTGCATCCTGGTGAGAACCGGAGAAAGCTGCAAAGACAAGTTTGCCGGAATAAGGCTGGCGTTCATACACAGACATTCGAGTTAAACGCTCGTAGGCATTGGTCAGCGTCGGAAGGTCGGAAAAATCAAGTTTTGGATCCACACCATGGGTATACATGTTGAGTGCTAAAGTGATGATATCAACATTACCGGTTCGTTCTCCGTTTCCAAATAATGTACCTTCCACTCGGTCGGCTCCGGCGAGCAGCGCAAGTTCCGTATCAGCGACCCCGCAGCCCCTGTCATTGTGAGGATGCAGTGATAAAACAACATTTTCGCGGTATTTCATATGTTTGCTCATATATTCAATCTGACTGGCGTAAACATGCGGCATGGAAAGCTGCACGGTTACCGGAAGATTGATAATAACCTTCCAGTCCGGGCGAGGTTTCCAGATGTCTAAAACAGCATTGCAGACATCCAATGCATAATCCACCTCTGTTCCGGTAAAACTTTCCGGAGAATATTCAAATAAGAAGTTGCCTTCGGTTTCATCTGCCAGACGTTTTAATAATTTTGCTCCGTCTGTAGCAATCTGCATAATTTCTTCTTTTGATTTTTTAAAAACTTGTTCTCTTTGCGCCACAGAAGTGGAATTATAAACATGAACAATGGCTTTTTTTGCACCTTCCAAGGCCTGAAATGTCTTTTTGATGATGTGTTCTCTTGCCTGCGTTAAGACTTGAATCGTCACATCATCTGGAATCAGATTTTGTTCGATCAATGTGCGTAAGAAGGTATATTCAGTTTCGGACGCTGCGGGAAAGCCGACTTCAATTTCTTTAAACCCAACGGCTGTTAAATGCTGAAAGAATTCGATTTTTTCATCCAGACTCATGGGGATAATCAGAGCTTGATTGCCGTCTCGAAGATCGACGCTGCACCAGGTTGGAGCTTTGGTGATATATTCTTTTTTAGCCCAGTCTAAAGAAGGTGTAGGTGGCATAAAATATTGTCTTTCATATTTGTTGTGGTTCATCATTTTATAAATCTCCTTTCAAAATTTAATGTTAAGGCTGCAGTTTTGTTTTTTCATGGAAACAATGGCGTTTTTCCATAGAATAAAAAAACTCCGCATCTATTCCTGAAAGAAACAGGATAGAGACGAAGAAAATTCCGTGGTACCACTCTATTTTGCGCTTCCCTCGGAAGCACACACTCAAATCAATACGGGTCAAAAAGACCGATATCTTTCCAATGTAACGGTTGGACCCGGCAATACCTACTGTCAGTTCAGCATGCTACTCAAAGGCGAGTTCAAATATCGTGAACAGTTGCTTCACACCAGCCAGCAACTCTCTGAATGTCTGAAATATTTTACTACTCCTTGTCAATGTATTTTGATTATTTACATTAATGACAATCTATCATAAATGATTCTGTCTTGTCAATATGCAAAATATATTTATTTTTCAGAGAGGGAATGATATAATTGATTCAATGATTTATGAAATAGGCTGTGGGAAAGGAAAAAGACTTTGAATTTTTTTAAATATTTCAGAAAAGAAGAAACATCGCAAGAATATGAAAAAGCGAAAAAACGAATTTACCAGCTACACGATGGGAAAGGGAATTTTTCCTATATTGATCAAATTTATCCATTAAATTCAGGCGGAGGAGAAATTCAGGCAGAATTTGTTGTGGGAGAACATAAGGTCGGTGAGACAGCGGTTGTCTATGATGTTGAAGGAAAAAAAATCGGTGAAATTACAATTACAGAGATTTTTATAGGGAAAAGTGAGGATCGGGATCAAAAAACGCAGGGCGGAGAGAAAGGGAAACTTTTGTTCCAAACACAAAAAGAAATTGATGAGAAACTATGGGACGGACAGTATTTAAAATCAGATTATTGAGAAATATTTGAAAAAAATGAAAAAATGTGTTGACATATGTCTGAAAGTCATGGTAATATTAACGAGCTGTCAAGCAATGGGGTATCGCCAAGCGGTAAGGCACAGGATTCTGACTCCTGCACGCGCTGGTTCGAATCCAGCTACCCCAGTTTTATGGGTGTGTAGCTCAGGTGGTAGAGCACTTGACTTTTAATCAAGTTGTCTGGGGTTCGAATCCCCGCACGCTCACTTTAAAAAGCACGGTTGCCAAATGGCTAAATACCGTGCTTTTCTTGCATTTATGCGGGTTCTGGCGCTTTTATAATTCTGAAAACTATCTTATCAACTCTTTCTATTCTTCTTGAAACTATGCGATTTTTATATTCCATTTATGTTCCATGACAAGTGAATGTTCCATTTTTATTCCATATTTACGGCAGCATTTACCGCATTTTCATAGTCCTCTTTTTCCATCATCAAATGATTGTATACATTGAGAACAACGGCTTCGGTATCACCCATGAGCTTTGCTACCATCTTAATCGAGATTTTAGGAATCTGATAGCATAGACTCGTACAGTAATTGTGACGGAATACATGAGCTGTCAGACCGGTAATCGGGGAATCAGAGACATCATTCATGGCAGATAAGATTCTTTCCCACATCCTGCGATAAGAGTTTTTTGTCATTGGTGCGTCGGTTCGTGTAACAAAAAGATATGTGCGCCCATTCTTTTTTCTGGATTCTATGTATTGTTTAATTGCCGGGAAGGTTTTATCAGGAATGAGAAGTGTTCGATATCCGTTTTTACTCTTTGGTGTTAAAATATAAATAGTACAAAATAAACATGACCATTTTCAATAAATCGTATATGATAGTCATAGATCAAGGAGGAGAATAGCTATGGCAAAAGGTACAAAATATTCCCAACAGTTTAAAGAGGATGCAGTACAGTATCGCTTGGATCATCCGGAACTGCCACTTCGCAAGGCTTCTGAGAATCTTGGAGTCAGCGAATCTGCACTGAAGAACTGGATGAAAGCAGCAAAGGAACATAAAGGAGAGGTTCCTACCCGTGGTTCCGGAAATTATGCAAGTGAGGAAGCGAAAGAGATTGCCAGATTGCAGCGTGAATTACGAGATACGAAGGACGCTCTTGAAGTGTTAAAAAAAGCAATCGCTATTCTGGGAAACTGACACAAGCTCTTTACACGGCTGCTTCTGAGTACGTGAAAGAAATCAAATTCCTGCCCGTGAAACGTCAGGTTTCTGTCAGCGGAATACTGAAAAAATCAGGCATTTCACGTTCGGGTTACAATGCATGGAAGAAACGGGTTCCTTCGGACACGTCTGTTCGCCGTGCAGTTTTAAAAGAAAAAATTCAAAAGATCTACGAAGAATCCCATCAAAACTACGGTGCTCCTAAAATTACTGCAGAATTGCGAAAAGCCGGAGAACGTGTCTCTGAAAAAAACATGGGAAATTACATGCGTCAAATGGGAATCAAAACCCATTGGAT
>NZ_BAAJCL010000014.1:0-22611 GCF_057535655.1 Anaerostipes stercorihominis | reverse complement strand
TCAGCCAGATGCTGTCTGGTGCTCGGATATCACGTATATTTGAACATTTGAAGGATTTGTGTATCTTACCAGTGTGATGGATCTGTATTCAAGAAAAATCATTTCCTGGGTGTTGAGTAAGATGCTGGAGGCATCCCACGTAGTGGAATGTGTTGAAAAAGCAAAGCATATCCATGGGATAACGCCTGTATAGAATCTTTCCATGCACTCTTGAAGAGAGAATGGATCAACCGGTTTAAAATCTTTAATTATGCACATGCACATAAATTGATTTTTGAATACATCGAAACATTTTACAATACCATACGCATTCACAGTCATTGTGGATATTTGTCTCTAAATGAAAATGAGGAAGAATATCTTAAAAACATTGAGGAGAATGCAGTAAAAATAGCAAGTTAAACTTCGCTCAGAACAGAGAAAATTGGTTACATTTAATTTGTACTTTTTCTTGACATAGGACCAGTTTGCGCAGAAAACGGTATAAGCCGGTAATGGAGCGGTTACGCAGAGATTCGATAGAGCCGTCATAACGGCGTTTCCACCGGTAGATATATTGCCGATTGGTCTTGTATTTGATGGCAGCTTTGGTGACTCCATATTTCTCAGCGTATTTAATTAGAGATAGACGATACCTCATATCTTGTGTTATACTTGCTATGCGAGGATGCTCCTTTCTGTATTTTTGTTTTGTGGTGATTCAAATATAACAAAAAAGAGCCTGTCCTCGCTTTTTAATTATTCAGTTGTAACATAGACAAAATAGAATGAGAATGATATACTTAAAAATAATAGGAGGATATTATTTAATATGAAAAAAAGAAAGTTTAAAAAAATAATGCCTATTTTTTTAAGTATGGTATTGATTGCATGCTTCATTCCCAGATATAATTTGTATGCAAAGAGTAAACCTACAATTTATATTATGGGTGACTCAATTGCTCATTCTTATGAAGGAAATAGGTACCAAAATGGATGGGGACAAATGCTGTATAAATATTTCAAATATCCATCTAAAAAGAAAACAGTTCA
The DNA here is from genome assembly GCF_057535655.1 of Anaerostipes stercorihominis. Lineage (NCBI taxonomy): Bacteria > Bacillati > Bacillota > Clostridia > Lachnospirales > Lachnospiraceae > Anaerostipes > Anaerostipes stercorihominis. Next base: position 21,579 of record NZ_BAAJCL010000014.1, on the reverse strand, counting down.
TGTAAAAGGTGCATCCGATTATGTGGATGTTGTAAGGTATAACATGCCGGAAATATCTATTGAAAATTGGGCAAAAAACGGAGCGAGTGTTGCAATTTATGATGAATATGGAATGTTTCAGTCAATCCAGAAGAAATTAAAAAAGGGAGATTATGTTTTTATTCAGCTTGGCCATAATGAAGTATATACTCAATGGTGGACAGGTTCTACTGTATCTGAATATCAGACGTATCTTATTGATTACATAAAAAAAATACGGAGCAAAAAGGCAATACCGGTATTAATTACGCCGCCGGTGAATACATCAGGGAAATATGCACCGTATGTTCCACAATATAGAACTGCTATGATATCTGTTGGAAAAAAATATAAGGTTCCATTGTTAGATTTAGGAAAAAAATCAGCAGACTACTTTAATTTAGTTGGGAAAAAACAAGCGCGTACGATGTATGTAAAAGATAATATGCATTTTACACCGAAAGGAGCTACACAATTAGCAAAGATTTTATCTGTTGAAATAAAGTATAAAAGCCAGTTAAAACCTATTTCTGGTAAGATTCGTTTAAAGACTAATTCACTTTATAAAACAATAAATAAGGCTTCCAAATTAAAATCAAAAAGATATAGCAAAAAAACATGGAGATATATGCAAAAGAAATTAAAAAGTTCTAAAAAATTGCTATATAGTAATACGGTAAAACAAAAATCAATAGATAAATCGAATGCAAACTTAAAAAAAGCTATGAAAAAGCTTAGAAAAGTGAAAAAACATAAAAAGTAATTTTAAAAGAGCTATTGTAAAGCAGATTTATGATCTGAAAAGCAATTGCTCTTTTATTTTTAGTTATATCAGGATTTAACTGTCCAACAATCTATCTATAGTATTCAAAGAGGAGAACAACATGGAAATTAGAGCAAGACCCAAAGAGGTCTTATTTTTATGCAATAAAATATTTCGGGAAAGGAAGAATCATGGAAGAGAATGAAATAGAAGTTCGCTTTGCAGAACACCGAAAAGACATTCGTTCGCTGGAAAAGCGAATGGACAAGCAGGAAGCGCTGATCAGGCAGCTCAATAGTTGGGTGCCAACGAAGTATTTGACAGTTGTATAAAGAAAAACAGAGGGAATTATTTAAGATGTCTATCAGAAATTAAAAAATAAAACAACCGTCGACCTACCATAGCACTAATGTTGTTTTCAAGCAGAAAGTAAAAAAAGACGGGGAGCAGTTCAAAATAAGCATCCCCGTTTCATTCTATTTATTTTTTTTCATGGATACAATAGACGTAATAACGTTAACTAAACACCATCCGGACCAAATATATAAATCTGTATAACCATCGGCCAAAAGAAATCCAAAAAATACAGCGATTCCAAATAAAACGATCATAGCGATATTTCCGCCGTTTGATGTTTTGTTTCGCGTAGCAATTGAAACGATTCCGCCCGCTAACATCATGATAGCAACAATGGTTCCTGCTGTTCCTCCGACTTCCCCATTGGATTCGAGGGTATTCGCAACGCCGACGGCACAGGATTGGAAAGTTACAAATACAAATAAGATGATAGACAAAATACCAGATACTAGTTTCCAAGTTTTCATAAAATTTTCTCCCTTCTTTTGTTTGAAATACACTATCTAGTATAAAATAATAGGGGGAGGGTAATGTCGAGATGTATTTTATATAGTACAAAAAATGAGTCTTTTAAAATTTTTATCTTGCATTTTGTATAGTAGTGTGATAGTATACAAAAAGCGGATGTTCCATCAACTGGTAAGGAATGTAGCATTTAATAGGATGCGTGAGGAATTTGAAGGACTGATTTTTAATCAAGTTGTCCGGGGTTCGAATCCCCGCACGCTCATTGAGAAAAGAACCGGGAATTGTGAAAATCCGGTATATATTTTGTAAAAGGGAGTAGCTGACGCTGTAAGCGTTTACGATGTCGTCAACCCCGGCAGATATTTTGCCCGTATCGTGATGAAATAGCAAGACTTTTACTGTACGAAGTAGTACAGTAAAAGTCTTTTTTATGATATAGGAAAGTTCTCACTTTCCTATATCATAAAACACTCCAAGGGATGCACATGATGTGCAAAGGATTTTTGTAAAAACGTGATGACACGAGGTTTTTTTCGGGTATAATGAAGTCAGAGCATAAAAAGGAGAATATGCCTATGAAAACATTTTATCAACAGACAAAAAATGAAGTAAGGGAACAGTTAAACGGATCTTTGGAACCACTGACAAAACAGCAAGTACGCCAGCATCAGGAACAATATGGAGCGAATGAGCTGGTGGAAGGAAAAAAGAAGAGTATTTTTCGGATTTTTTTGGAACAGTACAAGGATTTTCTGGTCATTATTCTGATTTTAGCTGCAATAGTTTCCGGTTTCTTGGGAGATGTGGAGAGTTCGGCGGTAATTTTTATTGTAATTACCATGAATGCTGTTCTGGGGACGGTTCAGACGACAAAAGCAGAGCAGTCTCTTGCCAGCTTAAAACAACTGTCTTCTCCGATGGCGAAAGTTCTGCGGGATGGAAGAATTGAAAAAATTCCATCCAGAGAGATTACGGTAGGGGATGAAGTGATATTAGAAGCCGGAGATCAAATTCCGGCAGATGGCAGAATTCTGGAATGTGCCAGCTTAAAGGTTGATGAGAGCGCTTTAACTGGCGAAAGTCTTCCGGTTGAAAAAGAAGAAACGGTGCTTTCAGGTACCGTACCGCTGGGAGATCAGAAAAATATGGTATTTTCCGGAAGTTTTGTTTCTTATGGCAGAGGATCGTTCCTCGTAACATCCGTAGGAATGGAGACAGAGGTTGGGAAGATTGCATCTCTGCTGAAAAGCACATCGGAAAAGAAAACGCCGCTGCAAGTAAATTTGGATCAGTTTGGGCAGAAGCTTTCGATGATTATTTTGGCATTTTGTGTGCTGCTCTTTGGAATAAACGTTTGGCAGGGCAAACCGATGGGGGATGCGTTTATGTTTGCGGTTGCTCTGGCAGTAGCGGCAATTCCGGAGGCGTTAAGTTCGATTGTAACGATTGTGCTTTCTTTTGGTACGAGAAAAATGGCAAAAGAAGGTGCGATTATTCGGAAATTACAGGCAGTAGAAGGTTTGGGAAGTGTTTCTGTGATTTGTTCGGACAAAACGGGAACGCTGACACAAAACAAAATGACAGTGGAGCATTATTATATAGATGGTTCCTGCAAAGCGGCAGGGGAACTGAATCCGGATGATCCGGGAACAAAACAGTTGCTCCGAGCAAGCATTTTATGTTCCGATGCCACGATTGCTGACGGAAAAGAGATTGGTGATCCGACAGAAACTGCGTTGGTTGCACTGGGAAATCAATTGCATTTAGATGCGGATGTGATCAGAAAAACGTATCCGAGAATTTCAGAAATACCGTTCGACAGCGATCGAAAATTAATGTCAACGCTCCATGATCTGGATGGGGAACGGATCATGCTGACCAAGGGGGCTGTGGACGTATTGATGAATCGGATTTCAAAGGTGTTTGTAAATGGAACGGAAATTCCAATAACAGAAGAGTGGAGAGCAAAAATCAATGAGAAAAACCGACAGTTTTCAGAAAATGGACTGCGGGTTTTGGCATTTGCTTACCGTAAAATGGATGGAGTATCGAAACTTTCTTTGACGGATGAGGCTGATTTTACATTTCTTGGATTAATTTCGATGATGGACCCTCCGAGAGAGGAATCCAGGACTGCAGTTTTGGAATGTATCAAAGCAGGTATGAAACCGATTATGATTACGGGAGATCATAAAGTGACCGCGGCAGCCATTGCAAAAAAAATCGGAATTTTAAAAGATGAATCGGAAGCTTGTGAGGGAATGGAAATTGATGGACTGTCGGATGAAGAGCTAAAAGATTTTGTGGAGGGGATTTCTGTTTATGCCAGAGTATCTCCGGAGCATAAAATCAGAATTGTTCGTGCGTGGCAGGAAAAAGGAAATATTGTGGCGATGACCGGAGACGGAGTCAATGATGCGCCGGCGTTAAAGCAGGCAGACATCGGTGTCGCAATGGGAATTACGGGAACCGAGGTATCAAAAGACGCCTCTTCTATGGTGCTGACAGATGATAATTTTGCGACGATTATAAAAGCCGTGGAAAACGGAAGAAATGTTTATGAGAACATAAAACATTCCATTCAGTTTTTACTTTCTGGAAACTTCGGAGGAATTCTTGCCGTATTGTATGCTTCCATTCGGGGACTTGCAGTACCGTTTGCCCCGGTGCATCTGCTGTTTATAAATTTGCTGACAGACAGTCTTCCGGCAATTGCACTTGGTTTGGAGCCTCATTCCCGGAAAGTTATGGAGAAGAAACCGCGGCCGATGAATGAGTCTATTCTTACAAAGGAATTTTTGATGAGAATCGGTGCAGAAGGGCTGGTGATTTCTGTTCTTACGATGACTGCCTATACTCTGGGAATGAAATGGGATGGCGTGCTTTTGGCGCAGACGATGGCATTTGCGACCTTATGTCTGTCCAGACTGGTTCATGGGTATAACAGTAAATCCAACACTCCGGTTATTTTTACAAAATACTTTTTTAATAATGTATATCTTACAGGGGCTTTTCTGCTTGGAACTGTCCTTATTACAGCTGTAGTTTTGATTCCTGGACTACAGACAGTCTTTAAAGTTCAGACATTAACCCTTTTCCAGCTGCTGAGCGTTTATGGGCTTGCGCTTTTGAATTTACCGTTGATACAATGTTTGAAGCGGGGAATGGTGAAACGTTGAGATCTTAAAAATCCTGTTTTTGTATAGATCAAAGAGATAACTGAGAATACAAAAACAGGATTTTTTTAACGCTATTGGGTGAGTTATGAGATATTATGATTCTGTAAGAAATGGTTCCAGAGCCTTTTTGATTTCATCAATCTCGTCATTGCCGTGAACGATCAGTGTCAAAGGTTTTGTGAGATCCAAACTGAAGACGCCCATAATTGATTTGGCATTGACAATATAACGCCCGGATGACAAATCAGTTTCAGAATGAAAGTGGGCAATCATGTTAGCAAAATCATTGACTTCTGTGATGGAGTCCAGTGAAATTTTGAATGTTGTTTCCAATTTTAAATCCTCCTTTCCATCCTCTTAGTTCATCCTACAATCTTTTCAGAAGAAAGTCAAACAATTCGGAAAATATCATGAAAAAATGGATGTAAAAAGGGTTTTATGTTAAAATAGAAAACGGAGGGAAACGATATGACGGAAAAACAAAAAATGCTTATGGGAATTTTATATAAAGCAGATGATTCAATACTGATTGCGGAGAGAAACCATGCAAAGGAGCTTACGCGCAGTTATAATAGAATCAGTCCGAAAGAACGAGAGAAAAGAAAGGAAGCGGCGAAGCAAATATTCGGAAAACTTGGAGAGCAAGTCCATTTGGAAACGCCGATTCATTTAGATTACGGATACCGGACCCAGATAGGAAATCACTTTTTTTCAAATTTTAATCTTACGATTTTAGATGGCGGTGGCGTCCGGATAGGAGATCATGTATATCTGGGACCTAATGTGGGAATTTATACGGCGGTTCATCCAACAGATGTGAGACGAAGAAGAGAAGGATATGAATGGGCTCTTCCGGTGGAAATTGGAGATGATGTTTGGGTTGGGGCGGATGTCACAATTCTTCCCGGAGTCCGCATTGGAAAGGAAACTGTAATCGGAGCAGGGAGTGTTGTGACACAGGATATTCCTTCCGGTGTGGTCGCAGTTGGAAATCCATGCAGAGTGATAAAAAAGACAGAGAAAGGAGACCGTTATGGGTTTATTGACGAGGAAAACGGATCACCATCCGTTCAGTAAAGATATTGATGAGCTTCTGGATGACATTGGAGACCAGGAAGTCAAAGAGGGAACTTATGAAGAGTCTCTGAAAAAGATTGAGGAGCGGATTAAGGCTTTGGGAATTTTGGAGGAAGAAGAATAAAGAAAATGATTGGGCAGGGATGAATCACGTTTCCTGCCTAATGTTTGGGGATGATTGTAAACCTAAATAAAATAATAGTTGACAATAATAACGAGTATGATATAATTGGAAAATGTAAATAGAAAGAAAAAACGGGAGGTATGAAAAAAAATGAAAGGAAAAACAGTGAAAATTCAGGACCTTACATTGATTGGATGCATGGCTGCCTTGCTTTGTATTTTGGGACCGTTATCCATAACGCTTCCTTTTACGCCGATTCCAATTTCTTTTACCAATTTGGCAATTTATTTTGTGGTTATGGTGGCAGGATGGAGGAGAGGAACGATCAGTTATCTTGTGTATCTTTTGATTGGGATAGCTGGTCTCCCTGTGTTTTCAGGATTTGGAGGAGGCATTGCGAAGGTTGTGGGACCTACCGGAGGATATTTGGTTGGTTTTTTGTTTCTTGCATTGATCAGTGGGTTTTTCATAGAAAAATTTCCGAAACGTTTTTCGCTGATCCTTTTGGGAATGGCGCTTGGCACTGGAGTCACTTATATGTTTGGAACTCTATGGCTGTGCGTACAAATGCAGCTTTCCTTTGTGCAGGGACTGTATGCGGGAGTTCTGCCTTATCTTCCCGGAGATGTGGTGAAAATCTTTTTTGGAGCATTTGCAGGGCGGGCGGTGAGAACCGCTGTCTTACAGACAGGTTTGCTCAAAATTTAAGAACGATGTTGACATTTTGCAGGAAAAAGCATAAACTAATCATAGTTAAATGCAGTGAACAGAACTAGTATCGGTGTTGAAACTGTCAGAGAGAGGCTGTCATCGGCTGGAAGCAGCTTTCAGTGGGAGAGACCGGGAATGCATCTGGGAGCAGACGAGGTGAAAGAAGTAGTCTCGTACGTTGCCGGCGTTAACGGATAATGAGCGGAAGTTTTCGGCTGGAAAACTTCTAAATAAGAGTGGAACCGCGGATTACTTCGTCTCTTTGTGTGAGAGACGAAGTTTTTTTGTAATATTAGGAAAGTTCTGACTTTCCTAATATTACAAAAACGCTCCGCGGGATGCACACGATGTGCATAGGAAAGCTGCTTTCGCAGCCGCACATCGGCGCGCAAAGCGGAGCAAGTCCCTCAAAAATTGATTGAGGGATTTAGGGAGTTCAAGACGGACTTGTTCGCTTTGTTTTGAACAATATCGGAAAGTTTTTATTTTCCGATATTACAAAAACGCTTCGTGGGATATGAAAAGAGCGATTCGCCTTGTGATAGCAGAAAGGTTAGATGGAGGTTAAAAAATGGGGTTTCGGAAATTTGCGAAAAGCCAATATGATACAATAAAAATGAGAGACCCGGCATTGAGGGAGAAACGGGAAGTCTTCCTTTATCCCTATGTGAAAGCCCTGTATTGGCATCGGATTGCGCATCAGCTGTACAAAAAAGGTAATTTTTATCTTGCCAGGAAAATTTCACAGAGAATGGCAAGGAAGACGGGAATAGAGATACATCCCGGTGCTGAGATCGGAGAAGGTTTTTTTATTGATCATGGTCACGGGGTGGTGATCGGGGAGACAACGGTAATTGGAAACAATGTTACCCTGTATCAGGGAGTGACGCTTGGGGGAACCGGAAATGAGACCGGAAAAAGACATCCCACCATTGGGGATAATGTGATGATTAGCTCCGGAGCCAAGGTGCTTGGATCCATTACGGTCGGAGAGAACGCCAAGATTGGAGCCGGAAGCGTGGTAGTATCTGATGTGCCGCCGAACTCTACTGTCGTCGGAGTGCCTGGAAAAGTTGTAAAACAGGATGGTGAACGGGTTCATTGTATCCAAAGTATGACTTTGAATCAGATGGATCTCCCGAATCCGTTTGATATGGACATAGAGAAACTGGCAAAAGAAAATGCAGAGCTTCGTCAGGCAATGCAGACATTTATCAAGCATTATGAGCGATATGAAAGAATCAGAAAGGAAAGAAAAGAGAATGAAGATTTATAATACACTTACAAGGAAAAAAGAAGAATTTATACCGGTGCATCCTGGGAAAGTTGGAATGTATGTGTGCGGTCCTACCGTTTATAATTTTATTCACATTGGAAATGCAAGGCCGATGATCATTTTTGATACGGTCCGCCGTTATTTTGAGTATAAAGGATATGATGTAAATTATGTCTCAAATTTTACAGATGTCGATGATAAAATTATTAAAAAAGCCAATGAAGAGGGGGTCAGCGCCACAGAAATTGCAGAACGTTACATTAAGGAATGTAAGCAGGACATGAAGGGATTGAATATTAAACAGGCAACACATCAGCCGAGAGCTACAGAAGAAATCAGCGGAATGATTCATATGATTGAAACGTTGATCCAAAAAGGGCATGCATATGAGGTGAACGGCACTGTGTATTTTAAAACCAGATCCTTTGAGGAATATGGAAAGCTTTCCAAAAAAAATATAGATGATTTGGAAGCAGGACATCGTGAAATTAAAATTACCGGAGAAGAAGGGAAACAGGATTCGTTGGATTTTGTTTTGTGGAAACCTAAAAAGGAAGGAGAAATTGCGTGGAAATCGCCTTGGGGAGAAGGTCGTCCCGGATGGCATATTGAATGTTCGGAAATGTCCAAAAAATATATTGGAGATACCATCGACATTCATGCGGGTGGAGAAGATTTGATTTTCCCTCATCACGAAAACGAAATTGCCCAAAGCGAGGCATGCAACGATGAAGTTTTTGCAAATTATTGGATGCACAATGGATTTTTAAATATTGATAATAAGAAAATGTCCAAATCTGCAGGGAATTTTTTTACGGTACGTGAAATCGGAGAAAAATATCCGCTTCAGGTGATTCGATTCTTTATGTTGAGTGCACATTATCGTACGCCATTGAATTTTAGTGATACTTTGGTAGAAAGCGCTAAAACAGGGCTGGAAAGAATTTTAACAGCGGTTGACCTGTGTCGCGAAATGGCATTGAGAGAACAAGACAGTAAGGAATTTACGGATGAAGAAAAAGAACATTTGGAAAAAATTCAGATGTTTGTAAAAAAATTCGAGGATGCTATGGAGGATGATTTTAATACGGCAGATGCGGTATCCGCGATATTTGAGATGGTGAGAGAATCCAACTCTACAGTGAAACGTTATAGCGCAGAATATGCAAAGGAAATTTTAAAGATTTTAGAAACCTTATGTTCCGTTTTAGGAATTGAGACCGTTCGAGAAAAAGAAATTCTGGATGAAGAAATAGAGCACTTAATTGAAGAACGGCAGCAGGCAAGAAAAGACAAAGATTTTGCAAGGGCAGATCAGATCAGAGATCAATTAAAGGATCAGGGAATTGTTCTGAAAGATACAAGAGAAGGTGTAAAATGGAGCAGAGTTTAGTAGAAGAAGTAAAGGAAATGCTGTCACTTCCGGGACTTGATCCGAAAAGTTATTCCCCGCTTGGGCTTGCATATATTGGGGACGCCATTTACGAGTTGATTGTAAGGACCATTGTGATTTCTGACGGCAATATGAGTGTAAATCGATATCATAAGAAATCCAGCAGCATGGTAAAAGCGTCTGCACAAACCAGAGTCTTTGAGAAAATAGAGGGGATGTTAAGCGAAGAAGAGATCGCAGTGTATAAACGAGGAAGAAATTCAAAATCCGGGACGGTTGCAAAACACGCATCAATGATGGATTATCGAAAAGCAACCGGCGTGGAGGCGTTGATGGGATATTTATATTTGGCTGGCCGGATGGAACGAATTGTGGAATTGCTTGGAGTTGGACTTGACTTAAAGAATCAAAAGACAGATACAGGAGAAAAAGATGAATCATAGAGAATATTTAATTGCAGGACGCAATGCAGTTCTGGAAGCTTTGCGGGCAAAAAAGCCCATTGATAAAATTTTTGTGCTGGGTGGATGCCAAGACGGACCAATCCGAACCATTGTCAGAGAGGCAAAAAAAACGGACGCGATCTTAAAATTTGTGGAGAAAGAGCGATTGAACCAGCTGACTTCAGAGCACCATCAGGGCGTGGTGGCAATGGCGGCTGCATACGAGTATGCCAGATTGGAAGATTTATTTCAAAAAGCAGAGGAAAAAGGGGAGGACCCGTTTTTTATCTTGCTGGACGGCATTGAAGATCCGCATAATTTCGGGGCGATTATACGTACGGCAAATCTGGCGGGCGCACATGGGGTCATCATTCCCAAACACAGAGCGGTGGGGCTGACGCCTACAGTTGCAAAAACGTCTGCAGGAGCAATTCACTATACTCCGGTTGTGAAGGTGACTAATATCGGGAAAACGATGGAGGAATTAAAGGAACGGGGAATGTGGTTTGCCTGTGCAGATATGGACGGGGAAGTGATGTATCGTCAGAATTTAACTGGTCCGATTGGTTTGGTAATTGGAAATGAAGGATCGGGTGTTAGCCGGCTTGTCAAAGAGAAATGCGATTTTGTTTCGTCTATTCCGATGAAAGGCGAGATTGATTCTTTAAACGCATCCGTGGCAGCAGGAGTATTGGCATTTGAAATTGTAAGACAGCGGTTGGAACAATAAGAAGGAAAATTATGAAAGACTGTTCAGATCAGGAGCTTTTGCAGCAGAGTAAAAAGGGGAATGAAAAAGCCATGGAATGCCTGCTTGAGAAATATCGAAGTATGGTTCGGGGAGAAGCAAGAAAATTTTTTTTGGCCGGAGGCGATGAGGAGGATTTAATTCAGGAGGGGATGATCGGGTTGTTTAAGGCGGTCCAGAGTTATGATGATGAAAAAAACACAGAATTTTCCACATTTGCCCTGCTCTGTGTCCGGAGACAGATTTATACGACAGTCACTGCATCAAACCGGAAAAAGCACAGCCCTCTGAACAATTATATTTCAATTTTTGCGGCACAGCATCAAGAAGAAAATATTTCGCTGGATGAGACTTTGAAGGACCCGGAGGAAACGCCGGAAGAACGGATGGTTCATCAGGAAGAAATTAAAAATTATTATACGATGATTCATAAAAAATTAAGTCGATTTGAAAAGCAGGTTATGTATTATTACTTAAATGGTGAAAATTATACCGAAATTGCAGATAAGCTTGGAAAGACAAAAAAATCCATTGACAATGCAATTCAAAGGATTCGCAGAAAGTTAAGTCAAACTTCTTAGAAAGATGAGGTAGTACAAATCATGAGCCGAACATATTTGATGTCAGATCTTCATGGACATATGGATGCTTTTTTTCGTATGCTGGATGTCATTTCTTTTTCTTCTCAGGATCACATGGTGATTTTGGGAGATGTGATTGACCGGGGAGCGAATGGGGTGGAATTACTTCAATACATTAAGAAACAAAAGAATATAGAACTGCTGATGGGAAACCATGAAGATATGATGAGAAAATCTCTGAAAGAAGAAACAAGAGAGTTCTGGCTGGATACCTGGTTATACAATGGCGGTGAGACGACAATCGCAGGATTAAATCGGTTATCGAAAGAAGAGTTTTGGGAGTGTGTTAATTTTGTAGAACATCTGCCTCTTTATAAAGTAATGGAAGTTGAAGGAATTTCTTATCTTTTGATTCATGCAGGAATGCGTTTGATTTCTGATCAATCGTTAGAAGAAGCTTGTTCTAGGATTCAGGAGGAGGATGCATTGTGGATTCGAGGAGATTTTTTTAATTCCAGGGTAATACCATCTTTTTATATTGTATTTGGACATACGCCCACGAAGGCATTATCCCGATATGTAAAGACTATGCCGGCGGAGCAAAGAGAGCGGTGCCAGAGATTTCAAATGGTATGCTGGGAGCATAAAATCGGCATTGACTGCGGGGCGGCATACGGAGCGAAGCTGGGATGCCTTTGTTTAAATGATTTCAAAGAATTCTATGTAGCCGTAGAAAAAGAAGAGGATTATCGTTGAAAATGCACAAGAATCTTCGGAAATATATATTCAAATTAGATAAAATGCATTATAATAGAGAGAGGTATCAACTTTATACAGAATGTCTGTAAGGTCAGGCACGAACATTTACGAAATGGGGGACGGCGTATGGCAGAGAAGAGTTTGAAAAGATGCATTTTATTTAGTGATATGGATGGAACAATTTTAAAGGACGGACGGCTCATGCAGAAAAAAGATGCGCAGATGCTTTTGGAATTGCAGAAAGCAGGGCATTTTGTAGCATTTTGTACCGGAAGAAATGAATTTGAAGCCATGACGGTTGTTCGGAAAAATCATTTAAAATATGATTATCTGATTTTAAATAATGGGGCTCATATTATGAATCGTTATGGGAGAGATTTGTATAAACAGACCATCCCCCATGAAATCGGAATGAAAATCTTAGAGTATTGCCGGACATTACAGGATTGCTATGTGTATTTTTATGATGCAAACCGATGTTTAAATCTGGGCAGTCTCAACGGAACTGCCATGGAGTTTGATGGAGATCGGTACAAGCCGTTGAAGAACTGCAGTTTTACAAAAGAGGCAGAGAAATCGGGAGATTTTGATATTCTTTGTGTGAAGCCATTGGAGCAGGGGATTGATTATTCCAGGACAAAACAGATTGCGGAAGAAATTGAAGCTCGTTTTAAAGATCAGGTGACGGCAACGATGAACGAGTCCTATTTGGATCTTACTCCAAAGGGGAATAGTAAATCCAGCGCCATGAAGCGGGTGATAGAGTGGATTGGTGAAGATCTTGAAACTTATTGTGTAGGAGATTCTTTTAATGATTTGAGTATTTTTGAAGCAGCCGACCACAGCTATACCTTTCATCGCTGCAGCGACCAAATGAAGCGTGCGGCATCTGCATGTGTGGATTATGTATATGAGATTGCGGAAGAAATTCTGAGAGAAAAATAAAAACAAAAAGTACCTGAGAAATCACTCTGGGGACGATCCATCAAAGGAGTGATTCTGCGGTGCTTTTTTAGAATCATGATAAAATATTATTTTTTCTATTGACACATATGGGAATTTATGATAAATTTAAAAACAGTTCTGCTGCTGTGGCACAGGAGGTAGCGCACCTCATTGGTAGTGAGGAGGTCACGGGTTCAACTCCCGTCAGCAGCTTTAGGAGAAAAGGCTAAGACATCAAAAGAGATGTTTTAGCCTTTTCTGATATAGGAAAGCTTTCACTTTCCTATACCATAAAACGCTCTGCGGGGTGCACACGATGAGCCAAAGTCCGAGATTGACTGAGATTTTGGCGGCCGCTTACAATCCCGGAATGTGTCTTTTGGCACTTCTGGGGATTTGACAGGAATTTTTTGTTTTAGGTAGGGAAAGATACAAGTAAAAAGGAGAAATGTATGCAGATGTTTTGCAAAAGAAAAGCCGCGTACCTGATGATGCTATGTCTGATGATTTTTTTTATGAAGAGTTCTGTCGTTTTGGCGGCGATGCCGGAATATTTTGAAAATCCAAATCGAGTATATGAAGAGTTTCAGGGAGAGATTTATGATCCGAAATTTAAAATGCAGTATGGATTTTTAAAGGAGAGTCTTCCGGTATACAGCGATTTTTATGGGTCAAAAAAGATTCAAAGCGCACCGAAGTACTCTGGGGTTCTTGTGGTGAGTAAGACCCAATCTTATGTTCAGGTAATTTATGAAAAGAAGAAAGGACGCGGGATCGGATGGATTTCCAGAAGTGATTATAGCAAGAATTCTGTTGCATATGACGGACGGGAAAAACAGCTTTTGGCTGATGGAACATATTGGATTGAGAATCAGATGCTCAAGGAGAAACAGGAAGGAACGGTTGTTTTTCAAGGAGATCAGAAATATCAGATACGGGGAATGGATTTGAAAGGGGAGCGAAAAAAGCACAGGGTTGTCCTTTTTCGAGAGTACGATCATTTTTACATTCAAGATGAGAAAACAGGAGAATATTTGGGAATGGCTCCTAAAAATCATATAATTTTTAGGAGCTTGCCGGGGGCTGCCCAAAATCGGTTTTCCAAAGGAAATGAGTTCGGAACAAAACAATATCAATGGAAATTTCAGCGCATAAAAAATAAAAATACTGCGCCGCATCGAAATTTCCTTCAGTATGATCCGGCATGGGGAAGGAAAGATTATGGGAAGGTTCATGATTACAGTGGAAAAATGGCAGCGGCAGGCTGCGGTGTTATGGCAATTACCAATGCAGTGTATGCATTAAACGGACAGTTTATAGATCCTATGGTTCTGGCAGATTTTGCGGTAAAGCACCATTTTCGGATTATAGGTTCCGGGACTCACGATGGAATTTTTGAGGCAGCGGCAAAACAATTCGGAGCTGCCTATGGGTTTGCCTTTGTGAAAAAAAGCTATAGTACGTCAGAAGTTCGAGAGTATTTAAAAAAGGGCTGTGTTGCAATTTCTCATGTTCCTGGGCATTATATAACCGTTGCTGATTTTAATTCCAAAACAAAAAAATATCTGGTTTTAGATTCTGGGCCGATTTCAAGGCGCCCGACGGATGGGTTTGGAAATTGGATGAAGCGTGAAAGGCTGGAATCCGGAAGTTTAGTGTCGTCAGTGTATTATATTTTAGCGCCGACCGCTAATCTTAATGAGTATGAACCGATAAAAAGCATGAAATTTCAAAAAAATATAAGTTTTTTGATTTTGCAGATGGGATTGCCCAATGGCTTTCCTTCTTCTTGACACCTTTTCGCGGGAGTGATATAATTTAGCACATAAAAGCGTTGAAGTATTAACGTGTGTGTGAACGAGGAGGAAAAGTTATGACATTCAAAAAAGTGATGGCAGCAGGGATGGCTGCGATATTGACTCTGTCTGTGATGGCGGGCTGTTCTAAAAAGGACTCTGCGTCCGGACAAAAGAAGATCGGAGTTGTTCAGCTGGTAGAGCATGATGCTTTGGATGCTGCGTACAAAGGATTTAAAGACGGACTGAAAGATGCAGGCTATAAAGACGGAGATAAGATCAAAATTGAATACAAGAATGCACAGAATGAGCAGTCCAACTGCCAGACCATTGCTCAGCAGTTTGTGACAGATAAGTGCGACTTGGTTCTTGCAATTGCAACACCGGCGGCGCAGGCGATGGCAAATGAAACAAAGGATATTCCGATTCTGGTAACGGCAGTAACAGATCCGGCAAGTTCTAAGCTGGTAAAGTCCAACGAAAAGCCAGGTGGAAATGTATCAGGAACTTCTGATTTGACACCGGTTGCAAAACAGATGAATTTATTGAAAGAGCTGGTTCCATCTGCCAAGAAAGTTGCGATGCTTTATTGTTCTGCGGAAGCAAATTCTAAGTTTCAGGTGGATCTTGCAAAGAAAGAAGCAAAAAAACTGGGATTGACACCTGTGGACGCTACCGTATCTGAATCCAGTGAGATTCGTCAGGTTGTAGAATCTTTAAAAGGAAAAGTTGATGCAATCTATGCCCCGACAGATAATACCATTGCGGCAGGAATCAATACAGTATCCATGGTTGCCAATGAAGCCAAGCTTCCTTTGATCGTTGGAGAAGAAGGAATGTGTACCGGAGGCGGACTGGCCACCTACGGATTAAATTATTATAAATTAGGAAAACAGACGGCGGCACAGGCAGTGAAGATTCTGGAAGGAAAGGCAGAAGCAAAAGATATGCCGATTGAGTATCAGGAAAATGCAGATTTGATTATTAATGAGGATACAGCAAAAACTCTGGGAATTAAAATTCCAAAGAAGCTTCAAAAAGATGCAAAAATGGTTACAACACAGAAGACCAGTGAAAAATAGAAACTGTGGTTTTCTTCGAAAAAATCAAAGGTGCCTTCGTATTTGAGGGCGCTTTTGTTTGTATAGAAAAGAGGTAAAAGAAAATGGTATTATTAACAAATCTTTACAGTGCTGTGGCGCAGGGAACGTTATGGGGAATCATGGCGCTGGGTGTTTATATCACCTTTCGGATTTTAGATATTGCGGATTTGTCTTGCGACGGTACCTTTGCTCTTGGCGGATGTATTAGCGCAATTTTTATTACAAAGGGAGTGAATCCTTTTTTAACGCTTTTGTTAGCGTTGGCAGGCGGGATGATTGCGGGTCTGGCAACAGGGCTTTTGCATACAAAACTTATGATTCCTGCCATTTTATCAGGAATTTTAACAATGATTGCTCTGTGGTCTGTGAATATTCGTGTAATGGGAGGTCCGAATGTATCCCTTTTAGGGGAGGATACGGCGTTTACAAAAATGATAGAGGGGATCGGAGTAGATCAAACGCTGGCAACGCTTCTGGTAGGAATTTTGATTGGTGTGATTGTCATTGCAGCTCTGTATTGGTTTTTTGGAACAGAGATCGGATGTGCCCTTCGTGCCACAGGAAATAATGAATTTATGGTTCGGGCACTGGGTGGAAATACAGATACATCCAAGGTACTGGGACTGGTCATTTCCAATGGACTGATTTCTTTATCCGGAGCGCTGGTGGCGCAAAATCAGGGATATGGTGATGTTAAGATGGGAACGGGAGCCATTGTCATTGGTCTGGCATCCATTGTCATCGGGGAGGTTATTTTCGGAAGACGCTTTAACTTTGCATACATTCTTGCATCTTTAATCGGGGGTGCAATTGTTTACCGAATGATCATTGCGCTTGTACTTCATTTGGGATTGAGTACAGATGATATGAAATTGTTCACAGCGATTATTGTAGCTTTGGCGCTTGGAATTCCGGCAATGAAAGCCAAATATTCACAGCGAAGAACGCCGGCATAGAAAGAAGGTTCGGAAAAATGTTAGAGATTAAAAATGTACATAAAACTTTTAATAAAGGTACCATTAATGAAAAAAAGGCATTAAACGGCGTGGAGCTTCATTTAAATCCGGGGGATTTTGTGACGATTATCGGTGGAAATGGAGCCGGAAAGTCTACAACCTTAAATATGATTGCAGGAGTGTATCCGATTGATCAGGGAACGATTGTTTTAGATGGAAAAGATATTTCCGATCTTCCGGAATACAAGAGAGCTTATATGCTTGGACGGGTCTTTCAGGATCCGATGATGGGAACGGCTGCCGGAATGGAAATTCAGGAAAATATGGCAATGGCATTTCGGAGAGGAAAACGCCGCAGTCTAAGCTGGGGCATTACAAAAAAAGAAAAGAAGTTGTTCAGAGAAAAGCTGCAGATGCTGGGTCTTGGGTTAGAAGAACGTATGACTTCAAAAGTAGGACTGCTGTCGGGAGGACAGAGACAGGCGCTGACTTTACTAATGGCAACTTTGAGAAAACCAAGTCTTTTGCTACTGGATGAGCATACGGCAGCTTTGGATCCAAAGACCGCAAAAAAGGTTCTGGACATTACAGAAAAAATTGTTGCCAGAGATAACTTGACAACGATGATGGTTACCCATAATATGAAAGATGCAATCAATATCGGAAATCGCCTGGTTATGATGAGTGATGGAAAAATTATTTATGATGTTTCCGGTGAAGAAAAGAAAAAATTGAAGGTTGCAGACCTGCTTCAGAAATTTGAGGAAGTAAGCGGCGGAGAGTTTGCAAATGACCGTATGTTACTGGCATAAAATGACTGGGAGAGAAGGAGAAGAAAATGAGCGATTTTAAAATCGAAACAAAATGTATTCAGTCCGGATGGACGCCAAAAAAGGGAGAACCAAGGATTGTACCGATTTATCAGAGTACAACATTCAAATATGATACCAGTGATCAGATGGGAAGACTGTTTGATTTGGAGGATTCTGGATATTTTTATACAAGACTGCAGAATCCTACCAATGATGCGGTAGCGGCAAAAATCTGTGATATGGAAGGAGGAGTCGCAGCAATGCTGACATCTTCCGGACAGGCAGCGAATTTTTATGCTGTTATGAACATCTGCGAAGCAGGAGATCATATTGTATGTTCTTCTGCAATCTACGGAGGTACTTATAATTTATTTGCCCATACTATCCGCAAGATGGGGGTAGAGGCCACGTTTGTAGAGCCGGATGTCAGTGAAGAAGAATTAAATGCTGCTTTCCGTGAGAATACAAAGGCAGTGTTTGGAGAAACAATTTCAAATCCGTCGCTGGATGTGCTGGATTTTGAACGTTTTGCAAAATCGGCCCATGAACATGGAGTTCCTTTGATTGTAGATAATACCTTTGCAACACCGATCAACTGTCGTCCGTTTGAATGGGGGGCAGATATCGTAACGCATTCTACAACGAAATATATGGATGGGCACGCGGCCTGCGTAGGCGGAGCTATTGTGGACAGCGGTCAATTTGATTGGGATGCATATGGTGAGAAATATGCGTGTCTGACACAGCCGGATGAAACATACCATGGAATTATCTATACAGAGAAATTTGGAAAGGGAGCATATATCACAAAAGCAACCGCACAGTTGATGCGTGATTTAGGTTCCATTCAGTCACCGCAAAATGCATTTCTATTAAATCTTGGTTTGGAGACGCTTCATTTACGGGTTCCAAGGCATTGTGAAAATGCGTTAAAAGTGGCACAATTTTTGAAAAATCATGAAAAAGTCGCATGGGTGCATTGCCCGCATATGGAAGGTGATAAGAATTATGATTTGGCAAAGAAGTATATGCCAAATGGAACCTGCGGAGTTCTTACGTTCGGTCTGAAAGGCGGGCGGGAGGCTTCTATTCAGATGATGGATCAGCTGAAAATGGTAGCTATTGTAACTCACGTAGCAGATGCAAGGAGCTGTGTCCTGCATCCTGCCAGCCATACACATCGCCAAATGAACGATCAGGAGCTGCTGGAAGCAGGAGTGCAGCCGGATTTAATTCGATTTAGTGTTGGAATTGAGAACGCAGAAGATATTATTGCCGACGTAGAGCAGGCATTAAAGGGTCTTTAGAATCTGTAAAAAAATAAAAAAATTACTTGACTTTTGATGAAAAGTGCGTATAATTATAAAGGTAGCTGTGAGAAACAGTTACCTTTATAATGAAAGGCTCCATGGTCAAGCGGTTAAGACGCGACCCTCTCAAGGTCGAATCACGAGTTCGATTCTCGTTGGAGTCATAAGCTACAAACCTCGTATTTATGCGGTTTGTAGCTTTTTTGTTTCTTTAAGAAAAAAACTTCGCCACCAAACTTGGCCACCAAAATTTATTTTTCATTACCTGACTTAAAAATAACATTCTCAAAAGCATCCAAAGATTGCTGCTTTCGATCTCCATGGATGTGTGCATATTTCTGTAGAAAGGTAGCAGGAGTATTTCCCATAATTTCAGACAAAACCTTATCAGATTCCCCACGCTCATAATTAGTCGTTGCAAATGTATGCCGACATCCATACAGAGTGATCACAGGCAAGCTTTTCTCATGATTTGCATTATAACGCTTCTCGGTTCTGGTAAACATCCGATACAGATGATCAGGACGGACAGGAGTACCGATCTCTGTATTAAAGAGAAAATCATTGTCAAACAGATCTGGATGCTGCAATCTCATTTCCTTCTTCCAGAGTAACTTTTTCTTAACGATCTTGTTTAAAGTATCAGGAAGGTAAACAGCTCTGAACGAATTAGCACCCTTCATATTGTCTTCAAGTACACCATGTTTATTTAAAGTTCGATGCATATAAAAGCACTGCCGTTCAGGATCATAATCACTTTCTGCAAGTCCACAAGTTTCGCTGGGGCGAGAACCAAGTAAGATCTGGCAGCAGAACATAGCATAATAATGTGACTCTTTTGCTTCTCTGGAACTTAAAAAGATAGAGATCTGTTCATCAGACCATGTCTGTTTGACCACGTATGCCACTTTATTTCGCTTTATTCCAATCATTGGATCATCTTTACCATCAATCAATTTTAAAGGAGATACGGCGAAGTTAAATACATCACAGAGGACATTGATACATTTGTTTACAGTTTCAGCTTCGTATTTACGTTTCTTAGGATTGTTTCCATCTTCCAGACTCTTCTTAAAATTTAAAATATGTTTTGGCTCGATCGCAGAAATTGGAACATCCTCAAACACAGGAAAGATATACCGGTCTAAATATCCGCGGTAAGTCCGATAAGTCTGATCGGCATAAGTCTTTTTGTTGGTTTCAAGCCACATATCAGCAATCTTACCAAAATATTCTTCGGATTGCTTTTTCGCTTTTTCTTCTTTGACTTCGTTTTTAATTTGGAGGGTAAGTTTCGCATCATCCTGTTTTGCTTCTTTTTTGTTAGATCTGCGAGGAGCAGATACTTTACGTTTTAAAAGAGGGTGCCATTGGACAGCACAATAACTTTTTTTAATTTTACCAGTTTTTTTACTTGTATAAGTTTTAGTAATTACAGACATATTTATCATCCTTTCTTAGAAAAAGGGCATAAAAAATACACCCTATGATTTTTAGAGGATGTATGATATAATACTAGTGTTCTGGTTAGGATTATATCAACATCCAGTTGATAGGTTCTATCACAATTCCGCTTGGTTGGTAGCCAAGCGGTTTTTTTATTTGTAAATGTTTGGATTTTGCAAATAATGCAAATTGCATTATTTTATCGTTCATTTTGGCGAGATTACCGAAATGGTATTTATCAGATTGTAATGCCAGAGCATTTTGAACTAACGAGAAGAACTCGCTAGTTGCTTTTTTAACGAATCCCTCATCCTTTGACTGCCCAGTGACCGCTGGACGATTTTTGTTATTTATGATTTGTCAGAGTCTGACAAAATCAGTAACACTTCTTACAAGCTGTATAGCCCCTACTTTTGGCATCCGATATAGATACTTGTGAAGGGCTTTCCATGTTACTGCAATATTGGTTAGAATGGTATTTTGTTCCGGTAGAAGGAATCCATACTTGTTCTTCTTTTTGCTCAGTTGTTGCTTGTTGCTGCTTTTCTTCTTCCTTTTTCTTTTGTTCAGCTAGTTGTTTCTGACGTTCTTTTTTTCTTTGTTCGGCAATTTTTTGCTCTTTAGCTTTTTTTATAGCTTCTTTATTTTCAACGGTTACTTTGATTTTATTGCTTATAACATTAGATTTTTTGTCTCTAATATAAATAATGGTCGATCCAGAATTTTTTTTGCTTTTAATTACAATTTTTTCTGTATCATTTTTGCTTTCAGATAGAGAGACAATATCAGTATTGTCTGAAATAAATTCTAAATCATTATTCAGTGATCCGACAGGATCCAGTTCATAGGTCAATTTTTTTGTTGAGTTGATATCTAATTTTATAGATTTGCTTTTTATTGATATCGAATTAATTGGCATAATAAATGAAGTAATAAAAAAACCAATAGTATTGTCATAAAGTCCGCAGACTTCACCGGGGCGCATCTCAAGAAGCAAGGAGAGGCAAAACATAGGAATAATGATCTGTCTTTTGGTATGCTCATAATATCATTCTTTTCTTTGTCGGGGCGATGGCTTTAGAATGAATAAATGATACATTAAATAGTTATTCGTTCCTCCAAGAATCAAGGTGACTATTTTTTGTGCGTATATGTCAGAATAACAATGATTAACAATGCCATATTTATGATTATCATAAATTCTTCGTATTACTCATAAATATCACTCACTCGTATAATATCTTTTAGATACATAAATCCATGTATCTTGGTTAATAAGTTACTAAATAAATATTGTTCAATAGGCTTAGCAAA
>NZ_BAAJCL010000013.1:0-80999 GCF_057535655.1 Anaerostipes stercorihominis | reverse complement strand
GCTGAAGGCATCTAAGCGTGAAGCCCCCCTAAAGATAAGATTTCCCATAGAGTAATCTAGTAAGACCCCTTGAAGACGACGAGGTAGATAGGGCAGAGGTGGAAGTACAGTAATGTATGGAGCTGACTGTTACTAATCGGTCGAGGCTTTAACCAAAGAAGGTTTGTGAAGGAGAGAGATGTAGGAAAGATTTTGTATGATGTTTTGAAGGTACACAGGAAATAATCCTCGATAGCTCAGTTGGTAGAGCACACGGCTGTTAACCGTGCTGTCGCTGGTTCGAGCCCGGCTCGGGGAGCTTGGAAGCACTTAGTGAGAAGGAACAGGATGTGAACTTCGAGGTGAGTGCGAAAGCCACACGGAACCTTAACGAGTATGAGCGGAAGCGAAGTATGAGTTTAGTTGACGGGTGTATGGCGGAGCAGAAGCCTCCGTTAATGAAAGAAGGCTCCATGGTCAAGTGGTTAAGACACCGCCCTTTCACGGCGGTAACACGGGTTCAAATCCCGTTGGAGTCATATTTTTTTAGAAATGGCATATAATAAACTATGTGGCGCCGTAGCCAAGTGGTAAGGCATGGGACTGCAACTCCCTGATCACCAGTTCAAATCTGGTCGGCGCCTTAAAAGAAACACGTATTTAGTGTTTCCTTTTATAATTTTATAGCGCGGGGTGGAGCAGTCTGGTAGCTCGTCGGGCTCATAACCCGAAGGTCGTTGGTTCAAATCCGGCCCCCGCAATGAAAGAAGACTTTAGGTGAAATATCTAAAGTCTTTTTATAATATAGGAAGTTTGTACTGGAGTTGGGGGGGGGAGCAATCTGTGCGGCACTGGATGTAAACTCATCTGTACCTCGCTGATAAGAATCAAGAACTCTTGATTAGATTCCAATCAATGAGAGTAATTCAGAAAGCGGAGAATCTCAAAAGAGATATCTCCGCTCTTACTACATACACATGACATTATTTTAAGATTCCGTCCCGAAGGAAGAAAATTTTTAAGGATTAAACAATACCCTGAGCTGTCATTGCGTCAACAACTTTTTCAAATCCTGCAATGTTTGCACCGGCTACATAATTTCCTTCCATTCCATAGCGTTTTGCAGCATCATCAAGGTTATGGAAAATATTTACCATAATGTTTTGTAATTTTCCGTCAACTTCTTCAAAAGTCCAGCTTAATCTTTCACTGTTCTGAGACATTTCCAAAGCGGATGTAGCAACACCTCCGGCATTTGCAGCTTTACCAGGGGCAAATAAGATATTGTTTGCCTGTAAGTATTCAGTAGCATCCAAGGTTGTCGGCATATTCGCTCCTTCTGCAACTGCGTAGCATCCGTTTGCTACCAATGTCTTAGCATCTTCCAGATTTAATTCGTTCTGTGTAGCACATGGAAGTGCAACATCAACAGGAACGGTCCATACACCTTTTCCTTCATGGTATTCAGCACTTGGACGTGCAGCTGCATATTCTGTTAAGCGTGCACGTTTTACTTCTTTTACTTCTTTTAATAAATCAACGTCAATTCCGTCTTTGTCATAAATCCATCCTGTGGAATCAGAAACGGTTACAACTTTTGCACCAAGCTGCTGAGCTTTTTGTGTTGCATAGATTGCAACATTACCGGAACCTGACACGGCAACAGTAGCTCCGTTTAGGCTCTTTCCATTGCATTTTAACATCTCATCGGTTAAATAGAGAAGACCGTATCCGGTAGCTTCAGTACGGGCTAAAGATCCGCCGTAAGATAATCCCTTTCCGGTTAAGACTCCTTCATAAAGACCGCGGATTCTCTTATATTGACCGAACATATAACCAATTTCTCTTGCACCTGTTCCGATGTCACCAGCTGGTACGTCTGTGTCGGCGCCAATGTATTTACAAAGTTCTGTCATAAAACTCTGGCAGAATGCCATGATTTCACGGTCGGATTTTCCTTTCGGATCAAAATCAGATCCACCTTTTCCACCGCCAATCGGGAGACCTGTTAATGAATTTTTAAAGATTTGTTCAAAACCAAGGAATTTAATAATTCCGAGATTTACAGAAGGGTGAAGTCTTAAACCACCTTTGTATGGTCCGATAGCGCTGTTAAATTGCACACGATATCCGGTATTAACATGAACCTGTCCTTGATCATCAACCCAAGGTACGCGGAATTTGAACTGACGCTCTGGATTTACAAGGCGTTCCAGCAAAGCATCTTTTCTGAAAGCATCCTCATTTGCTTCCACAACAACTCTTAATGATTCTAAAACTTCTTTCACAGCCTGATGGAATTCAGGCTCAGCAGGATTCTGGGCAACCACTGCATCAATGACTTCATCTACGTATGACATTCTTATTTCCTCCTTAAGTCATATAAATATGTAATAATATAGCAGACCGCAGAAAAAATTCTACGAAAAAAAGGCGCAAAAAGGGTACGGGAAATACACTTTTGTAGACGCCTTTGTCTTAGCATTATTATATAGGATATGTTATAATATTACAAGTATGAAAGGAAAGAAATTATGATATCAGTGGCACTTGCTTTTTATAATGGGAAAAAATATATCGAAGAACAAGTAAATTCTATTTTAAAAAATTTGAGAGATGATGATGAGTTGGTAATTTCGATTGATGATGACAGTGATGGCTCCAGAGAAATATTAAGGAATTTAGCGCGGGAAGATTACAGAATTCATCTAATCAAGGGTCCAGGAACCGGAGTCGTGGAAAATTTTCAGAATGCATTGTCACATTGCCGGGGAGAGATTGTTTTTTTAGCGGATCAAGACGATGTGTGGAAAGAGAACAAGGCAGAAACGGTAAAAAAGATGTTTCAAGATCCGAGGGTGACGGCAGTTGTTCATAATGCGGAAATTGTAGATGAGAATTTGTACTCTATGGGACAGACGACGTTTCAGTGGAGAGACAGCGGCGCAGGTTTCTGGAAAAATATAAAGAAAAATTCTTATATTGGCTGCTGTATGGCGATTCGCAAAAGCATATTGAAGAAGCTTTTGCCGATTCCGGAAAATGTCTGGATTCACGATCAATGGATGGGACTTTTGGCAGAACAGCTTGGCAGTGTTGTATTTTTGGAGGATAAGCTGCTTCTCTACCGGAGACATGGGGAAAATGTGACGGGATTAAGACGGGGGTCCCTGCTCTCCATGATAAACAAGAGGTACCATATGGTGACTGAAATTAAAAAAAGAGTGCGGGAGTGGAGATAGATTTTCAATGGCACTTAACATCTCATGCAGTTTTGGAAAGAAAAATGTCTGCATGGGATGTTTTTTATAATATTGGGAAAGTTCTGACTTTCCTATGTTATAAAACGCTCCGCGGGATGTATACGATGTGCAGAGAAGAGCCCTTAAACATTGACAGTGGACTTGTCTATTTTGTTCTGGTAAGATAGACCATAATTCGATATATTATGAAATAATAAAATGCTATGATAAATCTGATATTTTGTATAAAGGAGTAAAATTTAATGTTAGATCATATAAAAAATCTCTGCCGTACTCATAAATTTTTGATTGGCGCATTTCTCCTTCCAATGTTGGTGATGGAGTTGATTGCGTTTATGATGAAAGTAGAACCGTTTGGAAGTCAGTCATTTTTGATTGTGGACGCACTGCATCAATATCTTCCGTTCTTTGCAGATTATCAGGAAAAACTTCAGTCTGCGGACTCTCTTTTTTATTCTTTTCACGGAGGTCTTGGCTATAATTTCTGGGGGCTGTGGGCATATTATCTGGCAAGCCCAATGAACTTAATCATTGCATTTTGTTCCAAAGAAATGCTGAATATGGTACTGAGCCATCTTTTTATTATGAAAATTGCACTTTGCTGCTTTACGGCGGCATTCTATTTTAGAAAAAAACGGGGTAAAGATGAATTTTCCGTCATTGCTTTTGGAATGGCTTATGGATTCAGCAGTTATATTGTTGGCTACAGCTGGAACATTATGTGGATGGAAGTCATGATTTTGCTGCCGGTGATTTTGTACGGTTTTGAGAAGTTGATGAGGGAGCGGGATGGAAGGGTATATTGTTTGGCATTATTTTTGTCTCTCTGGTGCAATTTCTATATGTCGTATATGACCTGTCTTTTCCTCATCCTATGGTACATATTCTATGAGCATGAGACGAAACTTGACTTTGTAAAAAATGGAATTCGGTTTGCAGCGTATTCGCTGCTGTCCGCAGCGATGGCAGCTGTAGTGCTGATTTCTGCTTATCTTGGAATTATGCAGACATCCTCCGCAAAACTTGAGTTTCCGAAAGAAGTGTGGTATGGAACTTTTGGAGATTTGTTTTCCCGGCATTTCTTAGGGACAACCCCTCTGGCAATGTCTGTAGACGATGGAGAAATTAATCTATACTGCGGAGTGTTAACTGTGATGCTGGCTGTGTTTTATTTTACACTGCGGGAAATTCGATGGTCTGTAAAAATTCGCAGATTGCTGCTTTTGGCATTTTTGTTTTTAAGTTTCAATATGCCGGTATTGGGATATATCTGGCATGGTTTTCATAATCAATATGGAATTCCCAATCGATATGCCTATTTGTATATTTTTTTTCTATTAATGACGGCATATGAGGGATATTGTATTCTTGTACGAAAAGGGAGAACCTATGCATGGAAGTTTTATGCAAGCTGCGCAATCATGTGCATCTTTATGATTGGTACAGTTCTCACTTCGCAAGAGAAATTGGAGACGTATACAATCTGCGCAACAGCAGCGGCAATTGCAATTTATACGGGAATTTTTTTACTGTACAGCAAAAAGGTACTTGGGAAAAAAATGTTTACAAGGATGTTATGCATCTTCTTGTCAGGAGAAATGATAATTATGGCCGCGGCGGGCTTTAAAGAAAATGATACGGTGGATGTGGACGAGTATTTTCAGGATACGAAATCCATTGCCAGATTAAAAGAGCTCTATCAGAAAGATATCTCCGACCGTTCAGAGCTGGTAAGTGGTCGAATGTTGGATGAAAGTATCTGGCATACTTTAAATTGTATGACTTTGTTTGGATCTACAGCTCAGGGAACGGTTGTGGATATGATGGATCAGTTAGGTTTCTATACCGGTGTGAATGAGTATCTATACGAAGGGGCAACTCCTCTTACAAATCAGCTATTCTCTGTAAAATACCAGATTTATCGTCCGCAGGATTCCAGGCTTACGCCATTTCGTCCGTTGGATACGGCGGGCAATGTAACAATATATAAAAATCCATACCAGGCTGGAGTTGGCTATGGCGTGAGCTCTGAAATTGAACACTGGAATTATCAGGATTATAACCCTTTTTATGTACAAAATGATTTTGTTCAAAAAGCATATGGAATTGATGGATTGTTCCGTATGATTCAGACAAAACGACCGGAATTATCAGATTGTAAGATAACATCAGATAATGGAGACGGGGAATATGTTTTTGAAAATACATCGGCTCGTGCGGATAATATGGTTTTTACAATCAAATCCACAAAGGAGCGGGAAATGTATCTGCATTTTGATGGGAGTCAGGTAGAGAATACAGTCATTGAAAAAAATGGCGAACAAATGCTGACAGGGCGTTTAAACTCTCAAATTTTGTATTTGGGAAGACTGAAAAAAGGGGATGAAATTCAAATAAAATTGCAGCTTAAGCAAGACGATGTAATGTCGGGGGTAGTTCGACTCACTGCGGCAGAGTTAAATGAAGATGTCATGGCAGATCTTGTGGGAGCGATGGAAGCTCAGGTTTTCCGGCTTAAAAAAAGTGAGAGTTCCAAAATTCAGGGGACGATTTCAATGAAAAGGAGCGGCACACTGTTTTTCGGAATTCCTTATGATAAAGGATGGGAAGTTTTTGTAGATGGAAAAAAAGTTACGACTCACGCTTTGGGAAATGCTTTTTTAACAGTAAAGCTTACCAAAGGAAACCATGACGTGAGGCTTTCTTATACTCCCCCAGGCTTTTGGGAAGGCGCTGCAATCAGTTTTGTAGGATTTGTGATTTTTTTGTTGCTTTTGTATTTTTTCCGTAAGAAAAAAATAAGGAAATTGCAGAGAAATCCTTAGAAAAAATATGATACACTGATCAGAGAGTCACTCAAAAAAATGAACAGGATGATCGGAGAAGCTCGTTCCGTTCAAAGAGCTATACACTTGTGAGTGTCTCAGAAAGTATAAAAAATCGGAGGAAATGAACATGAGAAAAATATGGGCAAGAGTCATGGCGCTGGGATTATGTGCCGCAATGACCTTATCAGCAGTGACGGTCAAAGCGGACAGCGTTCAGGAAAAGTATCTGGCATTGGGCGCTGATCTAAAAAGTTCTGAAAAACAGAAGGTGTTGGAATTGTTGGGTGTGGAGGATACTGACAGTTATCATGTAATTAAAGTAACAAATAAAGAAGAACATGAATATCTGGATGATTATTTGTCAAAGAGTGTGATCGGCTCCAGAGCGCTTTCTTCTGTGACAGTAGAAAAGACCAGTGAGGGAAGTGGGGTGGATGTTTCGACAGAAAACATTACATACTGCACTTCCGGAATGTATCGCAATGCACTGGTAACAGCCGGAATTGAAAATGCGGATGTAAAGGTTGCGGGACCATTTAATATATCCGGTACGGCTGCATTGGTCGGAGTGATGAAAGCATATGAAGAAATGACCGGAAAAGAGATTCCTGAAAAAAGTAAGGATGCGGCGACAGACGAGTTGATTACAACCGGAGAAGTCGCAGAAAACATTGGTTCGGAAGATGCAGAGAAATTAATTGCAGATGTGAAACAGAAAGTTGCAGAAGAAAATTTGACAACACCTGCGGAAATTCAAGGTGCCATTGAAGAATCTGCCAAGGACCTGAACATTAAATTATCCGATGAAGATCGCGAGAAAATTCAAAGCTTGATGGATAAGATTTCAGAATTGGATTTAAATGTAGATCAGCTCAAGGAGCAGGCGAAGGCCATCTATGATAAATTGGGCGGGTCCGAAGGAATTATGGATAAGATCGGAAAATTTTTCCAAGGCATTTTTGACTGGTTTTCAAATTTATTTTAGTTGACGAGATTAATCTAATAAGAATATCCCTTTTTATGAATCATAAGATTACATAAGGAGGGATTTTTTTATGGAACAAAATCAAATGCTGTTTTATATTATGGCAATTGGCTGTACGGTGTGTATTATGATTGGAATTGTAAAGAAACCGGCGTATTTGATGGTACTTGCTGTAAGAGGATTTTTATGTTCTCTGATCATTTATGGAATTCATATTTTTTGTGCGAGGAATGGAGTGAATGCCCCGGTAGATTTAAATTTTCTTTCCATTGGAACAGGAGCGCTTTTAGGAATGCCCGGTGTGATTGTTCTATATGTAGTGAGTATTTTTGTATAGTGTATTATTTTAATAAATTTAGAAAAATAACTAGACAAAAGAAGAAAATAATTGTAAAATAATGTAAGAAAAGGGAGGGAGATACATGAAATTATGGATCATGTTGTATTTAACAGCTGCAGTTTTCTATGACTGGCGAGACTTTAGAATTCCCAACAAGCTCAATGGGGTTGGTGCGGTTTTTACATTTTTCCTTGGAATTTTAAATGGAATGGATGTTGTAGAGATGGCAGTTGGGGGAGGAATCCCCCTTATAATCTGCGGGTTCTTATTTTATATCGGATGTCTCGGAGGCGGTGATGTAAAGCTGCTGATGGTTTGCGGTATTTCTGTAGGATGGAAGATTTTCCATCTTCTGTTTTTATCTTTTATGTGGAATGGCATATACGCCATCCTTTTCTTATGGAAGCGGAAAAGCTTTCGTCTTCGATTCACTCGTTTTTTTCACTATGTAACCAATTGTGTTTATAAGAAAAAGCTTTTGTCCTATGAGTCGTTGGAAAAAGATTTTTCCAAGGAAGCAATGATTCATTTTTCGCTGGGAATCTGGCTTGCTTATGGGACATGCATATGGGAGAGAGTATTATGAGGGATATATCCGTTGGAATTTTTCATAAAGACTACCAGTATGGAAAGCGATTGATGGAGTATTTAAATCATCAAAAAGAATTTCCGATGACTGCATGGTTTGCCTCAGATGAGAAACAATTTTTTGATACAGAGAAAGAAAGGCAGTTTCATTGTTTGGTTTTGGCGGAGGGCGTGGATGATCAGGGAAGATCCCCGGTTTGCAGAATTGGCAGAAATGCAGGATCTGTGAACGGGCATTGTCAAAGCGGCAGAGACATTGCGAAGAAAATCTATGACTGTCTCCAGATTAAAAGAGAGGGGAAGGATATGATCGTAGGAGTATACTCTCCGCTGAGCAGGTATCAGGTTTCCCAGTTTGCACAACGGTTTGCGGGAGAGCGCGGGTTTGCTTATTTTGGAATGCAGGCGTATGGACATTGGACGGAAATCTGTACTGCGGATGAGTTGCTGTTGCTTTACATAAAAGAGCGGAATGAGACGGTGATACAATATTTTCTGGATCATCAGAGCGCAATGGGAGAATGCAGCGGATACCCGGCAGTTGGATGCTATTTGGACTATCGGGCAGTGTCATTGGAGGATTATCGGTGGTTTTTTGAGCGGCTGAAAGAGGAGCAAATTTCTGTGTTGTTCGATATAGGAGCAGCCTGCCCGCCAAAACTTGGGTTTTTAGGGCTATTTGATAAAATATACATTCCTCTGATGAAAGGAGACAGAGCATCGTCGGAATATGTACAATTTAAAGATCAGATGAAACGGCATGGAATCTGGTATCAGACGACGTGGGAGGAGGTAATACTTGCAGCAAAAGAAACAGGAAAGGAATAGGAAGAATGAAAAAAGAGCTGATAAAACAAAGAGTAATGCAGCGGCTGGATTTCTCCAGAGAGATAACAGATGACCAGCTGAAAGAAATTATTCAAGATGAAGTCATAAAGCTTTCTCATAGTCAGCCTTTGCTGCTGGCAGACAAAATTCAGCTGAATCAGGAAGTTTTTTATGCGCTGCGCAGGCTTGATATTTTGCAGGATCTTTTGGAGGACGATTCGATTACAGAGATTATGATCAATGGCTATCAGAATATTTTTGTGGAGAGAGGAGGGAAACTTTTTCGGTATCCCGGAAAGTTTTCAGATAGTGAAAAGCTCTATCAGGTAATTCAGCAGGTGGCATCGGGGGCCAATCGGATGGTAAATGAACGAAATCCGATTGTTGATTCCAGATTGGAAGATGGTTCAAGGGTCAATATCATTTTGCCTCCGATTTCGATTGATGGGGCGACAATGACAATCCGCAAATTTGCCAAAGAACCAATGACGCTGGAATGGCTGTATCAGCGGCAGGCATTTCAAAAGGAAATTGGGGAATATTTAAAGATTCTGGTCAAAGGAAGATATAATATTTTCATTTCAGGAGGGACCGGGAGCGGTAAGACGACCTTGCTGAACGGACTGTCCAACTGTATTCCGAAGGATGAAAGAATCATTACCATTGAAGATTCCGCAGAGCTGAAATTAAATGGGATAGATAATTTGGTGCGTTTAGAAATGCGCAGTGCCAATGCGGCAGGAGAGAATCAGATCGATATGAAAGATCTGATCAAAGCAGCGCTTCGCTCCAGACCGGATCGAATTATCGTTGGAGAAGTGCGGGGAGAGGAAGCATTGTCAATGCTAAATGCCATGAATACCGGACATGACGGCAGTATTTCCACCGGACATGCCAACAGCAGTCTGGATATGTTAAAACGAATTGAGACCATGGTGTTCATGGGCGCTGATATGCCGGTGGACGCTATTCGCGGTCAAATGGCGTCTGCCATTGATATTATTGTACATTTGGGAAGGACCGCCGACGGCAGCAGAAAGCTCATGGAAATTACTGAAATTACGGGAATGTCCGGAAAACAAATAGCAGTGCATCCGTTGTTTGCAATGGATGAAAATGAGGAACTTCAAATGAAGGGGACCTTGACACATCAAAAAAAATTAAAGGAGTATGGTCAATATGAGGCATATCAAAAGCTTATGGGGAAAATTAAGATGGGAAGTGAAGCATTGGGTCAATGAGAAAAAAGATTTGTTTCTGGGACTGCTCTACGGATGGGGAATTTGCTGGCTGTTTTTCGATCGAATATGGCTTCTTCCATTTATGCTACCGATTCTGGTACCATGGATGAAGCATAGAAGAAGGAAGAGAAGACAAAAAGAACAAGAGCAGCTTCGCAGGGAATTTCGTGAAATGATGATATCTGTGAGAAACAGTCTTTCGGCAGGATATTCTCTTGAAAATGCTTTAAAAACATCCAGAGAAGATTTAAAGGTGTTTCAGGGGGAAGGACTTCTGGAAAAAGAACTGAATGTGTTGATTGTTTCGTTGAAAATAAATGAACCTGTGGAACAATTACTTCAAAATATGGCAGAAAGAATTGATTTAGAAGAATTGTATCAATTTGCCGAAATTGTGTCGATTGTGAAAAAAACAGGGGGGAATTTAATCGAGATCATTGGAAAAACTGTCGATCATCTGAATCAGGCAATGCAGATAAAGGAGGAAATTCAGACGATGATAGCGGCAAAACAGATGGAGAAAAGGATAATGTCTGTTATGCCGTACATGATATTAGCTTATGTAAGAATCGCCAATCCGGAATATTTTCAGGTGCTTTATGAAAGTCTTTTTGGGATTGTGCTGGCAGCTGCGGCGTTGGTTTGTTTGTGCGGTGCCAACCTGTGGGCAGAAAGGGTGGTTGAAATTGAAATTTAGCTGGATGAAAAAAATTGTGGACAGGCTTCCAGAAGAAATTAAGCGGAATCGTGAAAAACAAATTGCCAGCAGCTTTCTTGGAACAAGAGAGGAATTAAGAAAGAAGACAGAGGATAGTTTGTTGGCACAAGTAAAACTGGTGTTGGCAGCGACAGTGATTTTTCTGATCTTGTTGGCAGCGCTGCTGATCTTTCATTTTACGAGAGACCGCAGTATTGTCATTACCAGAAACCAAAGGGGAGAAGGAGAGAAGGAAGAGCAGGTGAAGATTCAGACCGATGATGGGGAACAAACCTATCAATTGCGTGTGCGGCCAAGAGGATATTCTGAGAGTGAAATTTCTACTGCTTTAAAAAAGGCAGAAAACTATATAACAACACATTTAAAAGGTGAAAATCAGTCCTTAAATCAAGTAAAAGAGAAGCTCTATATGCCGGAATCAATTCCAAAAGAGAATATTACGGTACGGTGGGGGAGTGAAGACCCTACGGTGATAGATGAAACCGGAAATGTGTTTTCAAAAAACGTAAAGCGGCCAATGATTGTCTACGTCCATGCAAAAATGGAATGTCAGGGAAAAGAAAAAATTTTAAAGATGCCTGTTTGTGTGGTGCCGGGAGCAGCGAAAAAAGTAGTTTCAGAAAGGGAAAAAGTGATCCGGGAACTGAAAAAAATGGAACGTGAAAGTATTACAGAAGAAACATTTGTAATTTCTGAATCTGTCAAGGGCACAGCGGTTCATTCTGTCAAACAGGAGAATCAGATACCGGCGGTAGTTTTTATTGGAAGTTCTTTGATTGTGCTTCTTTGGTATCGAGAGAGCGAGAAATATAAAAAGCAGAGTCAAAAGGTATTGGAAGATTCCAGACAAGAATATCCGCATATTATTACGCAAATGATTTTATTTCTCGGAACAGGGATGAGTGTGCCGGCGGCTTTGTCAGCAATATACGAAGAATATCGGCGGAAATGCAGAAAGGGAAATCAAAGAAAAATGTTTGTCTATGAGGAACTTGAAAAAACCTGCCGACAGATTTCCTTTGGAGTTTCACAGACAGAAGCGTTTACACAGATGGGAAAAGCTCTTTCGCTTTCTTCTTATCAGAAGTTATCGGTTCTCTTGGTGCAGAGCATTACAAGAGGGGCCAAAGATCTTTTTTTACAGCTGGAGCAGGAGGAAGAAGGGGCATTTTTTCAGAGAAAGGAAGATGCAAAAAGAAAGGGGGAGGAGGCAAGCACAAAATTATTGGCGCCTATGATGATAATGCTGGTTGTTATTTTGGCATTATTAATGTTTCCGGCATTGTCTGCATTCTGACAGGGAGGTATTGCAATGATGAGATTTTTAAAAGATGAATCAGGGATGGGTGTTGTTGAAGTTATTTTAATTATTGTGGTGTTGATCGGCTTGGTAATTATTTTTCAGACACAGATTAAAACGGTAGTAAATAATATCTTTAAAACAATCACATCCAAGACGGGGCAGGTGAAATGATTCGGGATGAACGGGGCAGTATGACAGCATTTCTTTCCATGTTGTTTCTGGTATTTCTTCTTTTAATCAGTGTATGTATGGAAGGTATTTATCTGTATGTGGGAAGAGGGAAAGCTATGGGAGCCTGTATGGCCGGGCTTTCCCATACCAGAGGAAACTATCAAAAAGAATTGGAGAAACGCTATCATATTTATGCTTTGGATCCCAGATATCAAAAAAAGATGGCTGGTGACTTTCAGGAGAAAATAAAAGAAAGTCTGGAGGAAAGCAAAGATTCTTTTACTTTTCAGGTTGGAGCTTCCCAAGCTTCAAAATTTATAAATTTAACAGAGCAGAGGGGGGAAGTTTTAAAATATCAGATTGGACAGCTTATGAAATATGAGGCGGGAACCGACATCATGAAATTTTGGAAGTCAAAATTAACGGACGTTCAGAAAATGGGAGAGAATGTATCAGAGGTTCAGGATCAAATGAAAAAGAGCGAAATTCAGGCAGAGCAACAAAAGAAAGAAGAAAAGGACGCGTTAAAGCATAAAGAGGAGGCAAGCGCCGCCAAGACGAAAGGAAAGGACCCGAGGAAGGGCTTGATGTCAATGCTGAGGGAGGGATCGGTTTCGCTGGTGATGGGGGACCAAAAAGTATCCGATCAGAAAATCCGAATTGTGTATGGGAAAAGAGATACAACGAAAACAAAGCTATGGAACTTTATGAGCAGAAAAGAAACCGATCGCCAGATGCAAGAAGTAAAACAGGTATCCTCTGGAACAAGGCTTACAACGGAGCTACCTTCAATACTTTACAGTTTAAAATATTTTCATAATCTGACGGATGAGAAAGACAAAGAAGGACTCCGATATGAGGTGGAATACTTGATTGCGGGGAAGGATACGGAGAAAGAATGTCTGGGAATTGTATTCTGGAAAATGATTGGTTTGAGATTTTTAACGAATCTATCTTATGTGTACCAAAATCCGACGAAAGAAAAAGAGGCAGCACTTCTGGCGGCATCCATTCTTGGAGTTACCGGGATTCCGCCGCTGATCTCTCTGGCAAAAAATTTGCTTTTGGCAGCGCTGGCTTATGGAGAATCCATTATGGATGTACGGAATCTGGCAGAGGGGAAGAAGGTTCCGTTTCAAAAGAATGCTTCCACATGGCAAATGGAATTTTCCGGGCTGGCAACGCTGACCGGCAGACAAAAAACCGTGCAGCAAGGTATGGATTACGAAGATTATCTTTTTTTGCTTTTGATTATGCAGAGGGATAAAACCCAGAGATATTTTCGGATGCTGGATGTGATGGAACAAAATATCAGAATGCAGGTTTCGGACCTGAGACTGACACAATGTGCAGTATCTTATCAAATGACAATCAATATTGGGATCAGAAAGCTGGGATTCGGAGGACTTACCTTGCCGTTGGGAAACCATACCAACTGGAAGTTTCAAAGGACTGCATCATACTAAGAAGGAGGCAAAGAAAGATGTTCTCTTGTCAAAAATATTTCTCAATTAGGAAGGCAACCCAAGATGATACAAATGTGGCCGAAAATAAATTCAGGAGAGCATCTTTGTCTGCCTCTGAGGATGGAGCAATCACAATCGAAGCCAGCTTTATAACTCCGCTGTTTCTGATTGTTGTGTTGATGTTAACAACAGCAGGTGAAATTCTTATGATTCACGGACAGGTTGCACATGGCTTGGAAGAGGCAGCTAGACAGGCGGCTGTCAGTGAATATGGACGGAAAGCAAAAAAGTCGGGAGAGAAGGTTTTTGCTGAGATGAATGTGAAAACGGTATTTTTAGCATCAGTCAATCGAAACTTTCTTGACCGGTCTGCGTTATTAGGAGGAAGCAGGACCGCTGCTGCGGCAATAAAAATGACAAAAAATGCCAAGGATGAATATGTGGCGTCGGTAACCTATGTGATTAAAAAACAAATGCCGTTTTTATCCCCTTTGTCTGGAACATTTCAACAGAAGGTGCGCCAGAAATCAATGACGGGATATGTGCCGGATGGGGATGAGATAAAGGAAGGATCTGTTTATGTGACGCCACATCAAAGTGTATATCATAAAGATTTGGGCTGCACACATCTGGCATTGGATCTTTCTGTGGACCGGGAGGTTCAAAAATATTTAGAAGGAAAAAGTATTTACAGGGAATGTAAAAGGTGTGCACGCTATGAAAAGGATAAGATTACCTGTGTGTATGTTCCGAGGGAAGGAGATGCGTATCACACCGATCTTTCCTGCAGCGGTCTTAAGAGAACAGTGAGACAAGTGGATTTGAGTACATTAAAGGGGATGAAGCCATGCGAGAGATGCGGGAAATAGGCGGATATATGACGGTGGAAGTGAGTGCGGTTCTTCCTGTGGTTTTTATGGTACTCTGGCTGTTTTTAGGATATCTTTTTTATTTTATGAATTGTGGAATTACCCAGGGAATTATAGGAGAAATCATTCCAAAAGCGGCAGATGCAAAGATGAGCGGAGGAGATTATGAAACCGGAGAAATTTCTTACGGCGCTGTAAATAAGAAAAATATAGCCTCTCAGTTGCTTTCACAGCAGAAAAATGCAGATCAGAAAGCGGAAAAGGAAATCAGGCAATTACTTTCCAGACATTTATTTTTAGGAAGTGTCCGTGGGATTTCGGTAAAGTCGTCAGATTTCAAAGTGAAGGTTAAAATAGAAACGGAGCTTACAATTCCTGGAGCGGATTTTTTAAGTATGTTTGGGATTCAAATGTTTGTGTATGAAGGGGTATATCAGACAGAGGGACCATCAGAGATCGAAAAAATAAGGAGGTGGGCAGCCATTGAAGGAACAGTGGATTAGAGAGGGATTTTCTACCTATTACGTTGTAAAAAAAGAAAAGAGTTTAACATATGAGAAAGAAATTCTTTTGGAACACCCGCTGTCTTGTTTGCTGCCCTGCGAGTTCCGAATGGAAAATGAAGATGTTTTTTACTATTACGAAACGGGAATTTATACACTTTGGAAGGATAACATGAATCAGATGGATGGAAGGGAATTTTTTTATCAAATGATTTTGGCTTTTGAGCAGATGGAGTCCTATCTTCTGAATTTGGATCATGTAAAGTTGACAACAGATTTCGTATTTTTAAGAAAAAATGGGAAACCGGCGTTTTGTTATCTTCCGGAGTTTGAAGAAAATATTTTTGACCAGATGCGAAATTTTTTAGAAGACTCCATTAAATGCAATTCTCATAAAGAGCGGGCAGAGGTTCGCTTCTATTATGAATTTCATCAGTATCTGGTAAAAGAAAAACCAAATATGACGCAGTTAAAAGAATATTTGATGCCAAGGTTTGAGGAGGAATATGAAATTCAGGAAGAGAAAGCAGCAGAGTCATTGATGGAGTGCATCCCGCAGGAAGAAACCACGGTTTCACAAAGGTTTTGGAACAGAGATTTTGCCATCTGGGGTTTGTTCGGAATTGCCTTGATCATACTGGGGACGGCTGCCGGATATTTTTTAGGAAAAATTTTTGTTTATGGATGGTATTATCCTGTTATTGCAGGATTTTTTCTTTCTGTCACATTATTTTTTGTTGTGGGAGTGAATGGTGTCAGATGGTGGAAAAGAAAGAAGCGGTGCGAAGAGGAGATTCGAGATGCTTTTGGGGAAAGAGGGGATGTACAAACAGGGGAGAAAACCGTTCTTCTGGATCATCCTACGGTGTTATTGACAGAAAATGTGCTTGGAACGCTTGTTTTACAAAAAGATGGATCAGAGGAAACGATCAGTTTGGAAAATGAATTTGTGATCGGGAGTTCCAGGGAAGGAACCGATTATCAGTTGGATGAAATTGGGGTGAGCCGAAGGCATGTGAGGTTTTACCAGAAACAAGATGATGTGATCTGTGAAGATCTGCAGTCAACCAATGGGACCAGAGTGAATGGAAAGAAAATAAAAGAAGCAGTATTAAATGATGGAGATTGGATTCAGATCGGATTGGAACAATTCCAATTTCTGCGTCCATAGATTTTACTGGTTGTGGTATAATACTTTCAGGATCGAAAAACTGGAGGTTTGTATGTACCAAAAAATAGTGGAATTGCTTCGGATTCACGGATATGAAAAAATAGAAACCGCAATGGGTCCTTGTTATATAAAACATATGGGACATGAAACGAAGGGTGTATGGATGACGTTTGATCGACATCCTGACGGCAGCTTCGTAACGGAAGATGAAGTTTGGCAGGTGAAGCGAGGGATCAGAGCACAGATTGGCGGTCAGATTCCAATTCTGGTCTTGTTGCTGTCAGAGAAGAGACAGTCACAATTTTGGGATGAGGAAAATCAATTTGGGGAATTGTATGATCCCATTTCGACCATAATCTATCAAGAAAATTTCAGCGAAGGTTCCAAAGTGCTGAAAGAGAGAAAAAAACCTTCATGGTTTCAAAGGGCGGGGGCTTACAAGGCAACAATTTTTATATTTTTTGTCAATGCATTTGGATTTTTGTTATCCGAAATCTATGGGGATACAATTTATCATATGGGCGCCTGCGATGTATATCTGGTAAAAGAACTTCATGAGTACTATCGTCTTCTCACCTCTAATTATCTCCATTTTGGCTGGGATCATTTTTTTAATAATATGATAGCTTTCCTGCTGCTTGGTTCTGCTCTGGAGAAAATCATAGGGAGTTTTCGTTATATTGTTCTATATACCGGAGCTGGCATGATCGGAAGCGTCGTTTCCGTACTGTATTATGCCCGGGCGGGAGAATATGTTGTGTCGGCGGGCGCTTCCGGTGCCATTTTCGGAATTATGGGCGCATTGGCTGCGCTGCTTTTGTTCTGCCCCAAAGAGAGAAAAAATCTCAATAGCTCAGGAGTTTTTCTCTTGATTGCAGGAAGCTTCTATCATGGTCTGCAGAGTGCGGCAACGGATAATGCCGCACATGTTGGCGGGTGCATTGCCGGATTTATACTGGCAGTGGTTCTATACGTTCTCTGGCAGGGAAAACGAGAGTGAAAGTTGTTCCGTGATGGATGGCAGAATCCATATGAATTTTTACATGTAAATCGTCGGCAATTCTTTGGACCACAGATAATCCGACGCCATTGCCGCCGGGGGTAAAAGAAACGCCCTGGTAGAAAACTCTGGACTGTTGTTCCTTGGTCATTCCGATGCCGGTATCAGATAAATTCAGTACGACATGTCCTTGTTCTTTGCTTAAATGGATGGTAATATTTTTAGATGCCGAAGCGGTTTGCTTTCTCTGAATGGCATGAATCGCATTGGCAATTAAGTTGTGAAAAATTTGGAGAAGTTTTGGTTTTGCCCCGTAAACATAAAAAATACCAGGGGAATCGGCCTGAATTAGAAATTCGATATTTTCGTTTTGCAGGCGATGAGACCATGAAGACTGAATTTCTCCAATAAGCTCCATGAGATTGATCGGCTCCATTGCGGCAGACATGGTATCTTTTGGGGCAAGAAACTGATGGATCATCTCAAATAGGGAGGAGAAATCTTCTTTGACCTGAACCCAGTGAGGGTCTGTTTTTAAGAGATCATTGGTATTTTCTATATACTGAAGCTGTCCATAGATCAGCGTCAGTGAATTGTTTATCTCGTGTGAAAATGTGGAAAGTTCATAAGGCTTTTTCATTTTCTGCTCCTGTTCTGTGTGTTCAATATTTCATCTCGTTTATTTATTATGGAGAAAATATAAACAGACTGCAATAAAAATGGTGGGAAAAAGTTCGATGATTTTTTACAACGTTTTTTCTATACATTTCCCATGGAATTGTGTTACAATGAGACGATGAAATAGAAAGGGGTTTCTGTCATGTCTTATATGGCGTTGTACCGTAAGTTTCGACCGACAAATTTCGATGAAGTAAAAGGACAGGATCATATTGTCACGACACTGAAGAATCAGGTGCGAACCGGAAGAATCGGTCATGCTTATTTATTTTGCGGAACCAGAGGAACTGGAAAGACCACAGTGGCAAAGATTCTTGCCAAAGCAGTGAATTGTGAACATCCGGTAGATGGCGAACCGTGTGGGGAATGTGAAGTATGCAAATCAATTGCGGATGGCAGCTCAATGAATGTAATCGAAATTGATGCAGCCTCCAATAATGGTGTGGATAATATTCGCGAGATTAAGGAGCAGGTGCAGTATTCCCCGGCATCCGGGAAATATAAAGTATATATTATTGATGAGGTGCATATGCTTTCAATCGGAGCATTTAATGCATTGCTGAAGACCTTGGAAGAGCCGCCGGAATATGTTATTTTTATTTTGGCGACAACGGAAGTTCATAAGATTCCGATTACCATATTATCAAGGTGTCAGAGATACGATTTTCATCGTATTACCGCGGAGACAATCAAGAAACAGCTTTCAGATTTAATGGAACAGGAGCAGGTGACGGCACAGGAGAAGGCCCTGGAATATGTGGCAAGAATGGCAGATGGTTCCATGCGTGATGCGCTGAGTCTGTTAGATCAGTGTATTGCATTTTATCTTGGAGAAACACTGACCTATGATAATGTTTTGGAAGTTCTGGGAACTGTAGATATTCAGGTGTACAGTCATTTGCTGGATATGGTGCTGGAACAGGATATTATGGGAGTAATGGATTTGCTGGAAGAAGTGGCAAAACAGGGCAGAGAATGGTCGCAATTTGTCACTGACTTTTTGTGGTATTTGAGAAATCTTCTTTTGGCTGGGAAGGGAACTCGGGCAGAGGAAGCATTGGAGGTATCCACAGATCAGCTGAAGCTGCTTCAGGAAAAAGCAAAGACTGTGGAGGAAGCTTTGCTGATCCGATATATTAGAATTTTATCAGAGCTGTTGGAAAGGATTCGATATGCTACCTCAAAAAGAGTTTTAGTTGAAGTGGAACTTATGAAGCTCTGTAAACCACAAATGGAGACAGACTCCCATAGTCTTGCGGATCGGGTGCGCCAGTTAGAAAAGAAATTGGAACAGCTGGTTCAGACCGGAGTGCAAAGTCCCCAGCCTGTACAAGAAAGAGTTTCCAGGCAGCCGCGGACAGAAGATTCAGAGAAAAATACGATGGCTCAGCTTCATGAAAAATTTCCGCCAGCCAAGGTAGAAGAATTAACAAGTCTTGCAGAAAATTTTCGGGAAGTAAAAAGGAATTTATCGACTCAGATGAAGTGGTCTCTTCAAAAGGCCGTATTGACAGTCAATGAAGAGGGGACAGCGCTTCGCCTGATTTTCCCAAAAGAGATGAATATAGAGAGCGGATATTTTCTGGAGAAGCCGGAGCGTATTGAAATTCTGAAGCAGGAGTTGATGAGGCAGTCCGGAAGAGAAGTTGAACTGGAAGTTTGTGTTATGAATTCGGATCAGGAAGAACAGGATATGATCAATCTGGATTGCATTCATATGGAAGTGCAGATTGAAGATTCATAGAAGCATAGAGATATGAAATTTATAGTAAAAAGATTTAGGAGGAAAAGAAAATGGCAAAAAGAGGCGGCGGATTTCCGGGAATGGGCGGAAATATGAACCAGTTGATGAAGCAGGCACAGAAAATGCAGAAACAGATGGAAGACACAACAAAAGAATTGGAGGAAACGATGTACGAAGCTACAGCCGGAGGCGGTGTGGTAAAAGTTGTTGTTTCGGGCAAAAAAGAAGTGGTATCGGTTTCGCTGGAAGAAGAAGTTGTAGATCCTGATGATGTTGAGATGCTGGAAGATCTGATTGTGGCAGCAACCAACGAGGCTCTCCGCAAGATGGAGGAAGATTCCCAGGCAAAAATGGGCAAAATTACCGGAGGATTAGGAGGAATGGGCGGAGGATTCCCATTCTAGGGTAAAGGTATGGAGTATTACAGCAATCAAATAACCCAGTTAATTGAAGAATTGGGAAAGCTTCCGGGAATCGGGCCTAAGTCTGCCGGACGTCTGGCATTTCATATTATAAATTTGCCAAAAGATCAGGTAGAAAAACTATCCAATACAATTGTGAGCGCTAAAAATAATGTCCATTATTGTAAAGAATGCTGTACGCTGACAGATCAGGAAGTTTGTCCGATTTGTGCCAGCAGCAAGCGTGATCATAATACGATTATGGTTGTGGAAAATACCAGAGATTTAATGGCATATGAAAAGACAGGAAAATATGAAGGCGTCTATCATGTGCTGCATGGAGCGATATCCCCAATGCTTGGAATCGGACCGGATGATATTCGGCTGAAAGAACTGATGGCAAGACTTCAGGGAGATGTAAAGGAGCTGATCATTGCGACCAACTCAAGCCTGGAGGGGGAAACGACGGCGATGTATATTAGTAAGCTTGTAAAACCCACCGGGATTAAGGTCAGCAAGATTGCAAGCGGAGTTCCGGTTGGAGGAGATCTTGAGTACATTGATGAGGTGACTTTGCTGCGAGCATTGGAAGGAAGAACAGAAATATAAGAAACGCTCTGCAGGAATTTGCAGATAAAAAAGAAAGAACCGACTAGCTAGGTCGGTTCTTTCTTTTAAAACAATAAGGAGAGGATTTTCATCCTCAAGAGGGGTAGGATTTGAAAGTATTAACTACTTTACGAAAGATATTATAACACAAAAAATGTGTCTAAAATGTGAATTTTTTTAAAAAAGATAAAAAAATTTTAAAATTTCGCTAAGTTTATAAGAAGGAATGAAGGATTATGGGCATTTTCTTGAAAATAGCGAATAAATAAGATAAAATACTTCTAAACATCGGGCAAATGCTCCGGGAATCTAAGAATAGAAAGGAAGTTATCAGTTATGAAGAAAGAAGATTGTGTTTTTTGCAAAATTATAAATGAGGAAATACCGTCAAATACCATTTATGAAAATTCGGAATTTAAAGTGATTATGGATATTGCACCGGCAACAAAAGGGCATGTGCTGATCTTGCCAAAAGAGCATTTTAAAGATATTTATGAAATTGATGCAATCACTGCGGGGAAATTATTCCAACTGGCAACGGTTGTCGCAAGGGCATTGAAGGAGGTGCTTCATTGTGATGGAATGAATGTTCTTCAAAACAATGGACTGATTGCGGGACAGACAGTTTATCATTTTCATATGCATTTGATTCCGCGTTATGAAGGAGATACTGTCACTGTAAAATGGGAAGAGCATTCGATGGAAGATGTAGATATGGAACAGCTTCGTCAGGATATTCGGAAGGCACTTTAGGAGAATCAGATGGCAAAAATTTCATGGAAGCCAGGAAATATGATTTACCCGCTTCCGGCAGTGATGGTTACCTGTCGGGATCAGGGGACAGATAATATTATTACGATCGCCTGGACGGGAACCATTTGTACAAATCCGCCAATGACGTATATTTCAGTTCGTCCGGAAAGACATTCCTATGAGATGATCAAAAACAGCAGAGAATTTGTAATTAATCTGACCACAAAAGAGCTGGCCCGGGCTACAGATTTCTGCGGAGTGCGTTCCGGCAGAGATCTGGACAAATTTCAGGAAACGGGTCTCACCAGGGGAGAAGCACAGGTTGTCAATGCGCCGATTATTGCGGAAAGTCCTGTTCACATTGAATGCCGGGTGGATGAGATTCTTCCTCTTGGATCGCATCATATGTTTACGGCAAAAGTTGTGAATATCATGGTAGATGACATATATATGGAAGAGAACGGGAGATTTGCGCTGGAGAAAACAAATCCCTTGGTCTATTCTCACGGCGGTTATTTTGAAAGTGGAAAACAACTTGGTA
The DNA here is from genome assembly GCF_057535655.1 of Anaerostipes stercorihominis. Lineage (NCBI taxonomy): Bacteria > Bacillati > Bacillota > Clostridia > Lachnospirales > Lachnospiraceae > Anaerostipes > Anaerostipes stercorihominis. Next base: position 59,020 of record NZ_BAAJCL010000013.1, on the reverse strand, counting down.
CATTCGGGTACTCGGTAAGGAAGAAAAAGAAGGGGAGACGGCAAAATGTCAGAAGGAAAAAATAACTATGTACTAATAGGAATGCCGGGAGCCGGAAAAAGTACGATAGGGGTGCTTCTTGCCAAAGCTCTCGGATATGAATTTATTGATACAGATCTGGTCATTCAGCAGAGAGAAGGAAAGCTGCTAAAAGAAATTATAGCGGAAAAAGGAAATGATGGCTTTAAAAAAATTGAGGAAACCGTAAATGCATCCGTTGAGGCGTATCAGTCGGTCATTGCGCCTGGAGGCAGCGCAATTTACAGTGAAAAAGCGATGAGACATTTCAAAGAAATCGGTAAGGTCATTTATTTAAAACTTAGTTTTGGATCTGTGAAGCATCGTCTTGGAAATTTGAAGGCAAGAGGAGTTGTCTTAAAGCAGGGGCAGACGTTGCGCGATCTGTATGATGAGCGTGTGCCGATTTATGAAGAATATGCGGATATTACAGTGGAACTGGACGATTTATCCATTGGAGACTCTCTAGAAAAAGTATTGGAAAACCTATAATCTTATGTTATAATGTAATCTGTATGATTTTAAATAATTGTTGATAATTTCAAAAGAAAATAAGGTTTTTTAATAATATAGATAAATTGAGGTGTATGATGGAACAATATGTCATTAAAGGTGGAACCCCGTTAGTAGGTGAAGTAGTCATCGGCGGAGCAAAGAATGCAGCATTGCCGATTTTGGCAGCAGCAGTTATGACAGATGGAAAGTGTATGATCGATAACATGCCGAATGTAAGAGATATTAATGTATTGCTTCAGGCAATGGAGGGAATTGGAGCAGAAATTGACAGAACCGGGACACATGAAGTCACAATCAGCGGAAAAGGAATTCATCCCGAATGTGATGTAGATAATGAGTTTATCCGAAAGATACGGGCATCCTATTATTTAATCGGAGCTTTACTTGGAAAATATAAAAGAGCAAGAGTTGCATTGCCGGGTGGATGTGAGATTGGAAGCCGCCCGATTGACCAGCATATCAAGGGATTTAAGATGCTGGGAGCAGAGATTGAGATTGAAAACGGAATGATCAGCGCAACTGCAGTGGAGCTTCATGGAAGTCATATTTACATGGATGTTGTGTCAGTAGGTGCGACGATCAATGTAATGATGGCAGCATCTCTGGCAAAAGGAAGTACGATTATTGAAAATGCGGCAAAAGAACCTCATGTGGTAGATGTTGCAAACTTTTTAAACAGTATGGGAGCTAAAATCCGAGGTGCCGGAACAGATGTGATTAAAATTAAAGGAGTAGAGCGGTTTGGAGACTGTCAATATTCTATTATTCCGGATCAGATTGAAGCAGGGACCTTTATGACTGCGGCAGTGGCAACAAAAGGTGATATTACCATTAAAAATGTAATTCCGAAGCATCTGGAGGCGATCAGCGCCAAACTTATGGAAATCGGCGCAGAAGTTGTGGAATTTGATGATGCTGTTCGAGTATCCGCAACAAAACGTCTGGAGTCTACAAATATTAAGACGCTGCCGTATCCGGGATTTCCGACAGATATGCAGCCGCAGATGGCGGTTACCCTGGCTCTTTCCAATGGGACCAGTGTGATATCTGAAAGTATTTTTGAAAATCGTTTCCGCTATGTAGATGAGCTCACCAAAATGGGGGCAACAATTCAGGTTGACGGAAGAACTGCGATTATTACAGGAGTCGAAGGTTTTACGGGAGCTGATGTTCATGCCCCGGATTTAAGAGCCGGAGCTGCTTTGGTCATTGCGGGATTATCGGCAAAAGGATATACGACAGTCAGTGAAATCGGATATATTTATCGTGGCTATGAAGAGTTTGAAAGGAAATTAAAACAACTGGGCGGAGAAATTCAGTTGATGAATGATGAAAAAGAGATTGCAAAATTTAAATTAAAAATAGGATGATACTAAGGAGAAATGCCTGAATGAGACAGTACTTGAAAAATGAAGTATTCAAAGTTTCCAAGTGGGTGGAATTGGTTTTATCAGTGATTATTACGATCGCAGTTATTGCCGGAACCATTTATTTATTAGAGGATTTGTTTGAACTCATTATGAACCACCCGGACTCAAAGGATATTTATCAATTTGTCGGTGTGGCATTTAATCTGGTGATTTGTATCGAATTTATTAAAATGCTTTGCAAGCACACGCCGGAAACTTTAATTGAGGTATTGATGTTTGCCATTGCCCGCCAGATGGTTGTAGAACACACAACACCTGTGGAAAATCTTCTGGTGATTTCAGCAATTGCAATTCTGTTTGCCATTAAAAAGTTTTTGTTTGGAAAGTTTGATGATGTCGACAAGACAATCTTTTTGCCTCATCAAAAAATTTCCAGCATTAACGAACTGGTTCATGTCAATATTCCGGAAGCATTTCCGGGGCAGACAATCGGAGATTTAATGTCAAAATGGGTTGAGGGACAGAATGAGCAGATTCAAGTGGGACTTTGCTACTTCTTTTTAGGGGGCGCTCTGAGGGTTGACAAAGTAAAAAATGAGAAAATCATGCAGATTGAAGTGATTCGGAGCAAACATGCACCGTTGATGCCAAAAGAGTAAAATTGGCCCGGAGGTCTTCGGGCTTCTTTTCGTCTCGTTAAGAAATTTCTTATTTTGATTTGCAATATAAATTCAAATCTAACGAAAGATATTTATGGAAAGGATAGCAAAATGGATAAGTTACTTTTTACATCAGAGTCTGTTACAGAAGGACATCCGGACAAAATTTGTGATCAGATTTCTGACGCGATCTTAGATGCATTGTTGGAACAAGATCCTATGAGCCGAGTAGCATGTGAGACGTGCACTACGACCGGAATTGTTATGGTTATGGGTGAGATTTCCACCAAAGCATACGTAGATATACAAAAAATTGTGCGTGACACGGTAAGAGAAATTGGTTATACAAGAGGAAAATATGGGTTTGACGCAGATACCTGTGGAGTTATGATTGCAATTGATGAACAGTCGGATGATATTGCCTTAGGCGTGGATCAGGCGCTGGAAGCTAAGGAAAATCAAATGACAGATGATGAAATTGAAGCCATTGGAGCTGGAGATCAGGGCATGATGTTTGGGTACGCAACCAATGAGACGGAAGAGTACATGCCATATCCGATTTCTTTAGCGCACAAATTGGCAAGGCAGTTAACAAAAGTCCGCAAAAATGCAACACTTCCTTATTTAAGACCGGATGGTAAAACTCAAGTAACCGTGGAATATGATGAAAACGGAAAACCAAGACGTCTGGATGCAGTTGTGCTGTCAACGCAGCATGATCCTGATGTGCAGCAGGATCAGATTCATGAGGATATTCAGCGGGAAGTATTTGACAAAATTCTTCCGGCACACATGGTAGATGAAAAAACGAAGTTTTTCATTAACCCGACAGGAAGATTTGTGATCGGAGGACCTCATGGCGACGCAGGATTAACGGGAAGAAAAATTATTGTAGATACGTATGGCGGGTATGCACGCCATGGCGGCGGAGCATTTTCCGGAAAAGACTGTACGAAGGTGGATCGTTCTGCAGCCTATGCAGCCCGCTATGTTGCCAAGAATATTGTGGCGGCAGGATTGGCAGAAAAATGTGAGATTCAGCTTTCTTATGCGATTGGCGTCGCTGAGCCGACATCTATTATGGTTGATACGTTTGGAACCGGAACGAAATCAAATCCGGAATTGGTTGATTTAATTCGCAGACATTTTGATTTAAGACCGGCAGGAATTATTAAGATGCTGGATCTTCGTAGACCGATTTACAAGCAGACTGCTGCTTATGGTCACTTTGGAAGAAATGATTTAGATCTTCCGTGGGAACGGTTGGATAAGGTTGCTTTGTTGAAAGAGTCATAAAATCAAAGGAAACCGAAATATTTTCGGCGGGATGAAAACCGCTGTTTAGAAAGACTCTAATATTACAAATGCTTAGGAGGAAAACGAGTGAAAAATGAGTTAGTGATTGTCATTGATTTTGGCGGGCAGTATAACCAGCTTGTTGCACGCCGTGTGCGTGAATGCAATGTATATTGTGAGATTTATTCATATAAGATTGATATTGAAAAAATTAAAGCTTTGAATCCAAAAGGAATTATTTTAACAGGAGGACCCAACAGCTGCTATGAAGCGGAATCTCCAACCTATTCCAGAGAATTATTTGAACTGGGAATTCCAGTTCTCGGCTTATGCTACGGCGCGCAGCTGATGCAGCATATTCTTGGCGGAAAAGTGGAAAAAGCAGATGTCCGGGAATATGGTAAAACAGAAGTTTTGATTGATAAGAAGGAATCACCGATTTTTACGGAGGTTTCTGAGAAAACAATCTGTTGGATGAGTCATTTTGATTATATCTCAAAGGTGGCACCCGGCTTTGAAATTACAGCACATACGGCAGATTGTCCGGTAGCATCAGCGGAGAATAGAAACGAAAACCTCTATGCAATTCAATTTCATCCGGAGGTTCTTCATACCGAAGAGGGAACAAAAATGTTGTCTAATTTTGTGATGAATGTCTGCGGATGCAAAGGGGATTGGCGAATGGATTCTTTTGTGGAAGAATCTATCAAAGCAATCCGAGAAAAAGTTGGAGATGGGAAAGTATTATGTGCATTGTCCGGAGGGGTTGATTCCTCAGTTGCAGCGGTTATGCTTTCTAAGGCAATTGGAAAACAGCTAACTTGTGTGTTTGTAGATCATGGGCTGCTTCGAAAAGATGAGGGAGACGAGGTGGAAGCTGTTTTTGGACCGGAGGGATCTTACGATTTGAACTTTATCCGCGTCAATGCCCAGCAGAGATATTATGATAAATTAAAAGGGGCAGAAGAACCGGAACAGAAACGAAAAATCATCGGAGAAGAGTTTATTCGTGTGTTTGAAGAAGAGGCCAAGAAAATCGGTGCAGTAGATTTCCTTGTACAGGGAACTATTTATCCGGACGTTGTGGAAAGTGGACTGGGCGGTGAATCTGCGGTGATTAAATCTCATCACAACGTGGGAGGATTACCGGAACATGTAGATTTTAAGGAAATTATTGAGCCTTTGCGTGATCTGTTTAAAGATGAGGTAAGAAAAGCCGGCTTGGAAATGGGATTGCCGGAGTATCTTGTATTTCGTCAGCCATTCCCGGGACCGGGCTTAGGAATCCGAATTATTGGAGAAGTGACGGAAGAGAAAGTAAAAATTGTTCAGGAAGCGGATGCAATTTATCGTGAAGAAATCGCCAATGCCGGTTTGGACCGAAGCATCGGACAATATTTTGCCGGACTAACAAATATGAGATCTGTCGGGGTTATGGGAGATGAGAGAACCTATGACTATGCAGTAGCGCTGCGGGCTGTGAATACGATTGACTTTATGACAGCTGAAGCGGCGGAAATACCATATGAAGTGCTGAACAAGGTTATGAGCAGAATCATAAATGAAGTCAGAGGAGTTAATCGGGTAATGTATGATCTGACCAGTAAGCCGCCAGGGACGATAGAGTTTGAATAATATATTAGAGCCAAGAAATGCCTATTTTACGGGCTTTCTTGGCTCTTTCTATGTCTGCTGACAATCAAATGACAATACTTTTTATTGCGCGTTGGATTGTTCTAAATTATTTAAATTGTTTTGTGCATCTGAATGATACTGAAGCCAATCCCATATACTGATACATTTTCTAAATGCAGAATCAGAGGTATTTTTAATTGTTTTATCGGTATTTAATTGGCTGATTATGCAAGTTATATGAGTAAATATGCTGATGTGGTAGAAGATTTTGAAGCGTGGGATGATGGAGAAATGAATACAGCGGAAACAGCATATTATTTGGATGTTCAGACACGAGTTAGCAAGAAACTTCTTGAAGTGGCAGAATGATTAATGGTTACGAATAACGATATATGATAGAATATTTTTTGCAAAAGCATCGGCGTACCGGTGCTTTTGTTCGTATTTGGATAAACGGACACTTGATTTTGTAAAAATTAGTAGAAATATATAAAAAGTGGTTGTAGAATAAGAAGTGAAATATTGGGATTGGAATAATACAGGGAAATACAGATGAAGAAAATATATGGCATAGTAAGGCGATTGGATTACACTTTGAGTGATGATGATGTCGCATTGATTTCAGAAGACTACACAGAGAAGATAAAGAAAGGTGAGTATGATTTTTCTTTATATAATAGTAGTTTGTTTACTCAAGGGAAGAAGAAGAGACAAATATATAGTTTTGATAGATTATCGTTGGAGAACGTAATCTGTCATTATTTGAAAAGAGAAATAGATAGAATTTTTGGAATTAAGTATGCCAGCAGAGGAAAGATAATTAATTTGCTTTTTAATACTATTCCTGTTATAAAGAATTTGAATGATTTTGTGATTATTCGGGCAGATTTCAAAAGTTTTTTTGATAGTGTATTAACACAGCATGTGTATGAGAGATATATTAAGAATTCGCTCATGGAAAGAAGAGATAAAGAGATTCTTCTGGATTATATAGAGGAGTTTAAATATTGCTATGCCGGTTTGTGTTTGTCAAATGGGATGACAGAAATCATATGTAGGGATTTTGATAAACATTTAAAGGCCAAACTTGAAAGATATGGCATGTTCTATTATGAACGTTATGTTGATGATATGCTTGTAATGCTAAATAGTTTTGTTTCAAAAGATATATTTATTAGGGTTGTTAATGAAGTTATTGCTGAAGTGTTTGGAAATTGTCCGGTTAGGTTAAGTACTGATCCAAATAAATTTACATATATTTCCAAAAGGAATTTAGTTCCATTTCAAAAATTTAATTTTTTGGGTTATGAATATGGAATAAAGTATGGAAATAATAAGTATAAATTTTGTTTCGGAATTACTGACAAAAAGAGAAAAAAGTATACAAATATTATAGAGAGAGCATTTGTTGAGTTTAAGAAAGATGGTAATGAGGAACTTTTTAGACAAAGATTAAAAATACATTCGTCAAGAGTTGTAATAGCTAGGAGTCTTGGAGGAAATACTTTTGAATGGCTGACAAAAGGCGTTGTTGCTAATTATAATGAATTGCGCTTTCATATGTTAGATTTGGATGGGCAAACTAAGAATTTTTTACAGAATACGTATATGAATCTGGTGGCAAAATACGGAATCGCATGTCCATATTTTTTAATAAATTCAAATACGGAATCTAGTATTTATAATATGTATTCGACAATGGAACGGAATCGAAGCATTGTGTTTGAAGAAAGTATAGGTGTTTCTAGAAGAGATCTTATAAAGTGGATTAAAAAAATTAATCCAAGTTATTCAGATGTCAACAAAAATTACTATCGGATAGTAGTTGAATATTTGAATATGCTAAAAGTAGAATAGCACCATTCTGGATAGAATGATGCTATTCCCATACAACGTAAAAACATAAGCTTTTACTTTGCACTGCTGACGTGTGTAATCCTTGCGGATTACGTGAACTCTATAAATGTTCAAAATAATTATGAATTATGATGGAGAAAATGTCAATGGATTTAAATAATATAAAACGGAATCAGTTGGATTATATTTTAACAGATATTTTACCAAATGAGCTATCTGAATTATTCTCTTTTAAATATTTTTATGATTTTTTATTAAACAAACGAAAAGATGTAAAAGAAATGATAGACAAAGTTATCAAAGCGAAGAACAAGAGTGCATCAGAACAAGTTTTGTTTTTAGGATCAATAAATTGGGCAACAATGCCGCTGAAATATACCATCATGAAGGGATTACATAGCAGTAGGGAGATTAGTCTGTTGCAACCAATGGCTGCAGTACAAATTTTTTTGTTTATCACAGCGTATCAAAAAGAACTGCTAAATATTTTAGAGCATAATTCGGTTTATTCGTTGAGATATCATCAGAGAAACAATGAATTGTATTATAAGAATAAAAATAAATCTGTAATTAAATATTTTGAGGAAGAAAGTAAAAAGGTGGGTAAAGATATAATTGAACAGACCGGAATGTTTTTTGATATCAAACCGTATAAATCTATTGCCTTATTTACATCTTCAGAGGAATGGTTTGTACTTAATAGTAAATATAAGTATTTTATTAGAACAGATTATAAGGCTTGCTTTGACAGCATATATACGCATACTTATACATGGTTGATAGGCAAGAATGTGAATGATACAAAAGAATTTAAAAATGTCAATATGTACGCTGCTATAGATAGAATATTGCAAAATATTAATGCGAGAACTTCTAATGGGATAGTAGTAGGGCCAGAGTTTTCGAGAATGATTGCAGAAATTATGCTACAAAGAATAGATATGAGTGTACATAGTATGCTTTTGAACATGGGAATTGTGGATGGTGAAAATTATAATGTGTATAGATATGTAGATGATATTTTTATTTTTGCCGAATCGGAAAAATTGGCAGAATTAGTTTTGGAAAAATACTCGGAGGTGTCAAGAAAATATTTATTAAGATTAAATGAAAGTAAACTAACCAAAAATCGAGTGCCATTTATTTTGGAAAATTGGTTGAACGAAACAAACTTATTTACAACTAGGGTAAGTAGTATCTTGTTTAATTCTAAGGATGAACAAAGGGAGATTATAGAAAGGATAGAAAAAGAGAAAATAGGAGATGAAAGTGAGCAAGTAGTTAAAGCATACATATTTAAGGATAACACATTTTATCTTACTAAGCGATCGTTAATGAATCAATTTAATGAATTGATATGTAAGCATGAAGAGAAAATTAAGACTATTGTTGCTTATTTAATGGGAATGTTTCTAAATAAAGTTAGTAAAAATAAAGAAAGTGTGAATATATTTCGGGGGAATGTTTCTTCGGGAACGATATTCAGTTTTTTGGATTTTTTGTTTTATATATACTCATTTTATCCAGATTATAATAACACACAGAGATTTTTATCAATATTAAGTTATATTAGAGATGAATACGATATCTTTGACGAAAGTAGTAAGTTACAGATGTTGATTAATAAGTATTCATTCATTTTTGAAAAAGCTAATATGAATGATATTGTTAATTTGATTTTGTTTTGTAAACAGGCGAAGATTGAAATTCCGTACACACAAGAATGTTTATTGGTAGAAGAATTAAGGGAAAAAGATGATCCTATTTTATGGGCTTCCTACTTAGTTTATGCGAGTTATAGTAAACGTTATTTTGAAGAAATACTTTTGGAAATTGAGAATTATATCAAAGAAAATATTGAAGCAATAATAGCTAAAGAAAATATTTATACATATAGAGAAGTTTGGTGGATTATTGTTTTTAACAAATCTCCTTATATAACAAGTGGTACGCAGGGATTGATAAATAATATCATAAGTGATTTACAAGTCAATATATCTGGAAATAAGCGGGCAGGCGATATTTGTGGCAATCTATTTGTTGAATTTTTGAAAACAAATTCAAAACAATTTTTCGAATGGAACATACAGGAGAAGGATTTTTTAAGACAAATTACTTTTAAAACTTACGAAAGGAGCATATTTAAAAATTACAAGGAAACATTAAATTTTATGGACTGGAATAGTATTTGATTCTTATTTTCTTTGAAAAAGATTCAAAATAATACATATGTTTAAAAAGGTGAATATTATTTTAGGTGTTTTGAAAAATGCTGTGAAAGGAGCTTGCAGTGAGACAATTAAAAGATAAAGAATATAAAAGGTTTGAAGACATAAAGCATATCAGAAATGACGGAACTGAATTTTGGTCAGCCAGAGAACTTGCTCCTGCATTAGAATATAATAAATGGGAAAATTTTCATAAGGTAATCAATCGAGCCATGATTGCCTGTGAAAACAGTGGTCATATTATTGCAGACGATTTTCCTGAGGTCAGGAAAATCGTAAGTGCCGGTGCAACAAGTAAACCGGTTAAGGATTATGAGCTTACTCGGTATGCGTGCTATTTGATTGTACAAAACGGAGATCCTCGCAAAGAAGTGATTGCTTTGGGACAGACATATTTTGCCATTCAAACATATCGGCAGGAGGTGGCAGATCATTTTAATGAACTGGATGAAGATAGAAGGCGTTTAGTTGTGCGTGGAGATATCAAACAGTGGAATCAGCTTCTAGCCGAAACAGCACATGATGCAGGAGTTATTACAAATGAGGAATTTGCGATTTTTCAAAATGCTGGATATATGGGACTGTACGGTGGTCTGGATGTTGACGATATACACAAGAGAAAAGGTTTAGATGTAGGGCAGAAAATTCTTGATTATATGGGAAGTACGGAACTTATTGCTAATCTGTTTAGAATATCGCAGACGGAAGAAAAATTGCGGAAAGATGAGATTACTGGTGCCAAAGCAGCGACAGCCACTCATTATAAGGTTGGTAAGGAAGTTCGAGGAGCTATCGAAAAAATAGGTGGCACAATGCCGGAAGATTTACCAACACCAGAAAAAAGCATTCAGCAGGTTGAAAAAGAACAGTTTGCTCGATTAAAGGCGAAAGCAAAGGCGGGAAAACTAATGCTGGATGAATAATTGTAGACCGGCACTAGGACTCTGCCAGTGCCGGTAATAAAAGAAAGTAGTTATGCGTATACGATTTCAGAAAGTACTATTTCTCTTGCTGAGGCTTGAATGTTATTCATAGCTTGAAGCCATTTAAGCCAGTCGGAAGATTTTAGCTGCTCAGTAATCCCTTGCTGTTCTGCCATTTGTTTTACGATTAAATCCATGCGATTAAGGGCGGCTTCATTTATATCAGCGAGGTGCTTTGTCAGAGTACCAGATAGGATCAAGTCCATATATAAAACGGGGTGATACTCCTTTAGATATGTTTTGCGGAGTGAACCGTATAATCCAATGGGATGAGTTTTGTTATCTTCTGGTAATTGCAAATTTGGGTAGTACATGCCATCTTCGGCAAGAATGTATTCAATGTTGTTTTCGATAAATCTTTCTTTCATAGAGTACCTCCATGGTTTACTTGTAAGCCACCAGAAAGGACTCACAATGAGTCATAAAAATCTGGCGGCAGTGAAAAGATTTCTGCGAGGGGAACAAAAAATTGTGGCTACATTTTGGCTACAAAAATATTATGAACGAAGAGGATTGTGCGTATAAATCATCATAAAACGGATAAAAAGCGCACTAACGATACACTTTAACGGCAATCATACAAATATAAAAGACGAGTTTGAATAGTGAAAAAATCTGAGAACTCGCATAAACAGGGCGTTTGAGGGGCGTCAAGGTTCTATTTGATAACAAAATGATAACACTGGCAATCATGCATGTATTCTTATGTGAGCCGGAGGTTATCAGGTAAATATTATTTTTGACCAACATAAAAAGGTCTTACCGAATTGAGTGAAATCAGTTTGGTAAGGTCTTTTTTGCTGGTTTTTTATTTTTTCATGTTGGGATAATTATACCGCCATTGGTCGTATTCTTCTTTCGTGATCTCCCCGGATTCCAGTTTTGCAGACTGTTCCTGCCATTCGTGGAACATATCAAACATAGAAAGGAAGGTGGTACCCTTGGTTTTATCAAGCCGCAGGCAGACTTCTCCGTCAATTTCTTCGATATACAGACCGTAGAGGTCTTCCAGTGCAAACAGCGTGTGCATGAGTCCTACATAGCTGTCAATATCCGGGACAGCCAGTGCATGGGGAGATACCTCGAAAATATCAGCCAGTGCATTGAGATATTTTTCTTTCGGGCTGCGTGCCCCTTTTTCGTACTGTGTAATACGGACATCTGCCTGCATATTGCTGGAGCCAAGCTGCTGTCCAAGGTACTCCTGCGTGAACCCATGTAGAAGTCTGAAATGATGGCTTCTTTCACCAATCGCCATAACTATCGCTCCTATCTGTTGTTGATAGAAAAAGTATAGAATTTTTATTTGCGGATGCTTGACTAATACAGAAATGTATAGTAAATACAAAGGAGGATTTATCAATGGAAAAGATGTGGACTATAGTCCACGTTTCAAATTGTAATAGTAATATCAAATATGTTATACAGGGTTACAGATCATACAGAGTATGGTGTGTAACCTTATTTCTTTTTTACCGGGCGTCCAAATAAATATTACCAATTGTTCTTCGTTCCAGGAATTGCTATAATAAAAACAGTGTACAATAGCTTTGTAAAGAGAGATATAGTGATGTTGGATGATAGAATGAAAAAAATTATCAGGGAATTATCGGATAAAGAATATGTAACGGCAGGAAATCTTGCAGAAATTTTGCGCTTGAATGAAAAGACCGTGCGCACGACAATTGGCAAAATGCGTAGTTCTTTAGAAGAATATGGGGTAAGAATTGAATCCAAAACCCGCAAAGGCTATCGTCTGGCAATCATTGATCAAAAGAAGTATCAAAGCTTTTTGAACGATAAAACATTTTTTGCAAAAACAGAGGTTCCAAACAGCTCACAGGAAAGAGAAATGTGGCTGCTGAACTATTTATTAAGCCAGAATAAATTTGTGCGAATTGATGACTTGTGCGAAATGCTGTATATTTCCAGATCTACTATGACCAATGATTTACGAAAGGTTGAAGATATTTTAAAAGTATATCACATGACACTGATACGACGCCCGAATTATGGGCTTCGTATTCAGGGAAATGAATTTGATATTCGCAATTGTATGATAGCACAATTAAAAGAGAATAAGTGGACCCGCAGAATAATGGATGCGGAAACTGGAAAATTGGAGTTGATACAGGAAATTCTTTTAAAAAGCATTCAGAATAAAAAGGTTTTCTTATCTACATCCATGATGCAGGAAATTGTCTATTGCATTTATATTTCAATGATGCGCTATGGGGAAAATTGTCAGATTCCCATTGGAAAGAATGAAGTCATTCATCGTATTTATGGGCCCTGTGTAGATGTGGCGGAGCATGTGGGGAAAGCATTGTCGGAAAAGTTAAAGACAGAGCTTTCCTATTCAGAAATATATTATCTTGCAATTCATATTGCGGCAAGAAGTGATTACAATGTATTAGAGGGAGAATTGGAATCCGGGATTATTAATCAGGCGAGAAAACAGGCAATGCAAATGTTGGATTGTGTCTATGATATCATGCATTTGGACATGCGTCAGGATTTATCGCTGCTTTATGACCTGATGATTTTTTTAATTCCAATGGATATACGCATGAGGTATGGAATCATTGCAAAAAATCCATTTGCAGAGGAAACAAAAAGAAAGTATTTTTTTGCATATAATGTTGCTTCTCAGGCAGTCATACCGTTAAAGAAAATGTATTTTCATGAAATTCCTGAAAATGAGATTGCTTATCTGACCAGTATTTTTGCGCTGTTCCTGGAGCAGAAAAACGATAAAAGGAAAAAGTATAATATCTTAGTGGTATGTGCAGAGAATATGAGCACATCAAAGCTGCTGGCATACCAGTACAAGAAAAAATTTAAAAAGTACGTGGATGAAGTGTATACTTGTGAAATGTATCATTTAGATTCTTTTGATTTCTCGAAAATTGATTATATTTTTTCCACCGTAGAGATCGACCGGATTTTGCCCAAACCGGTTCTGGGAGTGTCGGTGTTTTTAGAAGATGAAGAAGTGGATAAAATCAGTTCAATTTTAAAATTTAAGTCATCGGACACTTTGGTGAATGTGTACCATGAGGAATTATTTTTTGAGAATATAAAAGGAGAAACTAAAGAAGAGGTCTTATATGAAATTTGTCAAAGAATTCCGCGAAAGTATGGGATACCGGAAGATTTTTATGAGGGACTTCTGAGGAGAGAAGAAATTACGGGAACAGACCTGGCAAAATACGTGGCATTGCCGCATCCCTATGGAACAACTGCGCAGATCAGCCTTGCCTGTGTGGCAGTGTTGGATCATCCGATTCGATGGACCAGACAAGATGTACAGGTGGTGATTTTGATGGCAATTGCAGAGAATGAGCAGAGAGATATGACAAATTTTTTCCAGTTAATTTCAGAGTTTATTGCAAATGAAGAGGCAGTTTTGCAGTTAGTGGAGGAAAGAAATTTCACAGCTTTTGTGAATCTGCTATCTCAAATTGAAATGTAAAAAGGGGAAGAATCAATTACGGTAATGATTGATATGTCCTTAATTCAGAAATTTTTATTTCAACATGTCCGCAATGATAACGGGAATTCCTGTTGTGGTGTCGGAGGTGAAAACGCTGTATATTGAAAACATGAAACGGCTGAAACATGTTTTCAATATACAGCGTTTTTTGTTTAGTGTGACAGATCGTTTTTTATTATCTCAGACCATAAAACGATTCACAGGAGATAGAGATGTGCAAAAAAAGAGGGGGTGTATGAATGAAAAAAGGTCAGGTAATGACCGTTAATGGAATTGTAAATGCAGAACAGCTGGGGGTTGTGTACTCTCATGAACATCTCATAGTACAGCCTCAGCATTCATCTGACCAATATCTTGCGTATACTTTAAAAGATGAGAGGGTTTCTGCAAAGGAGGCGAAGCTGTTTTCGCAATGTGGAGGGAAGACAATTGTAGAAATGACGCCCATTTATTATGGAAGGGATGTGAGAGCCTATCAAAGAATTGCCTATGAGGCAGGGATTCATGTTGTATGCTGTACGGGATTTCATAAGGAGTTGTTTATGCCGCCCTGGTTTCGAGAGAAAACACAGTATCAGTTATATCAATTAATTTTAGAGGAAATTCAGCGGGGGATTGGCGGAACTTCGATACGGCCGGGGGTTCTGAAAATAGGAACGAGTTTTTGTGAAATTACGAATCAGGAAGCCAAAGCAATCGAAGTTGCTGCAAGAGTACAGCGGGATACCGGAATTCCCATTAGTACCCACTGTGATCAGGGGACTATGGGAATGGAGCAATTAGATTTTTTGGAGCGATTAGGGGTGTCGCCGGATAACGTAATGTTATGCCATATTGATTGTCGGCATGATATTCAGTATGCAAAAGAATTATGCAAAAGAGGAGCGACGATCTGCATAGATCATGTCGGGCGCAGTTTGGAAGATAAGGACCAATTTTGTGTTGAGATGATCAGAGAGTTAGCAGAAGCAGGGTTTGCGGACCGCGTCGTATTGGCAGGGGATATGGGAAAAACAGACTATCTGATCTCCTATGGTGGAAAGCCTGGTTTTCCCTATATATTAACAGAGCTGAAGGACACGCTCTTAAAATATATAGCAGAAGCAGATTTTTGGGCAATGCTCATTGGAAATCCTCAGAAATTTTTAGGCAGTCATTAGAACTTCACAATCACTTTTGACACCAAAATCAACTTAGGAAAAGGAGCCAGATAAAATGCAGTTAAAAGATATGTTATTTCCAGAATGTGTTTTAATTCATGTAAAAGCTGGAACAAAGGAGGAGGTTATTGGAAAGCTTTATGAAAAATTATTGCAAAACGGTAAAGTAAAAGAAAGCTTTTATGATGCTGTTTTGGAGAGAGAGGAAATGTATCCCACAGGTTTAAAATTCGAGTCATGGGAGGTGGCTATTCCGCATGTTTCGCCGGAGCATGTAATATCTTCTGCCATAGCGATTGCTGTTTTGGATGATCCGGTGGAATTTAAACGTATGGATGATAATTCGTCTGTTGATGTGAAGGTGGTATTTAATATTGCGTTAGATAAAAACGGAAAGCAGATTGAAATTCTTCAGGATATTATGACGATTTTTGCAGATTCAGAAAAAATGCAGCGTATTGTAAATGCTCAGGCATCTGAAGAAGTTGTTGCAATCATGAAAGGTTAGGAGGAAAAGATAATGAAAAAAATAATGGTATGTTGCGGGTCTTCAATGATTACTTCTACAATGGCAATTAATAAACTAAAGCAGGCAATGCAGGACGCAGGAATTGACGCAAAATTTGTCCAGTGCAAATTTGCAGAAGTTCAGGGGATGGTAAAACAGGAACGGCCGGATGTGATTGTCCCTACAGGGGTGTTAAAGGATACTTTAACAGAGAATGTTCCGGTGGTTGTGGGGACGTGTTTTGTGACTGGCGTTGGTGAAAAGGCAACCATTGAGAAAATTATAGAGGTATTAAAAAAATAGGAAAGGATGAGGAAAAATGAAATTGCAGATTGTGATTGATGCTTTGAATTGGATCAGTGGTCTGGGTCCGATGTGTATGATGCCGATCATTATGTTTGTCATCGGCATATGTTTGAGAGTGCAGCTGGGCAAATTAATAAAGTGTTGTGTTACAACCGGAGTTGGATTTTGTGGAGTGAACTTAATTATTAATACATTTATTGCACAGGTTGGCCCAAGTGTACAAAATATGGTAAAAACTTTTGGACTGCATACGGATATTATGGATGTGGGATGGCCTGCAAGAGCGGCGGCAACGTGGGCGTATCCAATGGCAGCAGTGGTCGTGTTTGTAGTATTGGGACTGAATATTCTGATGCTGGTATTAAAATTAACCAACTGTGTGATGGTTGATTTTTGGAGTTATAATCATTTCATTTTCTGTGCGGCAATTTGTTATTATGCTTCCGGAAGCGTTGTAATCGGGCTGATCTGCGGAGCAATTTGCGCCATTGTTACATTTAAACTGGCAGATTGGACGCAGCCTGTCGTAGAGGAAGCTTTTGGGCTTCCGGGAGTATCGTTTCCAACATCCAATAGTATCAGTTGGGCGCCGTTGGCATACATACTAAATAAAATATACGATAAAATTCCGGGATTCAAAAATTTAAAGGCAGATCCTGAGTCTATTCAGAAGAAATTTGGCATTTTAGGAGAACCATTGATCATTGGACTGATTTTAGGTGTAATTTTTGGAATTCTCGGAGGAAATGATGCTGCAGGTGTCATGAGTGTTGCAATGTATACTGCGGCGACGATGCTGCTGACGCCGAAAATGATGCAGGTATTAATGGAAGGTTTAATCCCCTTTGCAGATGCAGTAAAAGAATTATTAAATAAAAAGTTTGAAGGAAATAATTTTCATATCGGAATAGATGCGGCGTTAACCATCGCAAATCCAAGCTGTATTGCAGTTGGTATTTTAATGGTTCCCACAACGATTTTACTGGCTATGATCCTTCCGTTTAACCGTTTGCTTCCAATTTCTGATATTGCGTATCAGGCAATGTGGTTATCCGCGTATCCGGTTGCTTTCAGTAAAGGTAATGTGGTAAGAGCATATATTTCGTGCATTATTTTTACAACGATTATGCTGGGAATTGCAACAGCTTTGGCGCCGGTTCATACATCTTTGGCAGTTGCAGGAGGATACGAGCTGGGAAATGCAGTGCTGGTTTCAACTGAAGATGCAGGAACGCATCTGTTGTCTTATCTGCTGTCTTTGATTGCAGGCATTTTCTAACGGAACATTTGAATCATAGGTGATACAGCAGTAAGTAAAGGAGACTGAACATGAAAATTACGGATGTTATAGTATATGAAGTAAAACCAAGGTGGATTTTTGTAAAGGTCTGTACGGACGAAGGAATTGAGGGATGGGGGGAAATGATTTCTGGAACCAAAACCAGAACCGTTGTAGCAGGCGCTAAGGAAATGGGAGAGTATCTCATTGGGAGAGATCCCTTTGAAATCGAACGCCTGTGGCAGGAATTATATAAATCATTTTTCAGAGGCGGCCCGATCAATGGAACCGTAGTATCCGGTCTTGAAATGGCATTGTGGGATATCAAAGGAAAATATTATGGAATTCCGGTATATGAATTTTTAGGAGGGAGGGCAAGAGATCGGATCAAGGTCTATTCATGGATCGGAGGAGACCGCCCGGATGATGTGGTAAAGGCGGCGCTGGAGAGAAAGCATATGGGATTTGATGCGGTCAAAATGAATGCCACAGAAGAATTGCATTACGTAGATTCCTTTGCAAAAGTACAGGCAGTTGTAGGCCGGGTTGCATCCATTCGTGAAGTTTTGGGTAATGATTTTGGGATTGCGGTAGATTTTCATGGCAGAGTTCACAAACCGATGGCAAAAGTGCTGGCGCATGAGCTGGAGCCATATAAGTTGATGTTTATGGAAGAGGTTCTTCTTCCGGAGAATGAGGAGAGTTTCAGTGTGATTGCCAATCAAGTATCGACTCCGCTGGCTACAGGGGAGCGGCTCATCAGTCGTTGGGAGTACAAAAGATTGTGGAAAGAAGGAATTGTGGATATTATCCAACCGGATGTTGCTTTGTGCGGAGGGATTTTAGAAACGAAAAAGATTCTCTCTGCGGCAGAGGCTTTTGATATGGCGGCAGCGCCTCATGCACCATATGGACCGATTGCTCTCGCGGCTACACTGCAGGTAGATGTTTGTTCACCAAATGTATTTATTCAGGAGCAAAGTCTGGGAATTCATTATAACAAAGGATTTGATTTGTTGGACTTTGTAAAAAACAAAGAGATTTTTCAATACAAAGACGGATACGTGGATGTACCGAAAAAACCGGGATTAGGCTTGGAAATTGATGAGTATATGGTGAAAGCAGTTTCTGAGGAAGGACTTCATTGGACAAATCCGAAATGGAGAAATTATGACGGCACCATGGCGGAATGGTAAGAGGAGGAGCCGAAATGTCAAAATTATTAGAGTATAAAATACTTGCGATTGCAAGGGGAATTGATGACGCGCATATTATTCCGACCGTTCAGGCATTGATGGACGGCGGCATCAGAGCCATAGAACTGCCGCTGAGTCATTCATCGGAAGAGGAACAGGAAAAGACGCTGCAGATCATAAAGAAACTTCATAATACATTTGGAGATCAGATTTACTTAGGCGCCGGTACCGTGCTGAGCCCTCAGGAAGTGAAGCGAGCGGCAGAAATGGGCGCTGAGTATATGATTTCTCCCAATATGGACATCGAGGTGATAAAACAGACAAAAGAATTGGGAAAGGAATCCATGCCGGGGGCATTTACGGCAACAGAGGCTTTGGCGGCGTATCGTGCGGGAGCCGATGTTGTGAAAATTTTTCCGGCAGGGAATTTTGGGGAGGAGTACATTCAGGCGCTTCGAGGTCCGTGTGATTTTATTGCCTATGCGGCAGTTGGGGGAGTCAATGTAAAGAATATCAGACCATTGCTGGACGCAGGGTATCGTATGGCGGCAGTTGGCGGAAACTTGGTGGATAAGAATCTGGTCATGAAAGAAGAGTACGGTCAGCTTACAAAGCTCGCAAAGCAATATATGGAGATGATAAAGTAAAAGTTTTTTAATATTCATCAATGCAGATGCGTTGGCCCAGCGTACTTCTGCCTGCGTAGACAATTTGGTGATCGTTTGTTTTTAAGCTCCATTTTATAAGAGAGAGACAGCGGTCTGTGATTTCAATACAGGTGATTCCGGAGGGGGAAACACAGCTTCCGGTATTGAAATAAGGTGATTTTACAGTTCCGATCATGGGATGATGCGTATGCCCTGTGATTAAAATGTGCCCTTGCTGTTCGGCCCACGAAGTTAAATGCTGTTCGGAGCGTTTCTTTCGGCGATGATTTTTGGCGGCACTGGTTGGATCTGGAACACCAAGAGATTCCAGCGGCCGCCAAATGTAGCGGACCAGAAAACGAGAAAGAGGCCAGAGAGTGCTGTTTAGGAAGTCAGCCTGATGGCCGTGAGTTAAATAAAGATCTTTTCTTTTTTCGCAGTCCTGTAAAATAATAGAAGGATAAAAGATAATATCCGGAAATAATGGGCAGTTACATAGGGTTTGTTCATAGTAATAGCTTTGGCAGGATGTCTTTTGGAAATCGGGTTGTTTTTTCACAATATCATGATTTCCGTAAACGGAAAAAAATTTCCCCTGGTGATAAAATTTTGACAGCCATTGGAAAGACTCTGGATATGTTTGAGTAATTGCAAAAAAGGAGCGATTTTCCCAAAGTTCATCTCCGTCCCCTAATTCCAGATAGGTGAAATCATTTTGATAATAATGTTTTAAGGCTGCCAGATACAGAAGTTCATTTTTTAAAAAATTATCATTTGTTTTTCCGGTACCGCGGTGGCAGTCGCTGAAAATGACATACTTGGAATCAGAATTCAGCGGTAGGCAAAGTGGATGTTCAAATGCTTTCAAGATGCGTTGATAAGAGTTCATCATTTGCTTCGATGCTTTCTTTGAAATTTTGGATGAGGCTTTTTCCGGAGATGAACCATATGACGAAATGCAGCAGGAAGAAAAAAGTACAAATACAGCATTCTGTCCAGCGTGCATGAAAAAGGTTGTGTTATAAATCTGTAGAATTTGGAGAATTTTTCATTTTCCCACTGTGACAATGCTGAGTGAAACCGATGAAGATGGCGGGGCTGTCTGGTGTGTGGGAGTGAAAAAGAAAAAGAAACCATAAGGCAGTCTATACATATTTCACAAGGATGATAACCACATGCTCTCAGGCTGTTTGTAAAGGTGAAAAGCATTTCTTCTTTTGGGAAAACAATGGAGATATCCATTGTAAGATTTTCTGGTTCGCAGAAACATCCCATTTTAAAACCTGTCAGCCACCAATGGGAACGGCAGATTGAAAAAAGAGGAGTTCCTTTGTGGTTTAATGAGGTGGATACAGGGAGAAGTTCGGAATCGGATACGCCGCAGAAATTAGCTTGCTGATATTGACCGGGTTCTAAGCGTGTTTCTGCTTTATAAATGCCGACTTCTCCGCCAAGATTGATCCCATATTGTCCTTTCCAAAATTCAATCAGCCAGGTATGATTGCCGTAATCAAAATAGATGGGCTCACAATCAAATACCATGTTGAAGCGAGGAGCGCTCTGGTCATAAAGAGAGCGATATCCCAATTTTTTCTGCCATGGGTGTAAAGTGGAGGTTATCATATCCTGGTCGGGAAGATAGCAAAAGCCAAAGGGCTCGACGAGATCGTTGAGCAAATTGAGCTTTTCGCAGTCACTCATACAGCAGATTTTTCTGATGATGAACGTGCGGCGATAAAAATAAATGATAAAGAATAAAATACATACGGCAAAAAGAATGCCGAAGAGTAAATACATAAGAAAGTCTCCATAACCGTTTGTTTTATTATATGAGGAAAATCATAAAAAGCACCAGAGAGGGGAACTTATAGACAGGATAAAAAATTTCCGTATATCAGGTTAGAATTTGATATACGGAAGTTTTTTATTGCATATATTTTGCTTTTAATTGAGCAATTTTTTCTGCATATACATCATTTCGTTTTTGCTGAATCAATATATTTTTGATTGAGTCGGACACATCTTCAAAAACGGAAGTCTGGGCATCATTTTTTTGTTCTACTTGAATCAGATGGTAACCAAATTGGGTTTTTACAGGTCCGACAACATGACCGATTTGAGCGGAAAATGCGGCGTCCTCAAATTCCTTTACCATCTGTCCTTTCCCGAAAGAACCAAGGTCTCCGCCTTTTTCACTGGAAGGGCAGGTGGAATACTCTTTTGCGGCCTCCTCAAAGGATTTCTCACCTGAAGCAATCATTTCGAGAATTTTTTGACATGCATCTTCCTCATCCACAAGGATATGTTTTGCATGAACTGTTTCACCGCTTAGAAATTGATCTTCATTGGCAGTGTAATAAGCTTTTGCTTCTTCCTCAGTCACGGAAATGTCCTTCATAGATTCTCCCACAGCCATTTGAGCAAGAACCTCTCTTTTGGCATGTGCCATGTTCTCCTGAAAAGCATCCGTATTTTCAAGATCCATTTCTTCTCCTAATTTTGCAAACAGATGGATGGTTATGATCTGTTCTAAACACTGCTGACGAAATTGTTCGTTTCCCGCGTATGCCTGCTGTTCTTTTGGCAGAGCATGCAAAAGTGCATCCAGATCTTTTTGAGTGATCTCTTCCCCGGCAACCACTGCCAGTACGTCTTGGTTATCCATAATAATTCTCCTTTATGTATACGATATAACAAAAATCATTATAGCATATATGAAATGAAATTTCTTCCATAAGCATTTTAATTTGGAAGGTCTTCCCCCAGAGACGTCCGCATTTTTACAATTTCCTGAAAGTCATGCAGGGTATCTTCTTTTTTTGAGGGATCGCGGAGAATCGCAGAAGGATGATAAACGGCAGTTAAGGCGCAGCCTTTTCGGTGAATCCATGTCCCGTGCTGTCTGGTGATCCGAAAGTCCGCAGAAAGAATTCGCTGAGCGGCAACACGACCGAGGCAGACAATAATTTTCGGTTTTAAAAGATAGGTTTCATATTGGAGAAACGGAAAACACTGTTCTTTTTCTTCTTCTTTAGGATTGCGATTGCCCGGAGGATGACATTTTAAAATATTGGTCATATAGATTTCTTCACGAGATAATCCACAGGAATTGAGTAGTTCATCAAATAATTTCCCGGCAGGACCAACAAAAGGAATTCCCTGCTGATCTTCTGTGGCTCCCGGCGCTTCTGCAATAAACATAAGATCTGCATGGTGGCTGCCGCGTCCCATGACCGGATGTTGTCTGGTATGACAAAGACCGCATCGGGTACAGTGACGGACATAATGTTCAATTTCTTTCCATGTGTACATAAGCTGACTCCTTTCCTGAGAGTTATTATAACATGAGAAGAGACATAAAAATATCATGACATTTTAAAAAGCAGAGAGAGATGAAGTTTGGATTCGTGGTATGATAGAAATATCAATATATTTGAAGCTATGGAGGATAGAGCGATGAAAATTTTAGTCAGTGCATGTCTGTTGGGAGTGGATTGTAAATACAATCAGGACCATAATGATTGTCCCCGGGTCCATAAATTGATGAAAGAGCATGATCTTATCCCGGTTTGCCCCGAGATTCTTGGAGGTCTTTCGACTCCGAGATGCCCTGCGGAAATCTATGGGGACAGAGTCATAACGAAAAATGGACAGGATGTAACGGCACAATATAAAAAGGGCGCAGAAGAAACGTTAAAATTGGCGAAATTATATAATTGTAAGTATGCTGTGTTAAAAGAGAGAAGCCCGTCTTGCGGATGCGGACTAATCTATGACGGAACATTTACAAAATCTTTAAGGAAGGGGGATGGAGTGACTGCAAAGCTATTAAAAGAACACGGTGTGAAAGTAACAGGAGAAAGCGAGATAAGTCTTTCCTGAGAGAGATTTGTCCCGCTTTGTGGAAAGCACTATGAATTTATAGTGGTTTCAGAGGGTATTGTTTTTCAAATTCAAAAATGGTGATTGGAGGACTATAAAAATATCCTTGTGAATAATCACTTCCCGGCTCCCGAATAAAATCTTCATGCTCGTCAGTTTCAACGCCTTCTACAATGGTGTTGATATGCAGCTGCTTTGGAATATGAAAAATTTGTTTCATGATAATGCGAAATCCATTTTCCTCAAAAAAAGGGATCAACTGATCTGGAAAAATTAAAGTTCCATCTTTCCGTATTCAGCGGACCAATGCTTCCGCACCTGCAATTTTGCCTGTTTTCAAATCAGTTTTCGGCTGTAAAAGCATTTTAAATTCATTGTTTTCCAGAGCATGATGCATATGGGTTTCTATATAGTTTTCCAGCTCTTCATGGACATGACTGTCTTTATTGTAAAAGGCTATTTTACCGGAGATTGAGGTCTTTGCAGTCAGGAGAGCAAAATGAGAAGAAGTAATCAGGTTATGTGCATTGAGGTTTCCGTGTTGTTCAAAATCTTTGCACATGACAATGCCAATGTACACAGAAATTCGATAATTATGATGATGATTAATAAATTCAATATTAATCTTGTCCATAATTCGTTCAAAGCGTTTTTGAACATTTTTTCGATTGGATTTCTGCAGAAAAATATAAAACAGGTCAGCGCTGTCACGACAGAAAAATTCGTCCGAGCTTAACTCCTCATCCAATATTTTTTTGATATGGCACAAAAGCGAGTTGGCAGATTCTTTTTCAGTGTTTTTTGGATAGACGCATCTTCTTCTTTAGAAAAATAATTTTGAGAGAAAATAGTGTGAATCTTCTTTTTCACAACAGCATGGGAAGAACGAATTAAAAATTCTCCGTCAGAATTTAAAAGAATGCCCGTTTTAGTGTATTTTGCGCTTCAATATTTAAGCTTTTGGATCAATGTTGGTTTCAATCCCTTTATTTAAGATTGCAATGGTTCCATTTTGACCTTTTGGAAAATATCCCATAACTTCAAAATCATTTTTCTGATTGGAGTTGTATAAGTTTTGTGTAAAGTGTTTGGAGTCCAAAAGATTATCATTTTCAAAAAACGCACCAACCGTACGCAAAGTTTGAAAAATATGGTCCACCTGTTCCGGAAGACGGTTTTTGTATTTCTGAGTTTCCCGGTGCATCTGTTCAAATGTTACTTTATTTAAAGAGTTTGTTAAGAAAAAAGGATAATAACGGAAATTGCGAAAAGCAAGAGCCCCAGCAAGGATGTAAAAAAGATGCCTTTTCAAAGGCTTCTTTTTATTAAATGTTCACTCATATATTCACCTGAATCTATTGTATAATTTCTTTTCGTTTACCATAAATTCTATTTTGTGTAAATGAAGCTATTGCTCCCAAATCGAAAGTCAATTATACTAAAATTATGGACTAAACGAAAACAGAAGGATGCGTTGCCGGCAAAGAAAGATAGGAGTGATGATGTGGCAGAGATCAAAGAGGTGAAGGCTGTGTATTTCAGTCCGACGGGACATACAAAAAAAGTAGTGGAAGCCATTGCAGAGCAGCTGGCACAGCGGCTTCAAGTCAAAATAGACAGAGTTGATTTCACATTGCCCAAAGGGCGGCAGGAAGTGTATGAATTTGAAAAGCATCAACTGGTTGTATTTGGAGTTCCGGTTTATGCGGGCAGAGTACCGAATAAAATACTTCCGGTCATCCGATCCGTTTTTCATGGAAACGGAGCGTGGGGAGTACCGATTGTTACCTTTGGAAATCGCAGTTTTGATCATGCATTAATGGAACTGCGCAATGAACTGGAACAGTGTAGCATTCATACCATTGCTGCCGGAGCGTTTGCTGCACAGCATGCTTTTTGTGAATCACTGGCGCAGGGACGCCCCGACGATGAGGATATGTCGGATATAATGTTTCTGGCAAACCGGACAGCCGATAAAATGAAAGCAGAGGCGGAGCCGGCCTATCCGGTTCGAGTGAAGGGGATTGAGCCAATTCCGCCGTATTATGTACCACTGAAAACGGACGGAACTCCGGCGGTCTTTTTAAAGGCGAAGCCTAAAACGAAACCGGGATGTACAGACTGTAAAATCTGTGCAAATGGATGTCCGATGGGGTCAATTGATTTGAAAGATCCGAAAACGATTTCGGGAATTTGCATCAAATGTCAGGCGTGTGTAAAAAATTGCCCCGAGCATCTAAAATATTTTGATGATCCGGAGTTTTTATCTCATGTGGAGATGCTGAAAATCAACTATCAAAGAAAAGCAGAAAATGAAGTTTTTATTGTTTGAAATAAGGAAGGAGCTGACCATATGAAGGGTGTAAAATTAGCGGTTAACGGAACTTTAATGAGGGGATTGGAACTGGAAAAAAATCTGCTGGCGGTCAATGCAGTATTTTTGAAAGAGGCAAAAACCCAGAAGAGCTATCGGCTTTGGAGCATCAATGATAAAAATCCGGCAATGATTCGTGTCAGTCCAAAGGAGAAACATGCCGTAAGCGTGCATGTAGAAATCTGGGAAGTTCCATATGAAGGTCTGGCAAAAGTTCTGGAGCAGGAACCGGAAGGATTGTCCATCGGAAAGGTCAAATTAGAAGATGGAGAGGTTGTTCTCGGAGTGATCGGGGAACCGGAGCTGGTTCAGGGCATGAAAGAAATATCAGAGTATGGAGGATGGAGAAATTATATGGCTCAGAAAACAGAGAAAAATGAAACAGGAGGAATACACATTGGTGATAAAAGTCAGTGAAAACGGATTGCCGCAGGATGCATGGAAGATTCGGGAGAGTGTGTTTATCAAAGAGCAGGGATTTCAAAATGAATTGGACGAGTTGGATCATACAGCGGTTCATATTGTGTTATATGATGATCAAGATCATCCGGCGGGAGTGTGCCGGATCTTAAAAGACAGGAAACCGGATACATTGATTCTGGGGAGATTGGCGGTAGTAAAAAACCAAAGAGGAAAGCATCTGGGAGAAAAAGTGGTTCGGGCAGCAGAACAATATGCCGTTTCAAGGGGAGCAAGAACGATGAAACTGCATGCCCAGTGTCGGGCAGCGCAATTTTATGAGAAACTGGGATATTGCGCATACGGAGAAGTTGAGGAGGAAGAGGGCTGTCCTCATATCTGGATGAGAACAGCTCTGTGAGTGGAGCCTAGTCTGATTCAATCTCAAAGGTAAAGCCGGCGTTTGTAATCATCTGAATGGTGTCGTCAATCCCCTGACCCTGAGCAGTCAGATATCCGGAGGCAAAAATGGAGTTTACAACTGTCAGTAATTCTTTTTCCTTTCCTTTAAAATAGATTTCCCGTCCGGCTGCGCATCGAAGGTCTGCCTGTGGAATCATAAGGCGCGCAAGACATACCACTTTCAGGCAGTATTCCGGTGTAAGAGCGGAAGTATCGGCGTGTTCCAGTGCCGTTCCGGCAATTGGCAGCAGGAAGTTGATCGGAACGGCTTCCGGCTGGACGCCTTGCAGGTCAAAGAATAAATCTACAAGATCTTCCTTTGTTTCTCCCATGCCAACAATGCCTCCACTGCAAATTTCATATCCAAGGTTTCTGAGCATACGAATATTTTCAAGTCTTTGTTCGTAGGTATGGGTAGAGCAAATGTTAGGATAGTAAGAGCGGCTGGTATTTAGATTGTGATTGATGCGATCCAGACCGGCTTTTTTTAAAATCAGCGCTTGTTTTTCTGTTAAAAAGCCAATGGAGCAGCAAAGGTGCGTTCCGTCGGTTTTCATTCTCTGAATCTTTTCTGCTAAAATTTCAATCTCTTCATCGGTAAATTTCATACCGCTGAATCCAATACAATGTCTGGATAAATGGGAATTATGTACAAAGGCATGATTGTCGTATAGTTTTTGGTCGTCAATCCAGGAATAAGTTTTAATATCTGCATGAGAATGACAGGATTGCGCACAATAAGAACAGTCCTGAGAACAATTGCCGCTTCTGGCATTGGTTAAAAGGTGAATGCCCACCTGTCTTCCTTTATATTTTCGACGAAGGTTTCCGGCAAATTGGATCAGGGAGTCAAGCTCCTGATCCGGGGTATTTAAAATATCCATAGCATCTTGTCGGGAGAGCAATGGATCTTGATTGGTAGCAGGAATGTAAAAATTCATAGAATCACCTCATTAAAATTCTCAAATAGTATTTATGATTACAAAAAACTTTATCAAAAAAATGTTTGAATGTCAACCTAATAAAAATAATGGTTGACTATAGAGGATTTTAAAAAAATTAGCACTCAAGTATTGACAGTGCTGATAATAAGTGATATATTACAACTAGAACAAGAGGAACAAATAGAACAGAAAAGGAGAGATGACTTATGATGATGCCAAGTATTTTTGGAGAAAGTTTATTAAATGATTGGATGGATTTTTCTTTCCCTGATTTTGACAAAAAATTGTACGGAAAGAATCATGCCAATCTGATGAAAACAGATGTGAAGGAAAAAGACGGAAGCTATGAAGTGTCCATAGACCTTCCCGGCTTTACAAAGGATGAGGTGAAAGCAGAGCTGAAAGACGGATATCTGCTGATCCGTGCGGCAAAAGACATCAGCAGCGATAAAACAGATAAAGATGGAAAATATCTTCGCCGCGAACGTTATACAGGAAATATGAGCCGGAGTTTTTATGTCGGTAAAGGTGTGACAGAACATGATATTCATGGAAAATTTGAAAATGGTATTCTGACACTGGACATTCCGAAGAAAGATGAAACGAAAAAGGCAGAAGAAAAACGTTATGTAACCATTGAGGGATAAAAATCTTTAAGAGGAATGTGCTCGGCACATTCCTTTTGTTTGGAAAATAAGGAATGTAAAGAAGGTGAGAAGATGGCAGCAAAAAAAGATTGTTATGAGATTCTTGGAGTCCGTCGGGATGCTGATGATTTTTCAATAAAAAAGGCATATCGAAGGCTGGCAAAAAAATATCATCCGGATATGAATTCCGGAAATCGGCAGGCAGAACAAAAATTTAAAGAAATAACAGACGCATATCAGATTTTAAGTGATCCGGAGAAAAGGAAACTATACGACCGCTATGGCTATGCTGCCTTTGACGGCACCGGTACAGAATCTGATTTTTATAAAAATCAAAATCAGGGATTTCAGGAGTTTCATTTTACCGGAGAAGATGCCGGGGATATTTTCGGGGACATCTTTGGAGATATTTTTGGAAACCGTGGATTTCACCGGGCGGAAGCTTATGGAAATGGATTTGGGGAATCCTATTTTCGGCAGAGAGGCGCAGACATCACGGCGGATATTACAGTGAGTTTTGATGAGGCAGTTTCCGGTGGTGAGAAATTGCTTCATTTTGAAGATGAAACAGGCAGGACTCAATCGCTGAAAGTCCATATCCCCGCGGGAATTGATACAGGAAAAAGCATACGGCTTCGGGGCAAAGGACATAGAGGAATCGGAGGGGGAGAGCCAGGCGATCTTTTGCTTCGGGTCACCGTTGGAGAGAACCCCGGATTTGAGCGCAGAGGAATGGATGTGTATACAACTGTAAATATTCCATTTACCACAGCCGTATTCGGCGGGGAGGTTCCGATTCAAACTTTGTATGGAAATGTTCTTTGCAAGATTCGGGAAGGGACGCAGTCCGGAACAAAAATCAGGCTTCGAGGCAAAGGAATTGTTTCCATGAACAATCATGGGCAGAAAGGGGACCAGTATGCGACGGTGCAAATCCAGGTGCCGACCAAGCTGGAGCCCAAGGCAGCGAGAAAATTAAAGGAATATGAAACGATTATGAACCAAAACAAAAACGGTAGCGCCGCATAATAAAATTGCAAAAATCTTCCCAGTGATATAAAATAAAATCATTTGGGAGGTTTTTTTTATGATCTGGAATTGTTTTTGCGTAGGTGCGGGCGGCTTTGTAGGAGCTGTTCTTCGATATATTATGAGCTGGATTCATATTTCCGAGCGGACTCAGTTTCCGCTGGTGACCTTTATCATTAATGTCACTGGCGCGTTGGTCATTGGAATTGTCAGCCAAATGGCAGTAAAGTACGGATTGGGAGATTCCAGATGGATCTTATTTCTGAAAACCGGAGTGTGCGGAGGATTTACGACATTTTCTGCATTTGCCCTGGAGAGTTCCAATCTGATAAGTTCGGGGAGGGCTGCGACGGCAGTCTGTTATATGGTATGCAGTGTGACAACGTGTTTAGGTGCGGTATTTGCCGGGCAAATGATGGTTCGGGCATAGTAGAATCGCAGGTTTTGTTGTATGTTGGAAAGGGGAATGGAAAGATGAAGACAGGAAAAAATATTTTAGTTGTAATGCCGGTGGATGAAGGACACAAAAAGACATTGGAAGCCAGCGCTCCGGGAAATACCTTTGTTTACTCATCTTACGAAAAAGTGTCAAAAGACTTGGTTCAGAAAGCCAATATTATTCTGGGAAATGTTGATCCGTTTTTATTATATGAAGCAGAGCGTTTGGAATGGCTGCAGTTGAATTCTGCGGGGGCAGATGCCTATGTCAAGAGAGGCGTCTTGGGAGATCATATTTTATTGACCAACGCCACGGGGGCATATGGTCCGGCAGTAGCGGAACATATGCTGGCAGTGCTGTTTTCGATTCAGAAAAAGCTGCATTTGTATCGGGATAATCAAAACCAGTGCGAGTGGTAGGATGAGGGAGACGTCATGTCATTGCGAGGGGGAACCTTATTAATTGTAGGACTTGGAGATATCGGATTATATTTTGCAAGGCTGATGAAAAATTTTGGATATCGTGTGATTGGAATTAAGAGAAGACCCGGAGAAGTGCCTCAGGATGTGGATGAGATTTATAGTATGGAGAAGCTAGATCAACTGCTCCCGGAGGCAGATGTTGTTCTGTCTGTGCTTCCGGATTCCAAGGGGACTCGCAATATTTTCTGTAAACAAAGATTTGAGGCGATGAAGTCTACTGCTATTTTATTAAACGCGGGAAGAGGAAGTGCTGTGAACACAGAAGATCTCTGCCAGGCTTTGATTTCCGGAGAAATTTATGGAGCGGGACTGGATGTGACCGATCCGGAGCCGTTGCAAAGCCAGCACAAATTATGGAACGTTCAAAATGCGGTAATCACCCCTCATATTTCCGGAGATTTTCATCATCCGGCAACCCTGTACCGCATTGTGGATATTGCAGCAGGCAATTTAAGGCGCTATATGGCAGGGGAAGCTTTGGTAAACGTGGTGGACCGGGCCACTGGATATAAGAAATAAGATTGCGCAGCAAAGCTCCTAATTTTGTAAAGCGGGGATTCGTGCCTTGAGGTAGTTCCATATAAAGTCTGGACAGTTTACTGCAAGCCAGCTTTTCTGAATCTGTACCGGGGAAAGAAAGTCAGAATAAATTCCGTAAACGCCCAACCGCATATATTCTTTTGCATAGTAAGAGTTATTGACGGAGTGGGTGTAGGAATAAATCCCTTCTTTTTTTAAAAGCTCCATTCGGTAATCATTGACGTCGCTCTGAGGACAGGTGACGCCCTGAATGCCATTTGCCTTACAGAATTTGATCATTCGATAAAAGGCCGCATCACGCTGCTGGTAAGTTGTATATATGAAATTTTTAAAGGGATATACGCTTTTTACGGCATAGTACATATCTTGGTTATAGACTTGTACGATGATGCGGTCCAGAAGGTCTTCTTTTCCCACTTTTTTGGCAGTTTGGACTAAAATACGGAAGTCTTCTCTTACGGCATTGGGTTTGGTACTCTTGGAGTCTGTCATTAAATAGAAGTCTGGATATTTTTCCATGAGATTCAACACATCTAAGAAAGAGGTGGGAGTATATTTTCCATAAATTTTTGTATTTTTGAACTCCTGATAAGAAGCAGGGGTTCCTTTTTTTGTGGTGGGATCGGAAAGGTTCCATCCCCAGCGGTGTTTTCCGACAGCAACGTGGTCGGAAGTGAAAAGGATGTCCATCTCAAAAATCCGGTAACCTTTTTCATAAGCAGGGTAAAATCCATCGATGGAATTTAAGTAATCTTTTCCGTCCAGTCCGCCCATCGCGTGGGCAACACTGTGATATGTATACCAGGGTTTTAATTGAGCGGAGCTGCTGTTTTTTTTGGAAGGGGACGCTGTTTGCTTTGATGCGTCAGATTTCTCTTTTTGCGGTGTGGTCTTTTTTTGAGAAGAGTGAAAATACTGGGCTGTGAAAAGTCCGATCCCGCAGAAAATAAACAGTACAGGAAGAAAACGACGAATCCATCGTTTTCTTAAAATTTTTCGGATTTCTTTTGTCTTGATTTTTGTATTTCTTATCATAAAAGTCAACTCCAGACTTAAATAAAATGTAACATTTGTAATAAAAAATTAATATTAAAACATTATAACATAAATTTATGTCGAAAAAAAGAGTGAAATCCAAGACATAAAACGGCTCCAAGGAAAGTCAAGGAAAGAATCATCAGAGCACAGTGTAAGAAAAATTCATCGGGAAGTATCGTGATGATTGGATCTAAGGCTTCATCAAATAGCCAATAATTATTTCGGAACATGATTTTATGAAAGAGAATGAAGGTTTGTTCCCAGTTGAACAGCATAAAAATGCCGCAAATCAAAGGTAAAAGCAAGGTCGTTATGGCGCCGGTTTTAAGAAATTGATAATTGCGGCGCTGAAATTCAAAGATGCCAAGAAGGACAGCCGCGCAAAGAGACAACGGGCAGAGAATCTGAATGACGGTAAAGATTCGTTTGACCTCTGCAAAATGAATCCTGCCTTCCTCAGACATGGGCAAGGTCAGCTTTAGATCATCATGGAAGAAAATAGAATTATACGTAATCAGAGCGTCATAATTATTTCGGATGATTGTTTTGGAAAATCCGGAAGTTTGTTCTATTTTCAAAGCGTTAATATCGTGGTAATATAGAGGTCGGAAGTTTAAAGTTGTAATCACAGCGCCGGTGAGAATGAATACCGCAATCAAAAGTGAAAGAATCATCTTCTTCATTGTTGTATGCCTTTCTTTTGTTGGTTATCAAATCGTTCTGCAAGTATTATATAGGAAACAGACCGGATATGATAGGCGGATTTGCTATTTTTTAATTTAAAATCAGGAAATTGAGTGTGAAACAGCATAAAAACAGGCACCATAACAAATACGGAATCAGTGATATTGTAGATTTTAAGTTTAAAGCGCATAACATGAAGAATAAATAAAAGTTGATCAGATTCAGCATGATGGTCCAGACAAATGCGAAAAATAGAAGCTGATATTCAAATAGAAGGATTGGCCAGAAAAACAGGAAAAAGCAGGACGCCGCATAAAATTTTAAAATATGAGCAGTGTACCTGCCGGATGAAAGGATGACGTAATAAGCAGAGATGCCAAAAAAGATGGAAAATACAAGCATAAAGAAAAAGAGTGAATGAATGTCAGGCATAAAGGAAGGTGTCCGAAACTCAGAAATCATATCATATATATGGGGAGAAAGTATAAAAGAACACAGAGATATTACGGCGGGAAGAACCATGCAGAGCTTAAAAATATGATGATTCGATAAATGTTTCATAGGATCCAACTTCTTTTTTTCTAGTTTATGCAGGAAAGGAATACAATATGAGAAAAGAACTTTGCTGTCCTTTGATTCAGAGGGATGGAGAAACCATAGGATATGGAGGGAATCAGGAATGGTTTTCGGGAAGTTTTCAAAGACTGGCAGGGTGCGGAAGTGTTACGGGGAGTAATATCGCTGCAATCTACGCTAAAACAAAACCGAAAATGAAAGCATTGTATCAATGGGAATTAAATGCAGATAACTATGATGTTTATTTAAAATTAATGGAAACCATGTACGGTTATATGAAACCAGGATTTATGGGATATCCATTGATTGGAAGGTTTGCAAAAGATTTTAAGGCGTATGCGGCGGACCGGGGAATTGTTTTGGAATCAAAAAGTTTATTTTTGCCAAAAGAAAAAAATCAGGCATTGGAATTTATATTTCAGGGAATTTGTAATGGAGATCCTGTTGCCTTTTTGATTTTAAGACATCCTGCAAAAGAACTGCGGGAAGATAATTGGCATTGGGTAACAGTTACGGGATTTGATGAAGAACAAGAGAAGTTAATCTGGTCCAATTGCGGGGAACGGGAAGAAATTGACTGGAATATGTTATTCAATCCCGGTTCAAAATACTATGTAGGAATTGTACGTTTTTATGAAAGGAAAAAAGAGTGCTGATGGATACAAGAGAGTTGGTTTTAAAAAACGGAAACATCGTAGATGTTGTGAATCTATGCATCCGGAAGGCGGACCTTTTGATTCGGAATGGCAAGATTGCAGGAATTGGAAGCTTCTCCGGGAAGAAAGAAGTGGATTGTGCCGGTAAATATTTGACTCCGGGATTTATTGACAGCCATGTACATATTGAGTCCGGCATGGCGGTCCCAATGGAATTTGCCAAAACGGTGATGCCCAAAGGAACAACAACGGTGATTGCAGATCCTCATGAGCTGGTAAATGTTAAGGGAAATGATGCTATGGAATATATTCTTCATGCTGCCGAGGATGTCCCGATGACAATTTATGTAATGATGCCTTCGTCCATACCGGCGACTCCATTTGAAACCAATGGCGCCGATTTTACCGCACAGGATATGAAGCGCTGGAAAGATCATCCGCTGGTCTTGGGACTGGGAGAGGTTATGTGTTATCCGGCGGTTTTGGCCAGAGATCCGGAGATCATGGAGAAATTAGATTTATGCAAAGGAATGGTTATTGACGGACATGCACCGGGACTGACGGGAGAGGATTTGAAAGCCTATGTACAAGCCGGAGTTATGACAGATCATGAATGTACCTCTTATGAAGAGGCGAGAGAAAAATGTCTCGCGGGGATGAAAATTCTGGTGCGGGAGGGAAGTGCTGCAAGAAATGTTGCAAATATTATTCCCGGATTGCTGCGGGAACCGGAATTGATCTCAAACTTTATGTTTTGTACAGATGATAAACATTTGGATACTATTGAAAATGAAGGTCATATTGGGTACAATATAAGGAAGAGCATCCAGCTGGGGATGGATCCGGTACAGGCGATTGCGATGGCAACGTATTACGCATCGGAAACTTATGGTCTGACCAATGTGGGAGCGCTTTGCGAAGGCAGAGACGCGGATGTTGTGGTACTGGATTCTCTGGAAGAAATTCAAATTCATTCCGTGTATAAACAGGGAAAGCTTGTGGATGAGACTTTGTTTTCGGGGAAGCCAAGAGCTGTCAGGGAGTCAATGCTTCATACGGTGATTTTAAAGGACGTTGCAAAAGAAAAAATTCAAGTGAAAGCACAGGGAGAGATTCCGGCGATCGGTATGATTCCGGGACAGATTGTGACAGAATTTTTACGGGAAGAGGTCCCGCAGGAAGCCGGATGGTTTCAGCCGGATCATGAATATTCTAAGTTGTGTGTCTTTGAGCGGCACAGAGGAACCGGAAACGCAGCGGCGGCGCCTTTAAAAGGATATGGGATTACAAATGGTGCGATTGCAACATCGGTAGCACACGACTCTCATAATATCATTGCAGCCGGTGATAACGATGATGATATTCTGACTGCGGTAAAAGCAATTGAGGATATTCAGGGAGGATATGCGATAGTATCTGAAGGAAACCTTGTGGATGCGCTTCCGCTTCCGATTGCGGGGCTGTTGAGTCAGGAACCTGCCCGAAAGATTCAGGAACGAATTGACAGAATGTTAGAGAAAGCCTGGGAAATGGGGGTTTCCAAGGGTGTTGATCCGTTTATTACCTTGTCTTTTATGGCATTGCCGGTGATTCCGTCATTGCGTCTGACGGATCTTGGGCTTGTGGATGTGGATGCATTTCAACTGTTGTTGTAAAAATTATGTAAGGAAAGAAGAAGGGTATTATGTCTAGAGGAAGAAGAAGAAAATGGAATACAAAAAGAATCTCCGTGATTCTTGGAGTGGTTGTGGTGATAATTTTGGGAACGGTAATCTTTTCAAAGGTCAGCCGTACCAGCTACCAGAAGGTGAATCGCTCGATGGGCGAGTATATGGTAAAGGCCAATGAGGAGATTCTGGCCAAAGATACTGGAAAACAGTTGAAAAATGCGCTGTATGTTCCAAGAAAAATTGATAAAAGTAAAAAATTAATAGCGTTTACTTTTGATGATGGTCCGAAGCGCGGAAATACAGAGCGGGTGATCAATGCGCTGGAACGAAATGACGCACGGGCAACATTTTTTATGTTGGGACAGAATGCAAAATTATATCCGGAGTCAGTAAAGAAAGTGTTAGAATCTGGAAATGAAGTGTCCGGGCATTCTTACAACCATCCCCAGCTGACGAAAATCGGGGCTGCCGGAGTAAGGAAGCAGATGAAAATGATGAATCAGGCGCTCAAGGCTGCCTGCGGAAGCAAAGCGGTCAGTGTCCGCCCGCCGTATGGAGCCATTGATCAGACGGTTAAGAACAATGTGGACGGACCGTTGATTCTTTGGAATATTGACACGCTGGACTGGAAAACCAGAAATACAAACGCCACAGTTCAAGCGATTTTGAAAAATGCGAAAGATGGTGATATTGTATTGATGCACGACATTCATCTTCAGACAGTAGAGGCGGTAGAGAAAGTTCTTCCAAAGCTGAAAGAAAGGGGATTTGAGGTCTGCACAGTTTCTGAATTATTGGAAGCAAAGGGAGTGAAAGCTAGCAAAGGAAATGTTGTGATTAGTGCAAATCAGATTCGGTAATACATAAAAAGTCTTCACAAGGGATTCCCCTGTGAAGGCTTTTCTTTGTGATAGCAATGAGCCAAAGTCCGGGCTTGCCTGAGACCTTGGCGACCGCCTACAATCCTTCAAACTGCATGTTATAGTATTTTGCATAAATACCGCCTTTTTGAAGCAGCTGGGTATGAGTTCCTCGTTCTTGTATGGTATGATTGTCAATAACAAGGATTTCATCGGCATGTTGGATGGTCGAGAGCCGATGTGCGATTGTAATGGTTGTTCTGTTTTTGGACAAGGCCTCCAGACTTTTTTGAATATGACGTTCACTTTCATTATCCAGTGCGCTGGTCGCTTCATCGAGAATCAGAATCGGCGGATTTTTAAGAAAAACTCGGGCAATGGATATTCTTTGTTTTTGTCCGCCGGATAATCGGGTTCCGCGTTCCCCGACAAAAGTATCATAACCATCGGGAAGTTCCATGATAAATTCATGGATGTTTGCGTTCTTTGCAGCGGATACAATTTCTTCCATGGAGGCGTCAGGCTTTCCGTAGGCAATATTTTCTTTGACAGTACCGCCGAACAGATAAACATCCTGCTGAACAATACCAATAGAATTTCGCAGACTTTCCAGAGTGATATCCTGTATCTTTTGTCCTCCAATTGTAATCTGACCTTTCGCAGGATTATAAAATCTTGGAAGAAGAGAGCAGATGGTTGTTTTTCCGCCTCCGGATGGTCCCACAAGAGCAACGGATTTTCCTGACGGAATATCAAAGTCAATATGGTTTAAAACAATTTCATGATCCTCGTAGCAAAAGGATACGTCATGATAATGAATTGTTCCGTTCGGGCATTGAATCGGCACGGCATTTGGGGAATCGGTAATGTCCGGTTCGATTTCCATAACGGTCTGAAAGCGGCGGAATCCGGACAGTCCTTTTTGAATCATTTCAGTTAACTCTACAAGAATTTGAATCGGGCTGATGAAAATTCCGATATACAATGCATACATTGCAAGATCACCGGCTGTCATTTCTCCGGAAGCAATAAAATAGCCTCCGGCAATTAAGGTAATCAGATACATCATCCCTTGAAAAAAGGTATTGCCGCCCTGAAATGTTCCCATTGCATGGTAGTTCTCTCGTTTGGAGGCTAAAAAGGCTTCATTGCCATTGTGAAATTTCTCGCGCTCAATGTTTTCGTTGGCAAAAGACTGAACGATGCGAATTCCGGCCAGAGAGTCTTGAAGCGACGCATTGACGTCTCCGATTTTACGGCGGTTATCCAGAAAGGTTGCCTGCATTCTGCGGTTCTGGGATGCGGAAAAAAAGATCATAAAAAAAACTACAGTCAAGAGAATCAGCGCCAGTTTCCACTGTATCATAAATAGGAAAAGAAAGGAGCCGATAATTTTTACAAGAGAAATAAAAAGATTTTCCGGTCCGTGATGAGCGAATTCAGAGATATCAAATAAATCTGAAACCAGACGGCTCATCATCTGACCGGTATTATTTTGATCGTAATAGGAAAAAGAAAGTTTTTCATAGTGATCAAAGAGCTGTTGGCGCATATCCCGCTCCATTTGGGCGCCCATAATATGGCCCTGACAGCTGACGTAATATTTGCACAGCGCCTGCAGGATGTAGCAGAGCAAAAGCGTCATGCCGATGAGCGGAAGCTTCTGTAAAATCACGGAGCTATCCTCCAGAAATAAAGTATTTGTGAGTGTTCGCAGAATTTGAGGAAATGCCAGGTCAATGATGCTGATAAAAGCAGCACATGCCAAATCCAAAAAAAATACGTTTTTGTATGGTTTATAATATTGTATAAAGTTTTGAAAGGTACGCATCGTTTGGTCTCCTGTTTTCAATCGTTTTCGTAAGAGTTAAAAAAATCTTTCCGTCCAGCCGGAATAGCCGGATACGGAAAGATTTTTCTGCTGAATTTGTTTTACATACTTTGATGGAAGGTTCTGCTGATCACTTCTTCCTGCTGCTCTCTGGACAGACGATGGAAGTTCACAGCATATCCGGAAACGCGAATGGTAAGCGTCGGATATTTCTGTGGATGCTCCATTGCGTCTATGAGTGTCTCTCTGTGGAGAACATTGACATTTAAGTGATGTGCCCCCTGAACAAAGTATCCATCTAAAATAGAAGTTAAGTTGTCTTCCTGCTGTGCGGAATCCTTTCCAAGAGCATCCGGCACAATGGAGAATGTATTGGATACACCGTCCTGGCATACATCGCGATAAGGAATCTTAGCAACAGAGTTTAAAGAAGCCAGAGCACCGTTAACATCCCTGCCGTGCATTGGATTAGCGCCCGGAGCTAAAGGTTCTCCGAGTTTTCTTCCGTCTGGTGTAGATCCGGTTTTCTTTCCGTACATGACATTGGATGTGATGGTCAGAGCGGACAAAGTGTGTATTCCATTGCGGTAAATCGGATGTTTCTTTAGCTCATTGGAGAAGAACGTTACAGTGTTTACTGCAAGATCGTCAGCACGGTCGTCATCGTTTCCGTACTTTGGAAATTCTCCGACAGTTTCAAAGTCAACCGCTACGCCGTGTTCATTGCGGATTGGTTTTACCGTTGCATATTTGATTGCAGATAACGAGTCGGCGGCAATGGAAATTCCGGCAATTCCGTAAGCGGCAATTCGCTCGAGGTTTGTATCATGCAGAGCAAACTGACTTGCTTCATAAGCATATTTGTCGTGCATGTAATGAATAATATTTACTGTATCCACATATAATTCGGCAACATAAGCCATAACTTTTTTGTAGTTGTCCCATACTTTCTCAAACTCGAGGACATCGTCAGTAATAGGCTCGATTCCCGGAACAACCTGAATGCCTTTTTTCTCATCGACTCCGCCATTGATAGCATAGAGCAGAGCTTTTGCAAGATTGCATCTTGCGCCAAATAGCTGTGTCTGTTTTCCGACTTTCATGGCAGAGACACAGCAGGCAATGGCGTAATCGTCGCCGTAAACCGGACGCATCACATCATCATTTTCATACTGAATAGAATCAGTATCAATGGAAACCTTAGAGCAGTAACGCTTAAAGTTTGAAGGAAGCTTCTCAGACCATAATACCGTCAAGTTTGGCTCAGGAGAAGTTCCGAGATTATATAATGTGTGCAGGTAGCGGAAAGAATTCTTTGTAACGAGAGGTTTTCCGTTGACACTGACACCGCCGATGGATTCTGTTACCCAAGTCGGATCTCCTCCGAAGAGTTCATCATATTCCGGGGTTCTTAAATGTCTGGTCAGACGCAGTTTGATAATAAACTGATCAATCAGCTCCTGAGCTTCTTCTTCTGTGATAACACCGTTTTCCAGATCTCGCTGAAGATAGATATCCAAAAAAGTAGAGGTGCGGCCAAGAGAAGTTGCAGCTCCGTTATTTTCTTTGGTTCCTGCTAAATACCCCATGTAAACTGCCTGAACCGCTTCTTTGGCATTGGAAGCAGGTTTGGATAGATCAATTCCGTAGGAAGCTGCCATTTCTTTTATTTTTCCAAGAGCACGGATTTGTTCAGAAAGTTCTTCACGCAGACGGATCCGGTCCTCGGTCATTGGTCCATCAGCGAGATCCAGATCTTTTTGTTTTTCTTCTATTAAATAGTCAATTCCATAGAGGGCAACGCGGCGATAATCACCGATAATGCGTCCGCGGCCATATGCGTCAGGAAGTCCGGTTAAAAGTCCGGCAGTTCTGGCGAGACGGGTACGTTTCGGATAGGCATCAAAAACTCCCTCATTATGTGTTTTGCGGTATTCGTTGAAATGTCGGTCAATTTCCGGATTTAATTTATAACCATATTGTTCCAGAGACTGATGAGCCATTCGCTTTCCGCCATACAAATTGACAATTCGTTTTAATGGGGCATCGGTCTGAAGACCAACAATTACTTCGTTTTCCTGGTCGATGTATCCTGGGGCAAAATTTGTAATACCGGATACAATCTCTGTTTCGACATCAAGTACGCCGCCATTTTTCAATTCCTGGGCAAGAAGCTCTTCACACTTGCTCCATACTTTTTTGGTTTTATCGGATGCTTCTGCAAGGAAAGAGTCATCCCCCTCATAAAGAGTATAGTTTTTCTGAATAAAGTCTCTGACATTTGTTTCTTTGGTCCATTCACCATCGTGAAAGCCCATCCATTCTTTTAACATAACCTTCCTCCATTAAAATAGGTTTCCTGTAATTTGCGTGTTATTTCCCGATCCATAGCGGGAACTCCCTCCAAAGAGTAAGGGAGATTCATAACTTCATATTTATTTGTACCGAGAAGATGATAAGGAAGCAGTTCAACTTTTTGCACATTGGGAATTGTGTCAATATAGCTTTTTAAAGCTTCCATATGAGACTGGCTGTCTGTGAGCCCCGGAACGACCACATGACGAATCCAGAGTTTTGTTTGATGTTCCTTTAGGGCATCTAAAAACTGTAAAAAATGGTTCATCGGTTTTCCGGTCATCTTCTGATAATCTGTTTCGTAAATGTGTTTTAGGTCCAGCAGTACGAGATCTGTATGAGATAAAATTTCATCATAACAGCCCATTCCATAACCGGCAGTGTCAATGCAGGTATGGATTTGTTCCTGCTTGCAGAGCTTTAAAACTTCTGTGAGAAATTCTGGTTGCATAAGTGGTTCTCCACCAGAAAAAGTAACGCCGCCGTTGTCTTTAAAATATGGTTTAAACCGACTGATTTTTTTGACAAGCTGTGTCGGAGTGTAGGTGTCACCGCCGGAAAAATCCCAGGTATCGGGATTATGGCAAAATCGGCACCGAAGGGCGCAGCCCTGAAAAAAAATCACAGTCCGGATTCCCGGTCCATCCACCAGTCCCATGGATTCTATGGAATGGACTCTGCCAACTTTCATAAAGGTTCCTCCTTGTAAAATGTATCATCCTAAGATCAGAACAGCACGGGTAAGTCTGCTTAAGTTTCCATTGCTCTCCCCTGTACATCGTGTACATTCTCACAGAGCATTTTCCCTCTCCAGAAAACTCAGAAGGATTTTCTGACAGAGAAGAAAAAACGCCGCACGTCCAGGCAAATTGCCCAGACGGTCGGCGTTAAATGATCATACTTCCATGTGGTTTATTCCACGTACTCCGTCAGTCATATGACCTTGTAGCTTTAAAATACTACAGGAAATCTGATTCGTCAACCCTTTCTTTTAAATTTCACAGGAAAAAATCTGGAAAATCTTTATCAAAAAGCAGGGATGAAATATCAAAATTAGTTAGCGGCGGTCTCTTTTTTCGACGCTGTAAAATTTTACTTTTTCTTTGTACATCCGCTGATCTGCAATATCAAACTGTTCCCAAATGCTGCATTGAGAAGAACGCCAGCAAAAACCAACCGATGTACTGATATTTTCTTCTTCCATGCAATTTTGGGCGGAAGTGATAGCAGTAAGAAAGTCATGTTCGGAGGATGCTTCATCAATGACTGCAAATTCGTCGCCGCCAATACGGTAAGCTTTCTTATAAAAAAAGTGTTTCAGGTGATGTGCGGTGCGGCGTAGGATGTCATCGCCTGCACAGTGTCCTTTTGCGTCATTGACTGTTTTCAGCCCATTGAGATCAAAGCATGCGACGCCTAACCGATTTTTCCCTTCTCCCTGATATTCATCTGCCCTCTGGTTAAATTTATTGCGGTTATACAAACCGGTCATGGAGTCCTCATAGCTCATCCGCTCCAGCATGGCGGTTTGTTCCTGAATTTTCATTTTCTGCTCCGCAATGCATTTTTGCAGATACTCAAAAGACTGCTGTCCCATTTGTTTCGGAAATCCCACATCAGTTTCCATCATTTCACTGTAAGGATTGGAAATATGAATGTGGCAGCATCGGATGGCTGTTTCTGTCCGGCGAAACACCGTCGTGATTCTCTGATGGACGCGAAGATACATTTGAGTAGAAGGATCGGTGGTAATCCACATTCGTCCGGTACACAGGAAGATATCCGGAGTAATTTCAAGGACATGATATTCCTCGTCGGAAATATTACAGCGGGGAACCATTCCATGAAACTGCTGAAAAATATGTGTGACAGTTTCTTTTCCTAATGCATATTCTTCTTCTCCGGAGCCAAACCAGCTGAAAGTATCATCAAACAAGGCGGTTACGGCATCAGGATCGTTTTCACAATAATGTTTGTGTACCATATAGCTGGTTAGCTCTATAATTGTTTGTTTTTTAGAATGAAAACTCATAGTTGATTCCTTTATTGAACAACAGATTGCTTCGTAGTTGTATTCATATAAATACACAATTTTATTATACAAGAGTTGCAGTGGGGATGCAAATTTTTGTTTGTTTTCATGAAAATATTGAACTTGGTATGAAATGATGGTATGATCTCATAAAAATGAAGGGAACAAAGAATTATGAAATTGAGTATTCTACGAAGAATCATTTTCTATATGAATCCAAAAAGAATAGATGCAAAACGATTCAAACTTTGGGTCTTTTGGATCATATTTCAGGGAGTTCTTTGGGTCACGCCAAAGAGTTGGATTGAAGGAAGCGTTTTGATTATGCTGCCGCTGGCGGGATTGTTCATTTATGCACTGGTCAGCAAAGACGTCATGGAAAGTTTGATTATGGGAACTCTGTCCATGTATATCATGTGGCATAAGCAGGGAGCTTTTTTGGGTTTTTTAAAGGATATTTCACTGAATCTGCAGGATCAGGAAACCATTAGTATGTATATGTCATTTATGCTGTGCGGAGGAATGATTCTTGCGCTTGAGCGAAGCGGCACGATGAAAAGCTTTACGACAATGGTAACCAAAAAGTTTGGGAAAAATGAACGGCTGATTCTGGGGACCTGTGCAGTGTATGCGGGAGCAATGTCCATTGATGATTACGTATCTGCGCTGACATCGGGGGCGGCATTTTCTGGTTTGATTGAGAGTATCAAACGACCAAGAGTGGCTTTGGCATTTGTCGTGCGGACATTCAGCACCTGTATATCACAGATTCTTCCTTTTGGCGCATGGGGATATTTTGTAATTTATCAGATTGCGGAGGCGAAGAATGTTAAAAATGTGGCGGAAGCAGCGGATATTTTTGTGCAGACCATTCCATACATGTTTTTTGCATTTATTGCGTGTATGATTGCGTTTTTATTTGCCATCGGTTTTTTTCCGAAGATCGGAATGATGAAAAAGGCATATGCCATGGCGGAGAAAGGAATTCAGATGGGAGATGCTCAGGATGGAGAAGAGGACGAGGAGGAAGAATGGATCAACGATCCAAGACATCAGAATATCAGCCTGTTAAATTTGATTCTCCCGATGCTCTCGATTGCATTTTTTCTTGTCTATTTTGAATATGATGCGTTTCTTGCTTTTGGAGCGGCAACATTTATTACAGGAATCTTATTTGTAATTCAGGGAATCTTCACCATTGGAGAATATACAAAATGTGTGGTGGACGGGTGTATGGACATGGTAGAAATGACAATCATTTTAATTATTGGGTATGCTATGCAGACGGTAATGTACGATATGGGAATGGAAGCCTTTGTAGGACAGGTGTGCCGGGCAATTCCTTATGTTAGTCTGATCCCATTTATCTTTTTTGTCTTTTTTAGCTGTACAGAATATTTATATAGTTTGAATTATACCTTGTACCAGATCGCAATTCCGATTCTTATGGTGGTTCTGCCGACGATTGGAGCGAACATTCCACTGACACTGGGAGCAATTATTTCTGCCAGTTTATTTGGAGCAAATGCCTGTGTTGTTTCAGATGCCGGAGTAGTTTCTGCGAAAGG
Source organism: Anaerostipes stercorihominis (assembly GCF_057535655.1). Lineage (NCBI taxonomy): Bacteria > Bacillati > Bacillota > Clostridia > Lachnospirales > Lachnospiraceae > Anaerostipes > Anaerostipes stercorihominis. Next base: position 15,359 of record NZ_BAAJCL010000013.1, on the reverse strand, counting down.
AACCAATGTAAAACCATATGCCCAATATATTACGTCACAGCCGTATTTTGTCATTGCGGCAATAATTACGGCTCCCCTTTATCTGCTTGCGGGATTTCTGCTGTGAGATAAAAACCTTGCAGGGAGTATACGACGGTGATACTCACACAATTTTGCATGGAATTGGAATAAAAAATTAAAAACAGGACATCCTCTGAATATGAAAAAGAAAATCATAGTTGGGGGATGTTTTTTTCTTGCAGTAATTTTTATATGTATTGCAGTGAGAAAGAAAAATTCAGAGAATATAGGAAAAAATTTAAAAGGAAATATCATTCGATTTCATGTGCGGGCAAACAGTGACAGGCAGAGCGATCAGAGATATAAACTGAAAGTTCGGGATGCCGTCATTGATTATATAAGTCCCTGGATGGAATCGGTCAATACAAAGGAACAGGCATGGAAGATACTAAAACAACGGAAGGAGGAAATCAGGAAGACAGCGGAGCATACCCTCAATCAATACGGGGTGCGGCAAACTGTGACAGTTCGTTTTACGGAGGAAAATTTCCCGGAAAAAACTTATGGAAATTATACATTTCCTGCCGGAAGATATGATGCGGTGAGAGTAGATTTGGGGAAGGCACAGGGGCATAATTGGTGGTGTGTAATGTTTCCGAATTTGTGTGCAACAAAGGATGATGAAATCAAAATTAATGAAAAGGCAAAAAAGAAGATGGAGAAGATTCTTGGAAGCGATACTGTAGAGAAATTACAAAACAGTCGTTATTTTGACTGGCTTTTGTAAAGAACAAGAATGTTTCAGAAAAGATGATCGGCAGATCTTTTGATCTGCCGTAAATGGCTTCTATTCTTGGTTCTGAGAATCAGGATTTTTTTTTGCTGAAACTAAAAGCAGTCTTTTTTTCTTGTAGACTCGAAATTTTGTGAGACCTGCATTTTTAAAGTAGTTTAGCAGTTCATAGGTAGAGTGGCGTCGGTTATCTCCCGAAGTGAGATAAGAGGGGAGATTGGAGACAATGCGCAGAGGCTCTGGAAGTGCAGCTTCTCCGATATACAGGCGGCCGCCCGGAGCGAGAACTCTGGCAGCTTCATAAATAAATGTTTCCGGGTTTTTGAAAGTGTGAAAATCATCGCAGACCGTAATAATTCGGAAACTGTTATCATCAAAGGCGAGAAAATCACTGTATCCGGTTTCAAAATGAAGCTCCGGCCAACTGGCTTTGGCAGTGTCAATCAGAGCTTCGGATTTATCAATTCCATAACCTTTCACGTCTTTCCATCGAGTTAGTTCGTGTAAAAAAGTCCCGTTGCCGCATCCGACGTCTAAAATATTATCTCCATCTCTGACGCATATTTTTTTTATCATTTCATCCCGTAAAGCATCTCTCATAGGAAACTCCTTTCATACGCTTCGTCATACGTCGTACTTAGTTTCTATTATATCAAAAATTTCACAAAAGTTAAATATAGATGAAAACAGAAGGTATGTCAAGTTGGCGATGGTTTTTATGCGTAATGGTATTGTTTTTTTCTGCTTTTTAAGAAGTAGATACTAATTGACAGCGTGAAGAGTTCTGCGGTCACAACTGCCAGCCAGATGCCGTTAATTCCAAGGAAGAGAGGTAGCAGCATAATAGCGCCAATCTGGAATAGAAGGGTTCTGAGGAAAGCAATTAGCCCCGACACCAGCCCGTTGTTGAGGGCGGTAAAAAAGGAGGATGCCCAAATGTTAAACCCATTCATCAGGAAGGCGAGAGCATAAAGGCGAAAGCCGCTTAGCGTCATGAAAAATAAATCATGATCGTATCCGACAAACAGGTGAATCAGAGGATATGCAAAAACTTCGGAGAGAAGGGTCAGGACACATCCGGTTACGGCAATCAAAGAAAGACTCTTTTTTAAGATGTTTTGGAGCTCAGGATGATTTCCGGCGCCGTAATGATAGCTGGTAATTGGTGCACTTCCCATGGAGTATCCGAGAAAAATGGCTGAGAATATAAAGTTTGCATACATAATTACACCATAGGCTGCTACCCCGTTTTCTCCTGCAATTGCCATTAACTGATGGTTATAGAGCATATTAACAACCGAAGAAGAGGCGTTGGTCATAAATTCGGAGGAGCCGTTCAGGCAGGTATACAGTAAAATTTTGGGATAGAAGACAGGATTTACAAGACGAAGGCGGCTTGTATTTTTTCTTGAAAAATAAAACAGAGGAAAGAAGCCGCCTGCAAATTCTCCCATGGCGGTGGCCACCGCAGCTCCGGTGACCCCATAGTTTAAAATTCCAATGAACAGGTAATCAAAGACAATATTGACCAGTCCTGAGGTTAAAGAAAGCCTTAAACTGTAGGAAGGTTTTTCTGCTGCAATAAAAAAGTTATAAAAAATGGTCTGCATCATAAAAGCCGGCTGAGAAAGAAACATAATTCTCCCATAGGCGCTGCTAAGCTTCAAAAGCTCTCCGGAAGCACCGAAAGCCCTGCAAATATGTTCAATAGAGAAAAATCCGAGAATTGACAAAACGGTACTTAAAATCAAGGAAGTATAGATTAGCATAGAAAAATATTCGTTGGCTTTCTTCTCCTTCTTTTCTCCCAGTGTTTTGGCAACAATAGCACTTCCTCCAGAGCCGATCATAAATCCGACGGCGCCGATCCCCATAGAAACAGGGAAGACCAGATTGATTGCCGCAAAAGCAGTTTTTCCTGCATAGTTTGAGACAAACAATCCGTCAATAATGCTGTACATAGATGTACAGATCATCATAATTATGGAAGGCAGAACAAATCGAAGCAGTCTTTGATAACTAAAATGATCGGATAATCTAATTTTCATCTGAAGTCTCCTTTAAAAATAATTGAACATGTTCTCTTAAAATTTGCGAATATTTTCTTGTGAGCCGCAGCAGCTCTTTACGTTCTTCTTTGGGCATACAGGCAAATGTGTGATTTTCCATCTCGATCACCGGACCGATGCTGCGGTTGGCAAAGTCTCGTCCAAACTCTGTAAAGAACAAATGTTTATCCCTTCCTTTGCCGGCAACTTTTTTTAAGAAGCCTTTGGATTCCAAGGCTTTCACAGAGGAATTTACAGTCTGTTTGCTGATGCAGTACATTTCGCAGATATTTTTTTGCAGACAACCGTCACCCAATTCTACGAGAGAATATAAAACAAGAAATGCGGTATCTGTAAGTCCGAGAGCAAGAGCAATATTATGGTAACTTTCATCAATTTCTTTATATAAAGAATCAAATTCTTTCATTTCACGTCCTTGTTTGTAATTCATGAAAATAATCTCCTTATTCAATAAGTCCGAAATCATACTTTGACAATAAACCATATTAGTATGAAATCGTACTTAAGTCAAGAAAAATTTTAAGAAAATCTTCGGTCTGGACGAGCTCTGCCTGATAAGGTATTATGATAACATATGAAAGAACAAGATGGAGGAAAAGGAAGATGGATCGTGGCAAGAAAGGTGTTTTCTTTACCATTGCCGGAGGCTCGTGCTGGGGCTTGTCTGGAGTTATGGGAAAATATTTGTTTGATATGAGAGGACTAAATGCAGAATGGCTGGTAACTGTGAGGCTGTTGGGAGCGGGGGTGATGATGCTTGCCCTCGCGTATCGGGCAGAGGGAAAACAAATCTTTGAAGTTTGGAAGGAACGAAGAACTGCAATCGGTCAATTAATTTTTAGTCTGATTGGTATGGCGGCATGTCAAATGACATATTTTTTGGCGATCGAATATTCAAATCCGGGAACAGCAACCGTACTTCAATACATATTCCCGGTAATTGTGATGATATTTTATGCGATTGTAGAAAAGAGAAAGCCGAAGCTTTTAGAAATTTTGGTTCTGATTGCTGTTATGGCAGGCGTTTTTTTAATGGCGACGCATGGAGATATAGGAAATCTTGCAATTACCAGACAGGCTTTATTTTGGGGGCTGACCTCGGCAGCTGCCTGTACGGTATATAATATTCAGCCAAAAAAACTTTTGGAAAAGTTTGGAACCATGACAACGGTCGGATGGGGAATGCTGATCGGCGGGCTGTTTGTGACGCCTTTTACAAAGGTTTGGATGGTTCCCGGGAGATGGGATGTCTGGACACTTCTACTAACAGCGGGTGTTGTGCTGGTGGGAACCGTCATTGCTTTTGGCTGTTATCTCCATGGAATCTCTTTGCTGGGACCGGTGCGGGGCAGTATGTTTGGATGCGTGGAGCCATTGGTAGCTACCATATTATCTGTGGTAGTCTTAAATGAGGTTTTTGGAAGGATGGACCTTCTTGGAATTGCATGTATCGTCATAGGTGTAACGGCGCTGGCAATCTTTGACAGAGAAGGCTAGTCATATCCCCATTTAAACAGAAATTGTGCTGTATACCAGCGCTTCATACAGCACAAGATATTCTGTTTCTGTGAACTGAAATTCTTTTAGTTCGCAAGTCATTTCAATACAGGTCTTTAGAATTTCCATCAGACCGGGGTCTGTTGGAAACGTACGGGTTTCAAACTGTTCGTAAAAATTCATCTGATATTTTCTTTGGAACAGAATGCAATTGCCGTGAAACAAAAAATTAAGAATCCGGTGATTTGTAATTTCAATTTCTAATTTTTTCGTGATTTGCTTTAAAACTTTATAAAAATACTCGCCATACCTGATTGCAGACAGCCCCGGCATCAGCTTTCCGGCAAACAGAAGATTCTGATCAGCAGCGCGTAAGGTGTGGCTGGTCAGATGATGATCTTTCAGGACGGATAACTCTTTTTGCTGGCAGATCAGCAGGTTTGGAATGATGGAAAATATACTGGAAGGATGGTCCGATATCAATTCACCGATTTCTTTGAAAATCAGGAAAGAATGAAGGGGGATACAGTAGGTAATTAATTTTGTTTTTGGAAATAAATAGTTGGAAATTGTATTTTTTATTTCGTGGTCGGATAAAATGAAAACCCCTTGTCCGCGATTACATTTTAGTGCAAATTGATATAATTGGTTGAGCCATGTGGTCTGCTGTTCTTTTGAAAACTTCATTGGAACTCTAAAAAAATAAAGCCAGCGCCGATTATAATGAAGATTGAACAGATGAATATAATTCCTTGTCGTCAGACTATGCCTGGATACAACAATCACAGGAATCGGAATGCTGCTCAGAAGATTTTCGCAGTAATGTAACAACACGGCAAGGTATTTTTTCTGACGATTGGAGACGCTTAAATTTTGGGATTCTGCAATGGCTTTCATTTTAGAAGGAAAAGGCGAGTCCGGGAAATTTTCCGGAAGCGGCATTTTTTGTACGGGAAAGTCACCCTTCAGAACATTGGCAACGTGAATGCATAAAGCGTCAAGCAAAATCGGATCAGATGAGAAGAGCGTTTTTTGAAATAATTGTTTGAAACTGGAAACTAGAAAATCCTTGGAAAATGATCCGGTAGGATCGGAAGGATATTTTGTGTCGCATAAGGTAAAGTTTCGGATAAAATAATCAGAGAGTCCAATATCAGGAAGAGCCTGATCGGTAAAAGCGGTCTGAAATTGTGAAAGATCCTTGGAAAAATCAGCGGGTTCCGAGAAGTTTAAAGTAATGGTTTCTGGAAAGTGGCGAAGGGTGTAGGAATCTGCAGATTTGGAAAGCTGTCTGCAGGATTCGGACAGATGGCTTGTTTCCAGATACAGCGCATGGAGATTTCCCTGTTGATAAGAGGAAAACAGGCTCTGGCTTACGGCGTAGACAATTTCCTGTTTGAGATGGTGGCAATTGCGGCAATTTGAGCAGAGAACCCGCAGAAAATCAGCGGTTACGGAGATATTTTTTGAGAGACGGACGGCTTCTTGCTGAATGATGGAGAGTGTAAGCTGCACGATCTCGATATCCGGGCGCTCGAAAAGATCTGGAAAATTTAGAATCATCGGTGTGACGGAGGCTAAAGTTTCCGGATCATAGTCAGAGGGTATGGTCAGGGCAAAGATTGGAGAATGGGCCTTATTTTCATAGAAAAGTTCCAGAGACCGTAAAAAAGAAAGAAGTTCTTTGGAGGTCGGGGCGTGGATGGTCATATCAACATTGAAAAGATAAACGTCTTTGTGTTCTTGAATTCGAGTCAAAATGTCAGAAAAATTTTCAAATGGTTTCTGGTATTCCATAAAATATACTTCTGCTGTTTTTTCAGCCCGCTGCATATTTTTGGCGCGCTCCAGCAATTTCTTTAAAAAGTATTTCTTTCCAGTTCCAAAGTTCCCTTTTAATATTAAGATTTTAAAAAAATTTTCAGGAAGATAAAAGATCGGAAGCGCCTGATTGACCAGTTCATGAAGAGAGCCGTTTTTTTGACTCCCGATGATGGAAAGAGATTTTGTAGCGCTTTGCCGGGAAAGAATCGGCTGACTCAGATAATTTTCAATATCTTCGTTTTTTTCCAGAGTATCAGGAAACGAGGCGAAAGGAAAGGTATGGTTGAGGACCTCTTTGGACAGATACGTGGTCGGCCGGCCGCTTTTTTTGATAAGAATTCCGGCGCGGTGCAATTCATTTAAGGTTCTTGAGACGTTGGAGCGATCGAGAAATAGTTCCATCGAAATAATTAAAGCATTGCATTTTTCAAAGGTATAAAGATTTTCTGAGAGACCGGCGGCGGTTTCTTTTTTTATAAACTGAATAATGTTTTCTTTATTGGTAGACATTGTATCCTCCCTGCGTGCTGTTTTTGGTGCGTAATGTATGAATTTATTATACACAAAAAGTAGAAAAGGATCTAGGAAAAACAGGCACAGAAAATACACAAAAGAAAAAGAGTGTGTTAAAACGCTGTTTTTCAACAAAGAAAAGTGTACTCTAAAAGAAAATTAGTGTGTATAGTGAAAATTTGCGAAAAGAAAATTCATGGGTTAGGATTGGGGCAAGTGATGTAGGCGCATACAAAACGAGTGGTCAATGAAAAACTGAAAATGAAGGAGGATATTCATGGTTGATATTGTGATTGCTACGCATGGCAGCCTTGCAGAAGGACTAAAGGATGCAGTGAATCTGGTTGCAGGGGAGCAGGATGGACTGCAGTGTATAGGACTTCGGCATGAGGACAGTATTGAGGAATTTATAGAAAAAATCAGGATCATGGCTCAAAGTTCAGAAAATGACGTCTTATTTTTCACAGATCTGCTGGGTGCCAGTCCGTATAATGCAGCGGCACAGGCCATAAGTCAGATCCGAGAGAAGAAAATTGCCTGTGTATCCGGGGTCAATCTTGGAATGGTTATTGAGGCGGTTTTTCAGAAAGAAACGGAGGATGTCTATGCCTTGGCAGAGAAGTTGGTGGAGTCTGGAAATCAGGGAATTGCAAAGTTAACTTTGGAATTATGATTGGAGAAAGAAGAAAAGGAGAAACTAAAAATGAGTAATATTGTGTTAGCCAGAATTGATGATCGTCTGATTCATGGACAGGTTATGACAGCATGGGTACAGTACACTGGAGGAAATGAAATTATAATTGCAGATGATAAGGTGGCGAAAGATCCTTTTTTAAGCGCTGTGATTACAGGAGCTGTGCCCAAACATTTAAAAGCAGAAGCCATGACAATAGAAGCGGCAGCAAAGTATTTAAAGAAAGAAAAAAACAATCAGGAGAAAAAATTTATTGTATTGGCAAAGGGACCGGAAAGCTACGAGAGTCTTTTGGAAAAGGGAGTGGAGATTACAGAAATTAATCTTGGCGGAATGGGTTCCAAACAGGAGCGCAGAAAGCTTTATAAAAATATTTCTGCCAGTGATGAAGAGAGAGAAATCTTTGCAGGACTTCTCAAACAACAGGTACATGTGTATATTCAGGTGGTTCCCAATATGGAGAAGGTGGAACTGGAAAAAACGTTATAGAAAGTGAGGAAAATTTATGGAAGTATCAATGATTCAGGCAATTCTGATCGGATTGGTTTATTATCTTGGAGCAAATGGAACTCCCTGGTTGACTGTAAATATGAGCTGGGCGCTGCGCAGACCGCTGATCTCCGGTATTATGGTCGGATTGATTTTGGGGGATCCTGTCAAGGGGTGTATAGTGGGAGCGGCAATTAATGTTACGTATTTGGCACAGATTACTGCCGGAGGCGCACAGACGATGGACGAAGGGCTGGCGGGAACCGTGGGAACGGCGCTGGCAATCATCTCAAATACATCTGCAGGTGTAGCCGTTACGCTGGCGGTGCCGATTTCTTTGCTTGGAAATCTGTTGTGGATGGTATATATGACTGGAGATATTTTCATTGTCCATCGGATGGATAAGATTGCAGCCACGGGAGATGTGAAGAAAATTATTTTTTATAATATTGTTCCTTCACAAATCTTTAAATGCATTATTTATACCGTACCGGTTGCCATTGTGGTATTTAGCGGCTCCGGGGCGGTGACCGAAATGCTGCATGCGTTGTCGGGAACACCAGTGGTTGATATTTTAAGTACCATCGGAACCATCCTTCCGGCGCTGGGAATTGCTATGAACTTTAAAGCGATTCTGGCAAATACCGGATCAAAGGCATATTTATATTTGCTGTTGGGATTTATTTTGTCCATTTATTTGGAGCTTCCGATGGTTGTCATTGGCGTGTTGGCCGTGATTTTGGCTCTTTTACAGAAGGATGAAAACCCACAGGCGGTATAGGAGGATATTATGGGAGAAACAATACAGAAAAAATTAAGTAAAAAAGATATTATAAAGTCCTATTTCATTTGGACCTTTTTCAGTCACTCAACCTATAACTATGAGAGAATGCAGGCATCTGGAGTTCTCCATGCCATTGCTCCTGGGTTGGAGAAACTTTACGGCAGAGGAACTCAGGAAATGAAGGAAGCCTGTGAACGGCATATGGAATTCTTTAATACAGAGCCGAATGTGGGCGGATGTATTCTTGGAATTACCCTGGCATTGGAGGAGCAGAGAGCCAATGGGGAGGACGTAGATCCTGAAATGATTTCCAGCATTAAAACCGGTCTGATGGGACCGCTGGCGGGAATCGGAGATACCATCTGGCAGGGAACCTTGTCTCCGATTGCATTGGGAATTATTCTCGGAATGGCAAAAGCAGGGAACTTTTTGGGACCGGTCATTTATTTGCTGACCATCGGAATTGTTTTGTTCGGTCTTGGATATGTTTCTTACACCAAAGGATATTATATGGGGCGTGAGGGAATTGGAAAAATTATCGGAAGCGGGCTGCTGAACCGTGTAACAGAAAAGGCAACCATTGTGGGAGCAACGGTTCTTGGGGGCTTGACGGCTTCTTATGTAACGATCGAATCTGGATTAAAGTTAAAATTAAGTACCGGAACACTGGATGTGCAGACTGCTGTATTAGACAGCATTTTTAAAGGAATTCTGCCTCTGGCAATTACCTTGCTTACGGTATATTTACTGAAGAAAAAAGTGAATGTGAATATGATTCTACTAATATTAATTGTGATAGGCGCCGCAGGAACTTTGATCGGTTTCTTTTAAAAGAGGGAGATTTTATGAAAATCATATTAAATGCAGATGATTTCGGAATGACGCATGAGGCAAATCTTGGCATTGAAAAGGCAATGAAAGAAGGCTATTGTTCTCAAACCTCGATTGTAACAAATACCAATTATTTTGATGAGGCAGCTGAAATCGCGCATAGGTACGGATTTGCAGAGAAGGTTGGTCTGCATATCAATTTGTTTGAGGGAACTCCTTTAACCGGGGGAATCAAAAAACTAAAACAATATGCCAGATCAGATTTGTTTCAGTATCAGCCCGGAAAAATTTTCAGCCGGCTTCCCATATATAAAGACACAATCGGGGAGGAACTGGAAGCGCAGATTTTAAAATATAAAGAAGCCGGATTTTCGCTGATGAATATTGATTCACATCATTGTGCTTTTTATGATATTCCGGTGCTGTTTGCAATAATACCGCTATTGAAAAAACATAAGTTTCAAACGATGCGCTGTATCGGAGCAAGCTATTTTAATGGCAGTACACTGAGAAATTGTTATGGAGACTACTGGATGAAAACAATGCAAAAGACAGGGATTGGGTACGTAAATTATTCCAGCAGTGTTGCAACGTATAAAAAAAATCTGGACAGCAAAAATCCAAAGCTAATCGGGGAGGATTATGCGGAGGTTTATGTGCATCCGGTGTTGGTGGAAGGATACTTTATTGATAATTATACTGGGGGTACACATTTAAAAGATAGTCTTATTCAAACAGGATTAAAGCGCAAAATGTTTATAACTTCCAGAGAAATACGAAGAAACAGGAAAGGGGAAGAATATGACAAAAGAAGAAGTGATTCTAAAATTAAAAGAAATCGGACTGCTGGGAGTCGTCCGTGTGGAGACTATAGAACGAGGATATGAGATTGCAGAAGGATGTTTGCAGGGAGGTGTTGGGGCTCTGGAAATCAGTTATACGAACTCCAATGCGGGAACAGTGATTGCAGCATTGAAAGAAAGGTTTGGAGATCAATTAATCGTAGGTGCAGGGACCGTTCTGGAAGCGACAACAGCGCGCCTTGCCGTTATGAGCGGCGCGCAGTTTATCATTGCTCCTGCCTATGACCAGGGCGTACAGGAAATCTGCAACTTGTATGGAATTCCGTATGCGCCGGGGTGCACAGGCTATACAGAGATGATCACAGCATTGAAAGCAGGTGCATCTTTTGTGAAAGCGTTTCCGATTTCCAATTTTTATGGACCGAGTCTGGCAAAGGTATTGAAAGTGCCTTGTCCGAATCTGCCGATCATGGCTTCCGGAGGAGCCAGCTTTGAAAATCTTGCAGAATGGATGGAAAACGGAGTAGACTGCGTAGGAGTGGGAGGTCTTTTGACCCAGGGAACGGTACAGGAGATTGCAGCCAATGCAAAACGTCTTCGTGAAATTGTGTTGAAGGTAAGAAAAGGGTGAGAGAAATGAGTACGATTTTAATTACGCCCAGAGGATATGCCAAATATGGAAGGGAAGCTGCCAAACAGCTGGAAGACCTTGGATATGAGCTGGATATAAACTGTACCGGGAAACCGCTTCCCAGAGATGTCTTCATGGAAAAAGCAAAGAAAGCAGCAGGAATCATTGTAGGCGTAGATCAATTAGACAGAGCGCTGCTTCAGGAGTGTGAAAATCTTCGAGGCATTGTAAAATTTGGGGTTGGTACAGATAATATTGATTTGGAGACATGCAGAGAGCTTGGGATTTTGGTGGAGCGGTGTTTGGGAACCAATTCCAATGCGGTAGCAGAGCTGACGGTGGGACTGATGTTTGCCTGTGCAAGAGGTCTGGTGGGAAATGCAGCCGGAGTAAAATGCGGAGGCTGGGATAAGCCAACCGGATATGAGTTAAAAGGGAAAAAACTTGGAATTGCAGGTTTTGGGGCGATTGGAAAAAATGTTGCAAGAATGGCAAGAGGCATCGGAATGAAACTTATGGTATATGATATTTTTGAACTCCCAAAAGAAGTTCTGAAAGAATACGATGCGGTACAGGCGGATTTAGCCCAGATTTTAGAAGAATGTGACGTGATTACACTTCATGTACCTCTTACCAATGATACCAGACATATGATTTCAGAGAAAGAATTTGAACAAATGAAGTCCAATGCAATCTTAATTAACGCATCAAGAGGCGGAATTGTGGATGAGAGAGCATTATATGAGGCGCTCAGGCAGAGGAAACTATATGCTGCAGCTTCCGACGTATTTACGACAGAACCGCCGTCAGGAAAGTCGTGGGTGCAGGAGTTGCTTGCTATGGAGCAGTTTATTTTAACAGCACATATTGGGTCAAGATCCCGGGAAGCAGAAATCAATACGGTGAATGCAGCAACCCAACATATGATTCGATTACTTTCCTGAGCTTTCATAAGACGTGCAAATTTCTGAGAGGAGATTTGCACGTTTTACTGATAATTTAAAGTTCATTTAAGGCTTTCCTGTTAGGATCAATGTATATTGGTGATAAAGGAGGATGACAAAATGAGATTGCTGCTTGCAGAAGATGAAAAATCTCTGTTAATAACGGTCATTTTATCTTGAGAAGGAGAAGGGAACGTTCTATGAGATTTGAACAATTTTATGGGAAGGATTATAAAAAACTCATAGAGGCAAAAAAACAATTGGAGGCGCTGATTGATGATTTTCAAAAAAGAGATCCGGGTTCAAACAATGAAAATATCATCGCATATTTTAAGTCCAGAATTAAGACGCCTCAGAGTATGATGAAAAAATTAAAAAAGAAACACCTTTCCATCTGTGCAGACGCAGCATTGCATCAAGTGAATGATGCGGTTGGGATATGGATCATCTGTTCTTTTTTTGATGATATCTATCGAATCTCCCAATGGATTCAGGAGCAGGAGTGGCTGGAAATCGTAAAAATAAAGGATTATATTGCATACCCGAAAAAACGGTTATCGCAGTTATCATATGATTGTTTTTTTTGCCGCATCTGGATGTTACGGCAGAGATTCAGATTCGGACCATAGCGTTAGACTTCTGGGCAAGTCTGGAACAGCAGATGAAATATAAACACAAAATTGAAAATGAGTAATTAATTCGGTCAGAATTGAAACGATGTGCAGATGAAATTGCGTCGGTGGATTTGTGGATGCAGACAATCAAAGATCTGATACAAAAAGAGTGTTAAGACATCTGTATAAATTCATTAAAGTTGTTAAAAAGATGTTACAAAACTGTTTACAATAAAGCTGAAAAAAGGTAATATAAAAGTGTTAGAATAAAATAGATGGTAAGGGAGGAAACATGAAAAAGAAACTGTTTGGAATTATCCTTTCCTGCGCCTTGACAATGTGCTGTATGTTTGCCTTTTCAGCAGATCGTAAGCTCCACGATGTTTATGCGTCCTACACAAGATATGTTACGGCAAGTAACCTGAAGGTTCGGAAAAAAGCATCTTCCAAAGGAAAGGTTGTGGGTTCCTATAAAAAGGGAGCGAAGGTTCGTTGTTATAAAAAGAAAGGCGGCTGGACAAAAGTTCGTTATGGAAAGAAATACCGTTATGTTGCCACCAGATATTTGTCAAAGAAAAAACCGAAAGTTCAGAAAAAAGTAAAAAAAGCAGCAAGTACATATGTAAGATATGTTACGGCCGGTTCTTTGACAATTCGTAAGAAGGCAACTACAAAATCAGCAGCAGCCGGATATTATACACGCGGGACAAGCGTTACCTGTTATGGTGCAGCCGGAGGGTGGACCAAAGTAAAACACGGCGGAGCTTACTGTTATGTCAGCTCTCAGTATTTGTCCCAGAGCAAACCGTCACAGTATACACCGTCAGACGGTCAGACCGCCGGAACACAGGTTGCAAATTACGCAATGCAGTTTATCGGGAATCCATATAAATGGGGAGGAGAAAGTCTGACCAACGGGGCGGACTGTTCTGGATTTACCAAAGCGGTCTATGCACACTTTGGATATTCTCTGCCTCACAGCTCAACCGATCAGAGAAATTACGGAACAGCAGTCAGCTGGAATGATAAGCGGCCCGGAGATTTGATTTGTTACAATGTTGTGAATGGCGTGGGGCATGTAGGAATCTATGTTGGGAACAACACCGTAGTTCATGCCGGAAGTACGGCAACCGGAATTCACACCTCTTCCGCAGATTATCGAAGTGTCTGGGGTGTCCGAAGAATTGTAAAATAATAATTTGGCGTTATAGGATGGCAGATCATGTTATGAAGCCTTTTCCGCGGAGATCAGATATGATACGATATCAAATGGACGGATATTTGACACTGTAATAACCATAAAAAAACCATAGCCTGTCGGCTATGGTTTTTTTGTGTTATCGGAAAGCCCTCAAGCTTGAGCAACAAAAATCCGAAGTGTATTTTTTATAAAAGTGCATATTTCAAAATAAATAAGATTGCCAGAATAAACATCAGAGGCTTAATCTTTTTTGCGTTTCCGCAGATGCAGTTTAATAAAACATAAGAGATGATACCAATGGAAATTCCTTCGGAAATACTGTAAAACAGCGGCATTGCAATAATGCAAAGGTATGCAGGGACTGCTTCGGTCATATTATCATCTGTAAATTTAATGTCGGTAATTGCACCAAACATAAGAAATCCTACCATAATAAGTGCAGGTGCAGTTGCAAAGGAAGGAATTGCGGTAAAAAGCGGTGCGAACAGCATGGAGACTAAAAATAAAATACTGGTTACAACGCCTGTTAATCCGGTACGTCCTCCGGCAGCAACACCGGCGGAAGATTCTACGAAAGTTGTGACGGTAGAAGTTCCCAAAACGGCTCCGGCAGTTGTTGCGATGGCGTCTGATAATAATGCAGGTTTGATTCCAGGCAATTTTCCGTTTTCATCCAGCATATTTGCTTTTGTGCTGACACCGACTAAAGTTCCAAGTGTGTCAAAGAGATCCACAAATAAAAAGGAAAAGACAACAACAATAAAGTTTAAAATGCCGACCTGATCAAAGTCGAAGCGGAAACACTGTCCAAACGTTTCGCCTATTTTTGAAAAATCTGTCATGGCAAAGGATGGAAACAGGCTGTAGTATCCATTCTGAACGTCCGGAACATAGAAGCCGGCAACCTGACAAATCATTCCGAGAATCCAAGTTCCCAGAATTCCGATTAAGATGGAACCGGGTACTTTTTTAATGTACAGGACAACGGTGAAAAACAGTCCAATCACAGCCAGCAGAGAACAAATTCCGGCAGAACTGAAGTTTTCCGTAAAGTTAGTAATAGAAACTAATGTGGAATCGTTGGGAATTACCAACTTCGCGTTCTGCAAACCGATAAAAGCAATAAAAATACCGATACCCACAGAGACACCGCGTTTTAAATTCAATGGAATTGCATCAAAAATGGCTTCTCTCACATTGGTCAGAGACAGAGCAATAAAGATCAGCCCTTCGATGAACACTGCCAGAAGTGCAACCTGCCAGTGGTATCCCATAACACCGACGACAGTGTATGCCATGTAGGCATTTAATCCCATTCCTGCAGACAGCGCAAATGGAAGGTTGGCAAACAGCGCCATACAGACAGTTCCGATAAAAGATGCGATACAGGTTGCAAGTAAAACAGCGGTTGGGTCCATGCCCGCATCAGAGAGGATACTTGGATTGACGGCTAAAATATAAGCCATTGTCATAAAGGTAGTAATACCTGCCACGACCTCTGTTTTCACATTGGTGTGATGTTCTTTTAACTTAAATAATCTTTCTAACATAGTTTTTCCGTATAATAAAGACTATACGCTCCTTTCTTTTCTTGAGTTTTCATTACAAACAACGTAATATTATACCTTATCGAGCGAAGCTCGTCCAGTGCGAAGCGCAATGGGCAAGAGGA
>NZ_BAAJCL010000012.1:0-84865 GCF_057535655.1 Anaerostipes stercorihominis | reverse complement strand
GCATCCTTCGCCATCTTTTCGTCCGCTTCTGATAAGAAGCTTCCTTATTTTCCCACTTCGTTCTTTGTTTGTCAAGAACTTTTTTATTTTTTATTTGCCTTGGAGTTTCAAATCCGCAGCAACTTTTATATCATACCATCTTCAAAACTCATTGTCAAGAACTTTTTTTCACATGTTATGATTCTGTTCTGAGCGATCTCCGTCAGCAACTTTTATATCATAGCATTATTCGACATCTTTTGTCAAGAACTTTTTTCAATTTATTTTTTTGATGATTTTGTCATTTGCTGTCACTTCATCAGCAACGTTCTATATGTTATCATCAACCTGCTGTCCTGTCAACCATTTTTTTCAATTTATTTTTATTTTGTTTTTTTACATTTCCGGTTATAATAATGGAGTCAATGACACAGTGTTTTTGACATCTGTGCTACAATATTTTTTGAAAGGAATTTAAAATATGAACAAAATAGCAAGTTTTACTGTGAACCACCTGACATTGCTCCCTGGAGTCTATGTTTCACGCAAAGATACTGTAGGATCTGAAATTCTGACAACTTTTGATCTTAGAATGACCGCTCCCAATCGGGAACCTGTAATGAATACTGCTGAAATGCATACCATCGAACATTTAGCTGCTACATATTTAAGAAACAACAAAGATTGGAAAGATTCTGTTATTTATTTTGGGCCGATGGGCTGCCGCACCGGGTTTTATTTGATTTTGGCCGGTGATTTCACTTCTGAAGAAATCCTTCCTCTTGTGACAGAAACTTTTGAATTTATTCGGGACTTCAACGCTCCGGTGCCAGGTGCGTCTGCAAGAGATTGTGGAAATTATCTGGATATGAATCTTCCAATGGCAAACTATCTTGCTCTTCGCTACTTAGACTCTGCTTTATATCATGCAAGTGAAAAAAACTTGAATTATCCGGAATGATTTTGTCCATACTATAAAAGTACTCATCAATTAAAGGAGGCTTTTATTATGAAAAATCAAAACGCTGTATACCAGGAAGTTGCACAGGAATGTAGTGAATACTGTCCTTGCGGATGTGATCACTCTGTAAAAAATGTCAGCACCGGCGATAATACAAAAACAGCCAGCTGCCTGAACTGCAAGCATTTTTCCTCTTCTGATCAGCATTGCAGGCTTGATCTTTACGACAAAATTGTTACCAATCTATAATTCCTTTTTTTCATAATTCCCTTTCCGGAGTATTGAAATGAAGAGGAACAATGAAAGCCACCATTTGAACCCTGAATCAAATGGTGGTTTTTTACATATCTTTTGTAAAATTGAAAGAAACCCTTTGATTTCTTTTTACAATGGTTTATGATATGTATTAGATTTTTATTTTAGGAGGCATTTGTTATGGTTACACAACAAATTGTTGCAATTGCAATTTTTTTAATTACTATGGCAGCTATCATCACCGATAAAATACATAACACAGTCGCTGCGATTTCCGGCGCCGCACTGCTTATTCTTACACATGTTTTATCCATCGAAGATGCTGTCGAAGCTGTTGACGTAGAAACAATCTGCATTCTTGTAGGAATGATGCTTTTGGTTGCGGTCATCAAAAATTCCGGAATTTTTGAATATATCGCAATCAAATCTGCCAAACTGGCGAAGGGACGGCCCTGGCCCATTATGGTTACATTTATTATTATTACCGCGTTGCTATCCAGCATGCTCGATAACGTTACTACAGTACTGCTGGTCGGCCCTATGACTTTAGCCATTACTGATATTTTAAAAGTCAATCCGATTCCCTACATTGTAACTCAAATCATGGCATCAAATATTGGCGGTACTGCAACTTTAATCGGTGACCCTCCGAACATTATGATTGGAAGCGCGGCACATCTGAGCTTTGTTGACTTCATTTGCAATACCGGTTTTGCAATTCTATTTGTCATAATCATTTCAATTTTATGCTTTCAAATCATCTATAAAAAGCAGTTATCTGTTGATAACAATGCAATTCAAAAGGTAATGCTCCTAGATGAAAAAAAGGCAATCAAAAACCGACGGCTTATGATCGAAAGTATCATCGTCATTGTGATTGTGGCAGTTTCTTTCATTTTTCATGACCAGCTTGGTCTGCAGTCCTGCACCATAGCAATCACTGCCGCCTGTGTGATGCTCTTAATCGGCGGTCAGGACCCGGAAGATATCATCTTAAGCATTGAGTGGCCGACTATTTTATTTTTTATCGGTCTTTTTATCGTTGTTGGAGGTTTAAAGAAGGTCGGAGTAATTACAATGCTTGCCAATGGTCTAATCTCCGTAACCGGAGGAAATGTTATGATCACCATGCTGGTCATTTTATGGGTTTCTGCCATCGTCTCCTCTTTCCTTGATAACATTCCTTTTGTAGCAACATTAATTCCGATGATCTTGACTATGCAATCCAAAGGAATTGACACTGCGCCGATCTGGTGGGCCCTGTCTCTTGGCGCTTGTCTTGGAGGAAATGGAACCTTAATCGGCGCTTCTGCCAATGTTGTTTTATCTGGAATCAGTAAAAATCATGGGTATCCTATCAGTTTTGGAGAATATTTTAAAATCGGTTTCCCAATGATGATCATTTCCGTTGCAGTTTGTACCATATATTTACTTCTACGTTTTGCATAATCTCACATTTTCTGTACGTTATATACAATTGTTTGAAAGGAAGGGATTTTTTATGAACAGAAATACGATTACCGGCGATTATATCAATGTAAATCTGCGCCAGCTCGGTGCAACATCTATTAAAGAGTTTAACAGCATCATGCACATTGCAGAATTTAATCTCGGAGATGGATTGATCATTTCCTACGTCTTTAATATCACACGGCACAACAAATACTTTTTACAAAGAGTAGAGCCCTATTCTATGATTCATGGAAAGTTTGCAAGCAGCCAGGAAATTATTGAATTTATTACAGAAGATTTAAAGCGTTTTGAAAATGCCAAAAACAGTCATAACTTTAATACCTTTTTACTGATCTCCCACTTGGGGCACCATGTAACGGAAAATATCGAACAATTATTTTTAAATTACAACGTCGATGCCCATAAACTGGAAGAAATCCAAGATAACTTGGAATCCTCCTTAAAAGACATCCTGAAATTATTTGACAGTTCAGAAAAAATCTCTCTCTCAGCTTCTGCTGATCCAACGGAAGATATCAAATAATACAGGTATTTCAAAATAGAATCAAACACAACAAAAAAATCCCGCAGATAACATCATGCATTATCTGCGGGATTTTTTCTTTTATTGAATGTCCACGACGATTTTTTTATCGCCTTTGTCAACCGAAGCCTTTACCACAGTACGAATTGCCTTCGCAATTCTCCCCTGCTTGCCAATTACTTTCCCCACATCGCCTTCTGCCACATGAAGTTCTAAAAAAACGGTATCCTCTGTTTCTTTTTCTGTAACCGTAACCTGATCCGGCTGATCAACGAGGGCTTTTGCAATCACTTCTAATAAATGTTTCATGCGAGCCTCCTATATTTCTTATTTTTCAATTCCTGCAGCCTTCAGTAACTTCGCTACAGTATCTGTAGGCTGAGCACCGGTAGCTAACCATTTCTTTGCAGCTTCTTCATCAAATTTAATCACACTCGGATCCTGTGTCGGATCATATATTCCGATCTCTTCAATGAATTTTCCATCTCTGGGAGCTCTGGAATCTGCAACAACAACTCTATAAAAAGGTGCCTTTTTCTGTCCCATTCTCTTTAATCTCATTTTTACTGCCATTTGTTTTTTCCTCCAAATTTTTTAATTTTGTAATAATATCTATAACCAAGGTTTAAAAAGGTAACTTAAATCCACCTCTTTTACCACCTTTGCCACCTAACATCCCCGACATCTGTTTCATCATCTGTTTCTGATTTTGTACTTGCTTGCAAAGACGATTCACTTCCGCAATGGGAACTCCCGCTCCTGCTGCAATCCTTCTCTTTCTCGGAGCATTGATCAATTTCGGGTTTGCGCGCTCTTCCTTTGTCATGGAATAAATAATTGCCGCTGTTTTATCCATCATGCCATCATCAATATCCAGCCCCTGCATTTTGCTTCCAACTCCCGGAATCATTGACAGCAGATTGGATAAACCGCCCATCTTCTTCATTTGCTCCATCTGATCCAGAAAATCATTAAAATCAAACTCTGCTTTGCGCATTTTCTCAGTCATCCGAAGTGCATCTTCTTCATTGATGGTAGCCTCTGCTTTCTCAATTAAAGAAAGCACATCACCCATTCCAAGAATTCTGCTTGTCATTCGATCCGGATAAAATTGCTGCAGGTCCTCCAGTTTTTCTCCCATACCCACATACAAAATAGGTCTTCCTGTCACAGACCGAATCGACAGCGCCGCACCGCCTCGGGTATCGCCATCCATTTTTGTAATAATAATGCCGTCAATTCCCACTTTCTCGTGAAACTCTTTTGCCACATTGACAGCATCCTGCCCCGTCATGGCATCCACGACCAAAATGCTCTGGTAAACATCCACATTCTCTTTCATCGCTACGAGCTCCGTCATCATATTTTCATCAATATGAAGCCGTCCCGCTGTATCCAGAATCACGATATTATTTCCATTTTTATGCGCGTGCTCAATTGCCGCCTTTGCAATATTTACGGGATTTTGCTTATCTCCCATGGTAAAAACCGGAACCCCGACTTTGTCTCCATTCACCTGAAGCTGCTTAATCGCTGCAGGCCGATAGACATCACATGCCACCAGCAGCGGACGTTTTCCTTTTTTCTTATACTGTCCTGCAAGCTTCGCGCATGTGGTTGTTTTTCCTGCTCCCTGAAGTCCCGCCATCAAAATAACAGTAATTTCATTTCCCGGACGAAGTGCAATCTCCGTCATCGTGGAACCCATCAAAGATTCCATCTCTTCCTTTACGATTTTAATTACCATCTGCCCGGGATTGAGACCATTCAGCACATCCTGCCCAATTGCTCTTTCCTGCACAGTTTTTATAAATGACTTTACGACTTTAAAATTGACATCGGCCTCTAAAAGCGCCCGCTTTACTTCGCGCATCGCTTCCTTTACATCATTTTCCGTCAAACGGCCTTTGCTTCTTAAGTTCTTAAATACACCCTGAAGTTTCTCGGATAAACTTTCAAATGCCATAGATTCACCTCAACTTATAAATCTTCCAGAATCTGATTGGATACAGATTCTATTTGCCTGATATCTTCTTTCATCTGCTCTTTATCTTCCCTGAGAAGCCTTTGCGATATCATATGAATCTCTTTGATCTTCTCCTTGGCCGTCAAAAATCTTGTAACCAGATGCAGACGCTTCTCATAATCCTCCAGAATCTTATTGCACCTGCGAATCATATCATAAGCCGCCTGCCTCGTGATGCCAAAATCGGCAGCAATCTCCGTAGCAGTCAGATCATTCAAAATATGTTCTTCATAGATTTCTTTCTGGTGATCTGTCAGCAGCTCACCATAAAAATCATACAATAAATTCTGTTCAACGATTCGTTCCATCTGATACTCCTGTAAAGCATTTTTCCTTTACCATGTGTTAGTTTACAAAATCCCGACAGCTTTGTCAAGTATTTTTACTTGCACAATACATTTTTCACTTGAAAAACTCTGTCTTTTCTGTAAAATGAAAAAGAGTAGCATAATGATTATAAAACAAAAAGAAAGGTTATACAATGATACAGGCAAATAATGTAACACTGCGTTTAGGCAAACGTGCTTTGTTTGAAGATGTAAATATTAAATTTACAGAAGGAAACTGCTATGGGCTGATCGGCGCCAACGGAGCAGGAAAATCTACCTTCTTAAAAATCCTTTCCGGTGAAATCGAACCCTCCAAAGGAGATGTCTCCATCACCTCCGGACAGCGTCTTTCCGTTTTAAAACAGGATCACTATCAATATGATGAGCATCTGGTCCTTGATACGGTTATGATGGGAAATCAAAGACTTTATGAAATTATGAAAGAAAAAGAAGCCCTCTATGCCAAAGAAGACTTTACTGATGAGGATGGAATCCGTGCCAGCGAATTAGAAGGAGAGTTCGCCGATATGAACGGCTGGGAAGCAGAATCCGATGCCGCAACGTTATTAAACGGTCTTGGGGTATCCTCTGAGCTTCACAATACCAGAATGGCAGACTTAAACGGCTCCCAAAAAGTAAAGGTACTGCTGGCTCAGGCATTGTTCGGAAATCCTGATATCCTTCTTTTGGACGAGCCTACCAACCATTTGGATTTGGATGCCATCTACTGGCTGGAAGAATTCTTGATTAATTTTGATAATACTGTCATTGTCGTATCTCATGACCGTTATTTCTTAAATAAGGTTTGTACTCATATCGCGGATATTGATTACGCAAAAATCCAGTTATTCTCCGGAAATTACGATTTCTGGTATGAATCCAGCCAGCTCCTTACAAAGCAAATGAAAGAATCCAACAAGAAGAAGGAGGAAAAAATCAAGGAACTGCAGGACTTTATCGCAAGATTCAGCGCCAATGCCTCCAAATCCAAGCAGGCAACTTCCAGAAAGAAAGCCCTCGATAAAATTCAGTTGGACGATTTGAAACCATCCAGCAGAAAATACCCATACATTAACTTTAAGCCAAACCGTACGATTGGAAATGATGCTCTGGTAGTGGAGCATCTCTCAAAAACCATTGACGGCATAAAAATACTGGATAACATTTCTTTCTTAATGAAACCAACGGATAAAATTGCTTTCGTGGGACCGAATACTCAGGCTGCAACAACTTTATTTAAAATTCTTTCCGGTGAAATGGAGCCCGATGAAGGAACTTATAAATGGGGAGTTACAACCTCACAATCCTACTTTCCAAAAGATAATACCAAAGATTTCAGTCAGGATGAGACCATCGTTGAGTGGCTGACACAGTATTCCGAAGAAAAAGACGCCACCTTTGTTCGCGGTTTTCTGGGACGAATGTTATTTTCCGGGGAGGATGCTTTGAAAAAAGTCGGTGTTTTATCCGGTGGTGAAAAAGTTCGCTGCATGCTTTCTAAACTGATGATCAGCGGCGCCAATATTTTACTTCTGGATGAGCCTACCAATCACCTGGATATGGAATCCATTACCGCATTAAATGAAGCTTTGAAGGATTTTGAGGGAGCCCTGCTGTTTACCTCTCAGGATCATCAGTTTGTCCAGACAACAGCCAACCGAATTATGGAAATTACAGAAAACGGCTTAATTGATAAAGAATGTACTTACGATGAATATTTAGAACATGACACGGCTGCAAGAAAACGCCAGATTGTCGAAATCTCCGACGAGATGTAATTTTTTCTCAATCTCCGGAAGTTCCAAAAGGCACATTCCGGGATTGTAAGCAGTCACCCAAGTCTCAGGCAAGCTCGGACTTGGCTCATCGGCTCATCGCTATTACCAAAAACCTGATATGGAAGGCTTTCACACTTCCATATCAGGTTTTTATCATGCATCCTCTTTTGTTTCATAAGTTTCCAGAAACGAGTGCTTCCTTCCGTCCTGTTTATAAGCAATGATGGTTTTCAAATTTACATTTTCCACACTTTTAAAAATATTAGACTCCACATACGGATTGATTTCTTTCATTTTGGCAATCAGCTGTTTGACCTCCATACGTTTTGAACTGCTTCTTCCATCTGTACTGCATGTCGTGCAGGTTTCTGTAAAGCGGCAGGCGCACTGGAGAAAATTCAGCTTATTATAATCCCGCCAATGCTTGATATCCTTTTCTCGAATCAGATACAGCGGTCTGATCAGCTCCATTCCCTCAAAATTTGTACTGTGAAGCTTTGGCATCATTGTCTGAATCTGTCCTCCATAGAGCATTCCCATTAGAATTGTTTCAATTACATCATCATAATGATGACCAAGAGCAATTTTATTACACCCCAACTCCTTTGCCTTGCTGTAAAGATATCCTCTCCGCATTCTGGCACAGAGATAACACGGTGATTTTTCAATCTCGTAGACTGTATCAAAAATCTCGGATTCAAATATATGAATCGGAATTCCCATCATTTCTGCATTGCTCTCAATCAGCTGACGGTTTACCTTATGGTACCCTGGATCCATCACAAGAAAAACCAGTTCAAATTGAAATTTATTATGCCGCTTTAATTCTTGAAACAGCTTCGCCATAAGCATGGAATCTTTTCCCCCGGAAATGCAAACGGCAATCTTGTCCTTTTCTTTCACCAAATCATACGTCTTAATTGCCTTCGCGAACTTTGAAAACAGTGTTTTATGAAATTTCTTGCGAATGCTTTTCTCAATTTCCTGCGCTCGCATCAATTCCTTGCTCGTATCCTCTGTTTCTAATTGTGCCGTTTCCATATTTTCTAACAGCCATCCCATATAACCACCCTTTAGGCTATAAGTTTCCATTCCCTGTTCTCTGAAATTTTGTGCTGTTTTTTCGCTTAAGATTCCTTTGGTACAATAGAATACTATTTTTTTATTCTTATTTCGTTCTTCTATGACCCGCTCCTTTAAGTCTTCCTCCAAAACCGTCACTGCACCCGGTATCATCCCGTAGGACGTATTGGTTGCATTTCTAAGATCAATCAGCTGATATGCATCCTCCGGCATTGACTTTAACTCTTTATATGAAATCTCTATTTTCCCCATTCTGCCAACCCTTTCCTAATCCTTTGTTTCCTACTTTTTTTGTAGGGTTCCAATCATTTATTATAGAGAGAATCCGTCGGAAAAACAAGAGAAAATACGATTTTTGTTTTCCTTGGTTTTCTAACTATTCAAAAATAATTCGCAAAATTCCCAGCAAAATAAACCAAACAAAAGTGCAGAGAGCGCAAAGGTGATTTGCTTCCTTCTTCTTGAATCCCCTGCCCACAGAAACAAAATCGGCGCAAAAAACGCCCAATCTGAAATCATGGAAATCAATATGCATCCTGCCGCAATGAAACTCTTTAAGAATCTGTTTGAAACTTTTTGCATCCAAACAGCCATCAACAGACACCGCAGCATAAATATCATATTCATACCACAAAATTTCATCAAACCTTGTTTAGTAAATGCCAGACAAAACGGAATCTCGGAGATGAGAGCAAAAACTGCCCTGCTCCATAAAAACTGTCGAAATATGATTCAAAAACATCGTCACTATGGCAATATATTTTATTATATCTCTATGCATCATTGGATCGTTTTGTTATTCTCCTCTCAACAAAAAAGAAGAGAGCAAAATCACTGATCATCTGCCCTCTTCCTTTCTCCGGAAATTATCCATGTTATATATGATTTTCTGCTCTATACATATTGAATATTCACCGTCACCGGACGAAATACCTGACTGACCATATTCAATATGCTCTTTACAACGGTTGTACAAACATGCACAATATAGCGAATATCCTCCTGAACATTATGAACAAGCTTTCTGTAACTATTATGAATACTCTGAATGTAGGAAATCAGCTCTTCCACAGAATCATATGCAGCAACATGCTCCTTCACCTGCGCTGCTTCCTCTGTCATAAGAAACGCTTTCAGCTCGTGCTTCAAATCCCGCTCATAATAGCAGTGATCCTTAACGTTCCCTTCATAATGATTGTTATGTGGAAATGTAAAATAGTCTGCAATGTAATGAACGATAACCCCAAGCCTTGCACAATGACGCATATCCATTCCGCGCTCTGAATTATAATTGGAAATAAACTGCGATAATTTTCTTTCAATATCATGAAATGTATTATCGAATTTATGGGGTGTTGTCACGAAAGAAGGTCTGCAATCCGGCCAGATACTGCCAATGTAAAACGGCAGTTTATAATCGAAAATATTTTCCAGTTCCATAGAATCCATAATCTGTCCAGCCAACGAAATATGTGATTTCTTTCTCATAGAAATTTGTACTCCTTATACTTATATAGGATGAGTCAGTCATCTTATTGAATTCCCTGACTCTGTTGTCGCCGCAGTGCCTGCCGGAGTGACATATGTCATGTCGATTCAGCCTGCCGGCTGTAAAAATTCACAGTCGGAAAACACCCTTTCCTTTGGATTATATATTGTTTTGACCTGCACAGCAAGTAAAACATCTATTGTTTATATTTTTTTAATAAATTCAAGATAGAATTGGAAGAAAATCCTTTTCTTGCAAAATATCCATAATTTTTCTGAAAATTCCCATCCGTTACTGGACCTTTTTGACGAATTCGTTTCTGAATTTGTTTTTCCAAAATATCTTCTTCCTGATATTCAGATTCTTCCCAGATTGTATCCAGCAGCTCTTGCGAAATTCCCTTTTGATGCAGTTCACTTTGAATTTGCAATCGGCTTTTGAAGGGTGCTTTATACTCCATATAACGGCGAATATATGCTTCATCATTAATATACCCAAAAGACTCCACATAAGATACTGCACCTTCAATTATAATTTCTGGAAATTCCAGTCGCCGAAGTCTTTCTGACAATTCGTTTTTGGTACGATCCTGAGATTTCAACAGAGACATTGCTTTTCGCTTTGCACGATAAAGAAGCAGACCATTCAGTTCTGCTAATACCTCCTGATCTACTTCTCCTTGTTTTTCCAGTCCCAGACGCCTTACTTCATTTTGATACAGCAGGCAATATTTCTCCTCATTTAAAAAAAGTCTGCTCTGCTTCTTGTTGATTTCTTCTAATCTGCTGACGATCATGACTCTTTCTAAACGTTTCCTTCCGCTTCTTTTACATCTTTGGTTTCTTCGGTTTCCACATTCTCATCTTCCAGAAGACCATAATGTATTCTTATGGCATGTTCTACTTCTGCTGCAATCTCCGGATGCTCCGCCAGATAATTTTTAGCGTTTTCCCGGCCCTGACCAATTTTCTCGTTCTGATATGCATACCATGCGCCGCTTTTATGAATAATATCGGCTCCCGCCGCTAAATCCAAAAGATCTCCGAACTTGGAAATTCCCTGCCCGAACATAATGTCAAACTCCGCCTGCTTAAACGGCGGCGCAACCTTATTTTTCACAACCTTAATTCTTGTACGGTTACCGATCATTTCTCCTCCCTGTTTCAGAGTTTCAATTCGGCGGACATCCAAGCGAATGGAAGAATAAAACTTCAGCGCACGACCTCCGGTTGTCGTCTCCGGATTTCCAAACATCACTCCGACCTTCTCTCGAAGCTGATTGATAAAAATAACAGAACAATGAAATTTGCTGACAATCCCCGTTAACTTCCGAAGTGCCTGTGACATCAGACGCGCCTGAAGTCCCACGTGGGAATCTCCCATATCTCCATCAATCTCCGCTTTCGGAACCAAAGCTGCTACCGAATCCACAATGATAATATCAATTGCGCCGGAACGAACCATTGTCTCCGCAATCTCAAGTCCTTGTTCCCCGGTATCCGGCTGTGAAATATAAAGATTATCAACATCAACCCCAATACTGCTGGCATAAACCGGATCCAGCGCATGCTCTGCATCAATAAATCCCGCAATTCCTCCTCTTTTTTGGACTTCCGCTACCATATGCAGTGCAACCGTAGTTTTACCACTGGATTCCGGACCATAAACTTCAATGATACGCCCTTTGGGAATTCCGCCGACTCCCAATGCAATATCAAGACTGATGGAACCGGTCGGTGTTACTTCAATGGTGCGGTCTGCCTGATATTCTCCCAATTTCATGACAGCACCCTTGCCGTAATCTTTCTCAATCTTCACCAAAGCGGCATCCAATGCCTTTAACTTCTCCTCCTGCTTCATTTAATACTTCTCCTTTATCTTAATTTCTCAAAGTCTGTCTTCTATCTTAAAAACCTAAGCAAAGTATAACATACCCGGAAAACAAAAACAAGTGTTCGCACGAACATTTATTCGTTTTCAACTGCAAGACGAACCATAGTCATTGCCCGGCTCACCGCTATTTCCCGCACCTTCTGACGATTTCCTCTTAACTGATATCGATTGACTTTCGTTTTTCCATTGACACAAACTCCAATATAGACAAGTCCTGCTTTTTTCTCCGGAGTTTCCCCTCCGGGTCCCGCAAGTCCGGTAATTCCTACGCCCACATTGGCATTTGCCGCCTTTGCGGCTCCTTCTGCCATCTGCGCCGCCGTTTCTTCTGAAACTGCTCCAACGGATTTTAACGTCTCTTCTTTTACCCCTAAATATTTTGTTTTTGCGTCATTGGAGTATGTGATAAAGCTTTCATTCAAAACTTCAGAAGCTCCTGCAACATTTACAAGTGTTGCTGTAAACATTCCTGCTGTGCAGGATTCCGCCGCCGCAATCGTATAATTTCGCTTTGCAAGCATTGCAACCACAACTTCTTCTAAGACCGTGTCTTCTTCCTTTGTATAAATTTTCTTTCCAAAACGGCGATATAACTCCTCCGTCATCGGTTTCACCAATTCTTTTGCTTGTGCTTCTGTATCTGCCTTAGCTGTAACTCTCAAATGCACTTCTCCTAATTTTGCATATGGGGCAACGGTAGGATTGCTCTGTCCGTCGATTAAATCTAAAATCTCCGTTTCTACAGCGCTCTCTCCCATACAATCAATTTTTACTACATCTGAATACAGAATTCCCGGCTGCATCTCTCTTAAAATCGGTTCTACTTGATGATGGAACATCGGAAGCAGCTCACTGGGCGGTCCCGGAAGCAAAATCACTTTTTTCTCTTCCTGTGCATGAATGATCATCCCCGGTGCCGTTCCATTGTGATTATAAAGTACCGTACAACGTTCCGGAACCAGCGCCTGTTTTAAATTATTTTCCGTCATAGGGCGTTTGACAGATGTAAAATATTCTTTTAACCTCCGAAGCGCCTCCTGATCCTGCACAAGCTTCTGACCACAAACCTTGGCTGCAATTTCTTTGGTCAGATCATCTTTGGTCGGTCCGAGTCCTCCGGACAAAATCAAAAGATCCGACCGTTTCAGCCCAGTACGAAGAACCTCCTCCAGCCTTTGAGGATTGTCGCCAACCATTGTTTCAAAAAAAACGCTTATGCCTAAAGCGGCTAAGCGTTCTGATAGGTAGGCGGCATTGGTATTTACAATATTTCCTAATAAAATTTCTGTTCCCACGCAAATAATTTCTGCCGTCATTTGATTTAATTCCCTTCTGATAATACTTGTTTGTTCTTTACTAAATAGTCCACCAAAGAGATGATCGTTAATATCGTTGCAATGATAATCAAAAGATTCTCAATGAAAACTGCCGTGCGGCTTCCCAGATCAATAATCAGCATAATAATCATAAACATCTGAAAATTGGTCTTGAATTTTCCCCAGTAACTGGCTGCAATTACAATTCCATTATCTGATGCAATCAGACGAAATCCGCTGATAATAAATTCTCTGGCAATAATAATGATTGCTACAATGGATGACAAACGATTCATTCCAACCAGTGCAATCATAGCCGAACATACCAGCAACTTATCTGCAAGCGGATCCATAAATTTTCCAAAGTTTGTCACCAGATGATATTTTCTGGCAATATGTCCATCCAGAAAATCTGTAAGACTCGCCACGATAAATAATACAACTGCAATCCATTTGCTGTAGTCTCCTGCATAATCTGTCAGCAGAAAGAACAAAAAGAATGGTATCATAAGCGTTCTCAAAATCGTTAACTTATTCGGTAAATTCATAATCCACTTCTCCTATCACATCATATTCTCTTCCTTGGGTAATTTTAACATATACAAACTCCCCTGTCATTAGTTCTTCCTCAGAATTTATAAAAACACAGCCATCGACGTTCGGAGCATCCATATAAGAACGTCCTACATAAATATCATCCTCATATAAATATCCTTCAACCATGACTTCTATTACCTTTCCGGTTAGTTTCTGTGTGTTTTCATAGGAAATCTCCTGTTGAAGCATCATAAGCTCATCTCTTCTTGCCTCTTTTACCTCTTCCGCAATTTGATGCTCAAATTCCGCCGCAAGCGTATCTTCCTCCGGTGAATAAGTAAAAACTCCCAACCGTTCAAAACGACATTCTTTTACAAACTCCATCAGTCCCCGATGGTCTTTCTCTGTTTCTCCCGGAAAACCGGTAATCAAGGTTGTCCGAATAGCAATATCCGGAATTCTCTCTCGAAGTTTCTTTATAATGTTTACAAGATCCTCTCTGGAAGTTCTGCGACCCATTCGCTGTAAAATGCGATTTTCACTGTGCTGAATCGGCATATCAATATAATGACAGATTTTCTCTTCCGTCCTGATGGTCTCAATCAGCTCTTCTGTAATCTCTTCTGGATAACAATACAGCAGACGGATCCATGCGATGCCCTCAATCTGACATAAATTATGAAGCAGAAGAGGAAGCTGTTTTTTCCCGGTAAGATCTTCCCCATAAAGGGTTGTTTCCTGCGCTACCAATACCAATTCTTTTACTCCGCCGGCAGCAAGCTGCTTTGCCTCACGAAGCAAATCTTCCATGGGCACGCTTCTGAAACGTCCCCGAATCTTTGGAATAATGCAGTAACTGCAGCGCTTATCACATCCCTCGGCAATTTTTAAATATGCCATATGATTTCCGGTAGTAATCACACGCTGCTGCCCTGACAAATCAGGAAGGTAATCCACGCTCTCATAATGTTCAAAGCATTTTCCCTCAAGCGCCTCATTCACTGCTTCTACAATAGAATCGTAGCTGGTTGTTCCAAGCACTGCATCAATTTCGGGAATTTCCTTTAAAATTTCATCTTTATAACGCTCCGACAGACATCCCGCTACGATCAGAGCCTTCAAATTTTCTTCTTTGTACTGTGCCATTTCAAGAATGGTTTGAATACTTTCTTCTTTGGCATCATGAATAAAACAGCAGGTATTAATCACAATCACATCTGCTTCTCTCTCATCATCTGTCAGTTCATACCCATTCTCTGTAAGCATTCCCAGCATCACTTCACTGTCTACCAGATTTTTATCACAGCCTAAAGAAATAAATAATATTTTCATTTCAATGACTCTCCAAATAATTTCTTTGATTCTACACAGTTTTTCATTAACATAGCAATGGTCATAGGTCCGACACCTCCCGGAACCGGCGTAATTGCCCTTGTCTTTGGAGCCGCCTTTTCATAATCCACATCACCGCAAAGCTTCTTCTGCTCATTACGATGAATTCCCACATCAATAACAACGGCTCCATCCTTAATATAGGTATCATCAATAAATTTCGGTTTTCCAATAGCAACCACCAGAATGTCTGCCCTGCGGCAAACCTCCCGCAAATTTTTTGTACGGGAATGACAGATCGTCACCGTCGCATTCTCCCGCAATAACAACATTGCCATCGGTTTCCCCACAATATTGCTGCGCCCGAGCACTACACATTCTTTTCCTTCGATTTCCACTCCGGAACGTTTTAAAAGCTCGATGACCCCTGCCGGTGTACAAGGAAGAAATCCATCTTCCCCAATCACCATATTTCCAACACTCACCGGATGAAATCCATCTACATCCTTTCTCGGATCAATCGCAAGCAGTACCTTATCCTCATTCATATGAGACGGAAGCGGAAGCTGAACCAGAATTCCATTAATCTTGGAATTTTGATTGCACTGGTCTATAATCTGCAGCAGTTCTTCTTCGGTTGTATTCTCCGGAAGTTCATAGCTGACAGAATCAATTCCAATATACTCACAAGCCCGCTTTTTGTTTCGCACATAAACACTGGAGGCAGGATCCTCTCCCACCTGAATTACTGCCAAAGCAATTTCTTTCCCTTCTTTTTTCAATATTGCAACTTCTCTTTTTAATTCATCTTTGATCTCCCCTGAGATCTTTTTTCCATCTATCATCTGCATCTTGCTTTCCTCTTTTTGTTGTTTCTCTAAAATAATCCGGTAATAACGCCGTCTTCTCCCACATCAATTCCTTCTGCCGCAGGTTTTTTCGGAAGTCCCGGCATTGTCATAATGTCTCCGGTCAACGCCACTAAAAATCCTGCTCCGGCATTTACATAAATTTCACGGATTGTAATATCAAACCCTTCCGGTCTTCCCAATTTTTTCGGATCGTCTGATAAAGAGTATTGATTCTTTGCCATACAAATCGGCAGATTGCCAAAGCCAAGCTCTGTCAGTCTCTTTTTCTGCCGTGCTGCCGCTGCTGTATACACAACTTTATCGGCACCATAAACCTTCGTGGCAATGGTCTCGATTTTCTCCTCAATGGATGCATCATAAGAATAAAGTGGTTGATAGTGACTTTCCTTTTGTTCCAGTGTGCGCAGCACTGCTTTCCCGAGATCCAATCCTCCTTCTCCGCCTTTTGCCCATACTTGTGATAATGCAAAATCACAGTCTCTTTCTTCACAGAAGTTTTGGATAAAAGCAAGTTCCGCTTCTGTGTCCGTTACAAATTGATTTAGTGTAACTACAACCGGAACGCCAAACTGTTTTAAATTTTCAATATGTTTTTCAAGATTCACAATTCCCTTGCTCAATACGTCAATATTTTCTTCGGAAAGCTGTTCTTTCGCTGCCCCGCCGTTATATTTTAAAGCACGCACTGTCGCAACCAGTACTACCGCATCCGGTCTCAACCCTGCCATCGGACATTTAATATCCAGGAATTTCTCTGCCCCAAGATCCGCTCCAAATCCTGCCTCTGTAATTGTAATATCAGATAATTTTAATGCTAATTTTGTTGCCTGAACACTGTTGCAGCCATGTGCAATATTTGCAAACGGTCCTCCGTGAACAAACGCCGGCGTGTGCTCTAAAGTTTGAATCATATTAGGTTTTAATGCATCTTTCAATAACGCTGCCATCGCTCCCACTGCATTTAAATCTTTTGCAGTCACAGGTTCTTTATCCATATTATAGGCAACTATGATCTTTCCTAAACGCTCTTTTAAATCAGCCATATCATTTGCCAGGCAAAGAATCGCCATAATCTCAGAAGCTACGGTAATGACAAAGTGATCTTCGCGCACAACGCCATCCACCTTACGACCAAGTCCAACCACGATATTCCGAAGTGCTCGATCGTTCATATCCAGACATCTCTTCCACACAATCTCTCTGGTGTCAATATTCAATCCATTTCCCTGCTGAATATGATTATCTATCATGGCTGCCAAAAGGTTATTGGCAGAGGTAATGGCATGGAAGTCTCCTGTAAAATGTAAATTTAAATCTTCCATTGGAACCACCTGCGCATATCCTCCGCCAGCCGCTCCTCCTTTGATTCCGAAGCATGGTCCAAGAGACGGTTCTCTTAATGCACAAATGGTTTTCTTTCCCAGTTTGTTTAACGCCTGCGCAAGTCCGACACTGGTTGTTGTCTTTCCTTCCCCGGCAGGAGTCGGGTTAATCGCCGTTACCAACACCAGTTTCCCGTCCTTATTTTCTTTCACCTCATCCATAAACCTGGAATCAAATTTGGCTTTATACTTTCCATACAATTCCAGATCCTCTTCCTTGATTCCGATGCCTGCTGCAATTTCTTTAATTGGCAGTAATTCTGCCTCCTGTGCAATTTGAATATCTGTTTTCATAATGTATCCTTTCTATAAAAATTCTCTTGGAGTTTGTAAGCACTCTGCAGTCATCCACAAAGCTTCTTACAAATATTCCTCTTTATATTGTTCAAATTGTTCCTGACTCATAAGAACTTTTCTCGGTTTTGTCCCTTCTTCCTCACCAACAATTCCTGCTTCACAAAGCTGATCCATAAGTCTTGCCGCCCGGTTAAACCCAATCTTAAATACTCTCTGAAGACCTGCGATGGAGGCTTTTTCTTTATCAATAATAAACATGGCGGCATCCTCAAAATATTCATCTCTCTCCTGAGAGGTTGCTGCTTTTGCCGCAGCAGTTTGAATCTTTTCCTGAATTTCAGTTCCTTCCTTATCTTTATTCGGATTATGCTCTTTCAAAAACTCTACGACTCTGCCGACTTCTTCATCGCTGATAAAAGCGCCCTGTACACGAATTGGTTTCTGATATCCGGAAGGGTAAAAGAGCATATCTCCTTTTCCTAATAATTTCTCAGCACCATTCATATCAATAATCGTTCTGGAATCCACTCCCGATGAAACGGAAAACGCAATTCTTGACGGAACATTTGCCTTAATCAAGCCGGTAATGACATTGACCGACGGCCTCTGCGTCGCGATAATCAGATGAATTCCTGCTGCCCGCGCAAGCTGCGACAAACGGACAATGGCATCTTCTACCTCACCCGGTGCAACCATCATAAGATCCGCAAGCTCATCTACAATAATCACAATCTGCGGCAACTTTTGAAAGTCCTCTGCTTCCAGTCCATTTTGAATCGACTCCCGCACTTTGTCATTATAACCGTCTAAATTTCTTACATTAACTTCCGCAAACTTTTTATAACGCTCTCCCATTTCCATAACTGCCCAGTTTAAAGCGCTGGATGCCTGTTTCGGGTCTGTAACTACCGGAATCAGCAAATGAGGAATCCCCTGATAGGCGCTGAGCTCTACGACTTTGGGATCAATCATAATCAGCTTGACATCTTCCGGAGCAGCCTTATATAAAATACTCATAATCAGCGTATTAATACAGACAGACTTTCCGGAGCCCGTCGCGCCGGCAATTAATAAATGCGGCATCTTCGCAATGTCCGAAACAATTACCTGTCCCGCCAGATTCTTCCCCACGGCAAAAGAAATCTTTGATTTTGCTCTCATAAATTCCTTGTTTTCTACCAATTCCCGAAACATCACCATTTGATTGGTCTTGTTAGGAACCTCGATCCCAACTGCTGCTTTTCCCGGAATCGGAGCTTCAATTCGTATATCGGCAGCAGCCAAATTCAATTTAATGTCATCTGCCAATCCCACAATTCGACTGACCTTCACCCCTTGTTCCGGATGCAGTTCAAATCGGGTCACCGATGGTCCGCAGCTGATATTCGTAATTGTTACATGGACGCCAAAATCTTCTAACGTCTTTTGCAGTTTCATAGCGGTACGGTTCAGCTCCGTCTGATTGCTGCCGCCGGAACTGTTTCCTTTTTCAAGAAGATTCAGCGGCGGATATGTATAATCACCAGATGCCTCATGAACCAGTACAACCGGCTCCTTCTGCATCTTCTCCTTTTTCTCTGATGTCTTTCTCGAAGGGCGGGAACTGCTCACCTTTACAGCTTCACTTACCGCTGCGGTTTCTTCCTCCGAAGCCAATGGGAAATCAAAGGTTTGCGGCGGCGCTTCCTGCCTTTCTTCCATTGGAAACGTATCCGCATCTTCCGGTCTCGGTCTTCCGAAATTCAGGTCCGGAATCTTTTTATGAGAAATCTTTGACCCGCTTTTTTCCACCTGATCTTCCGGTGCTTCTTCTGTCTCCCTTTGTTGTCTTTTTGAAATTTTCTTCTTTTGTTTTTTGAAAACTGAAAAAACAGCTCCTATTTTCTTTAAAAAAGATAAAAAGGACCGCTCTGTCACCAAAATCAATGAAATCACAGAAATCATTACCACTACCAAAATTGTTCCTGCCGTTCCTATTTCCGGATCAAGAACAGAACACAGCCAAGCACCGAGAAGTCCTCCTCCTTCATGACTTTTGCTGCTTGCTAAAAACACTTCTCCCAGATCTGTCACATGAATGTTACTACTCATCTGGAATATTGTAGAAATCATAACCAACAGTACAACTGTGAAACAAGTTTTCTTGATTGCAAGACTGCTGTAATCATTGGAAATCAACAAGATCGACAACAAAAAACCAACAATCGGCACAATGTAATAAGTTCTTCCAAATAAACCAAACAAAAAAGAACTGATGCTGTCCCCAATATATCCGCAAATTCCAAAATTACTTAAAAATAAAAAAATAAAAAGAGCAAAGACCAAAAGCACTGCGATTTCTTTGTAAAACGGTTCAAAGTCCTTTTGTTTTTTTCGGCTCTTCGAGGATGTCTTTCTCTTTCTTGTCTTCCTTGCTGCCATAGAAAATGTTACCTTTCTTTCTGCATCTTTTAAAGAATGCTATCAATATTTTATTTTACAATTAAAACGCCAAATACGCAAGCAAAAAGATGAACCCCGACGGATTCATCTTTTTATTACCATTTTCTTAGTATTTCGCAGTCTCCGGCGGAACAAATGCTTCTGCCTCATTGACAAATTTTTTCACCTGCACTCCCGCTTTAACTACCGGAATGTTTGTGCCCGCTCCGGCGACACATCCTCCCGGACATCCCATTCCTTCAATCAAATAACCGTTTTTCTTTCCTGCCTTGGCCTGCAAAAGCATCTTCTTGCACTCAGCAAGCCCTTCCACATGATCAATCTTTACTTCCGTTCCCGGATGGTATTCATTGATACAGGCTTCAATGGCTGCCGCAACGCCGCTGGCAACGGCATACCCGCGCCCGGCACCGAAAGCATCATTTAATTCCACTTCCTTGTCGTAAGTATTAAAGTCAATTTCTTTCGCTTCAAACATTCCAGAAAGTTCCTCGAAAGTAATAACAAAATCCACCTCGCTGCGGACGGTTCTTCTGGATGCTTCCAATTTCTTTGCTACGCAAGGACCTACAAAGACGATTTTCGCATCCGGATTGGTCTGTCTTGCTGCTCTCGCCGTGGCAACCATCGGTGTCAGCGCATTGGAAATCTCATCAATAACCTCCGGAAAATACTTCTTGCCAAGCATAGACCATGACGGACAGCAGGAGGTTAACAAAAACGGCAGCTCGCCGGTTGCTACGCTGTGAACATAATGCTCTGCTTCCTCCAATGCCCCTGCATCAGCGCCCACTGCAACCTCCCACACATCAAAAAATCCAATGTCAAGCAATGCAGCCTTGATCTTATTCGGCGTTGCTTTCGGTCCAAACTGACCCACAAAAGCCGGTGCAAGAATCGCAATGACATCGCTTCCTTCCTTCATTGCTTTGATCAGCTGGTAAATCTGAGACTTGTCCGCAATGGCTCCAAAAGGACAATTCACCATACACATGCCGCAGGAAACACACTTGTCCGGATTGATTTTGGCACGCCCTGCATAATCTGTTTCGATGGCTCCTACGCCACATGCCGCCTCACAAGGTCTTCTTCTCTCATAAATTGCGCTGTAAGGACAAACCTTTTTGCACTGCCCGCATTTGATACATTTTTCCTGATCAATATACGAATATCCGTCTTTAAAACTGATCGCATTCTTCGGACATACTTCCATACAAGGATGCGCCATACAGCCCTGACATTCCCCACCGACAATAAACGCCTTTTCTTTGCACGCATTACAGGCAGAAGGAATCACTTGAAGAAGCGGCGGCTCATAATATTTCTCCGAAATATTGCTCTCATCAATTCCTTTTGTAATTCTGGTAGGTTTATCAGCAGGGCTTAGGGACATTCCCATTGCCAAACGGATTCGCTCGCTTACGACCGCTCTCTCTCGATAAATGCTGTCTCGATACGTTGGAATTTCACCCGGTAGAATCTCATATGGCAAGTCTTCCAATTCATTTAGATCTCTCTGTTCATAGGCAAACTTTGCAATCTCTTTAAAAACACGTTTCCGAATGTTGCGTACTGGGGTTTCTATTCCTCTCATGATCTCCTCCTTATGATAAACGAATCTGATGTAACGCAAATCTTTAATTTTATTTTACACCAAAATGTATCAAATCGAAACCCTTTTTTTAGTTTCTTTACTGATCACAAAGGTCTTTGATTTTTGCAAAGGCCTCTTTCATCCCTCCGATCTGATCAATTAATCCATATTCCACCGCCAGCGGACCATCTAACACCGTCCCTGCGTCTTTTACCTGTTCTCCCACATGAAGCATCAGCTCCTCTACCTTCTTTTGTTCCATATTAGAATGCTCACTGATAAACTGTGTAATTCGATCCTGAATTTTTTCAATGTTGCGGTAGCTTTGAATGACACCGATAAACATTCCGGAGGTTCTCACCGGGTGAAGCATCATCGTAGCACTTTTGACAATCATGGAATAATCTGCTGCTACCGCCAGCGGAACTCCGATGGAATGACTTCCCCCTAAAACCAAGGAAACCGTTGGCTTGCTCAAGGATGCAATTAATTCTGCCAGCGCCAATCCACATTCTACATCTCCCCCGATGGTATTCATTAAAATTAAAACGCCTTTGATATGATCATCCTGTTCTGCCTTTGCAAGCGCCGGAATCATATGTTCATATTTGGTCGTTTTCGCATTTTGTGCGGACACCTGATGCCCCTCAATTTCACCGATCACTGTCATAATACGAATTCCGCCCAAATCAACCTGCCCAAACTCTTCAATTTCTTTTCTTTCTTCTTCTTGCATTTTATACACTGCCTTTCCTATATTTCTTAATGCGGAGCGTTTTTATGATATAGGAAAGTTGTTACTTTTCTATATCATAAAAAAGGAGAAAGTTTTCACTTTCTCCTTTTAGTATGCAGTCTTCTAAAATTTTTATTCGGCAAGTTCAAAAGAAATTAACAGATCTTCTTGATTTACCTGTTCTCCTTCCTTCACATAAACCTGATCCACAACACCGTCGACTTTGGAAACTACCGTTGTCTCCATCTTCATAGCCTCTACTGTCATCAAAGGCATATTGACTGTAACCGGATCTCCCTTCTTCACAAGAACCTTTCCTACAGTTCCAGGGATCGTAGATCCCAGGTGCGCCGGGTTGGATTTATCTGCCTTGACCCTTCCGTCCGTCTTAACCTCTAAATGCTTATCAAGAACCTTGATTTCACGGATTGAACCGTTCACCTCAAAGTCCAGCAGACGATATCCGTCTTCATCTGGCTCTGACATATCAATAAATTTAATAATCAGATACTTTCCTTCGTCCAGACGCAGTGTCGTCTCCTCTCCTTTGCGCAGACCATAAAAATATACATGGCTTTCCAAGGCAGTGACGTCGTTGTACGCCTCAAAATGTCTGCAATAATCTTCATACACCTTCGGATACAAAGCATAACTTAAAGCTTTCTGATGCAGAACGTTCGGATCTTCCATACTGTCTGTATAGAAGTTTTCTTTTAAGCCGTTCTTAATGTATTCAAAGTCTTCATCCGGGAGCAGACTTCCGGGACGGACCGTGATCGGTTTCTTATCCTTCAAAACGATCTTTTGAAGTTCTTTCGGGAATCCCCCCTCCGGCTGTCCAATCATACCCTCAAAATATTCTACCACGGAATCTGGATAAGACAAATCTTTTCCTTCCACTAAAATGTTGTCTTTTGTTAATCCATTTTTAAACATAAAGATTGCAAAATCTCCGACCACTTTAGAAGATGGCGTTACCTTCACAATATTGCCGAGAAGCTGGTTGGCATCTTTATAAAGCCCTTTAATTTCCTCAAAGTCCTCTGCTGCGCCCATCTCTTTTACCTGTGCCAGCAGATTTGAATACTGTCCTCCCGGAATTTCATATTTGTAAATTTCAGTATTCGGAGCATCCATGCCGCTTTCAAATTGTTTGTATACCGGACGAATTCTCTCATAATACTGACTTAACTCGGTGAGCTCATCTGTATCCAGTCCAGTATCACGTTCGGTTCCTTTCAGCGCCTCCACCAAAGAATTCATACATGGATTGGAGGTCATGGAACTCATGGATCCGATGGCACAATCGGCAATATCCAGTCCTGCTTCTGCAGCCATCAGCAGAGAACTGACCCCGTTTCCGGTAGAATCATGCGTATGCAGATTGACCGGAATCTTTAATTCCTCTTTCAGAGCAGAAATTAATTTCTTTGCTGCATATGGTTTTACCAGACCTGCCATATCTTTGATCGTAAAAATATGAACTCCCAGACTTTCTAATTCTTTCGCTTTTCGCACATAGTAATCCAACGTATACTTCGTCTCATTGGGATCCGTAATATCTCCGGTGTAACAAATAGCACCTTCTACAATCTTGCCCGTCTCCAGCGCAGTCTCAATCGGCATTTTCATATTTTCAATCCAGTTTAGGCTGTCAAAAATGCGAAAGACATCTACACCCTTTCCAGCGGCAGCCTGAATAAAGGCTTTGACCACATTGTCCGGATAGTTGCTGTATCCAACTGCATTGGAAGCGCGCAGCAGCATCTGAATCAATGTATTGGGCATATGCGCTCTCAAAAGTTCCAGTCTTTTCCACGGAGATTCCTTTAAAAAGCGATATGCCGTATCATAGGTCGCTCCGCCCCAGGCTTCTGCGGAAAATGCATTCTGAAGAAAAGCATTTGCGGCATCGGAAGCGCCAATTAAATCTTTTGTCCTCATTCTTGTCGCCATTAAAGACTGCTGCGCATCGCGCATCGTTGTGTCTGTAATGTACAGTTTCTTTTCCTTTAAAATCTTTTGAGTAAAATCTTTTGCACCCAGTTTTAAAAATTCATCTCTTGCACCGTAAATCTTCTGCTCTTTCTCATACTTCGGAAGAATCCGATCTTCAAAATACGGTTTTTCCTCGGCACGCTGTGCATTGACCATCTTATTCCCCAAAAACTCCAAAATTTTTGTGGCGCGGTCCTGGCTTTCCGGCAATAAAAATAATTCCGGTGTATCTTCAATAAACGTCGTATAACAATTTCCGGTACGGAATATTTCATGGTTTAACACATTGATCAAAAACGGAATATTCGTTTTGACTCCACGGATTCTTGTTTCTTTTAAGACACGAATCGACTTATCCACAGCCCTCTCAAAGGTACGGTCATGAGAAATCGCTTTTACCAACAGACTGTCATAGTAAGGGGTTATTTCAGCTCCCGCATAGGCATTTCCTCCATCCAAACGAATACCATTTCCTGCACCGGAGCGGTACACAGTAATCTTTCCGGTGTCCGGAAGGAAATTATTCAAAGGATCCTCTGTGGTAATACGAGTCTGCACAGAATAGCCGTTGCATACGACATCTTCCTGTCCTGAAATTCCAATCTCCGCAGAATCCAACGTATAACCTTCTGCTACAAGAATCTGCGTCTGAACAATATCAATTCCCGTTACCATCTCCGTGATGGTATGCTCCACCTGAATTCGAGGATTCATCTCAATAAAATAAGCATTGTGATCTGCATCCACCAAAAATTCCAAGGTTCCCGCGTTCTTATATCCCACATGTTTTGCCAGTCGGATGGAAGCGTCAAAAATCTGCTGGCGGACATTCTCCGGCACGCTGAATGCCGGCGCATATTCTACCACCTTTTGATGCCTTCTCTGTACCGAACAATCGCGATCAAACAGATGAACCACATGTCCATACTGATCCCCAATGATCTGAACCTCAATATGTTTCGGGCTCTTTAAATATTTTTCAACAAAAATCTGATCATCACCAAATGCCTTTTTGGATTCTTCTTTTGCCTCCGCAAACTCTTTTGGCATCTCCTCCGCTGAATGAACAATTCTCATCCCGCGTCCGCCGCCTCCATTGGAAGCTTTCAGCATCACAGGATATCCCACATGATCGGCAATCTTTATCACTTCGTCCAGTTCATGAACTGCATGATCCACTCCCGGAATAATCGGAACCTTTGCTTCAATCGCCATCTGTTTTGAAGAAATCTTATCTCCCATCTTACGCATCAGATCAGAAGATGGTCCGATAAACGTAATTCCATTTTTCTCGCATGCATCTACAAACTCCGGATTTTCAGATAAGAACCCATAGCCCGGATGAATCGCATCTACATTTTTTTCTTTGGCAATACGAATAATTGTATTAATATCCAAATAAGCGTCAATCGGTCCTTTATCAGGATTTAACTGATAGGATTCGTCTGCTTTGGAGCGAAACAAAGCATATCGGTCCTCTTTTGAGTAAATTCCAACCGTTGTAATTCCAAGCTCAC
Organism: Anaerostipes stercorihominis; assembly: GCF_057535655.1. Lineage (NCBI taxonomy): Bacteria > Bacillati > Bacillota > Clostridia > Lachnospirales > Lachnospiraceae > Anaerostipes > Anaerostipes stercorihominis. The sequence goes on along the minus strand of NZ_BAAJCL010000012.1, from coordinate 59,053 downwards.
TTAAGGCACGAAAAACACGGATCGCAATCTCACCACGGTTAGCAACCAATACTTTTTTAAAATTTTTTATTTCCATGGTCTTAACTCCTTTTTGAAATTTATCTTTTAAAAAAATGTATTTTTAAGACTGATTATATCTCAAAATCCCATATTTTACAATAGTTATACAATAAAAAATCCCTTTCCCGAGGGAAAAGGATTTTAAAGAGCATAGGAACTATGCCCTATTTATTCTTCTGCTGTTTCTTCGTCTGTTAACAATGCCTTCATGCTCAGGCTGATCTTTTTATCATCCTTCTTGAAATCCACAACTTTGGCAGTAATTTCCTGTCCTACCTTTAAAACATCAGACGGTTTTTCAATATGTTCTTTTGCAATCTGAGAAACATGAAGCAAAGCATCAATTCCAGATTCTAATTCAACGAACGCACCAAAATCTGTCATACGTGCAACTTTACCAGCTACATTGCTTCCGACTTTATATTTTTCTTCTGCTTTTAACCAAGGATTTTCTTCTGGGAATTTTAAGCTTAACGCAATCTTCTCACCCTGGATATCTTTAATTAATACAGTAACTTTATCTCCGATATTGAAGACCTTCTTAGGATTCTCAACACGTCCCCAAGACATTTCTGAAATATGCAGCAGTCCGTCTGCTCCCCCTAAGTCGATGAATGCACCGAAATCTGTTACATTCTTCACAACACCTTCGATCTTCATACCGATCTCAATCTTATCGAATAATTCTTTCTGCTTCTCTTTCTTAGCAGCTACCAACAACTGTTTGCGGTCACCAATGACTCTTCTCTTACGAGGATTAAACTCACTGATTACAAACTCAATTTCCTGACCTTCGTATTTCTTGAGATCTCTCTCATAAGAATCAGATACCAAGCTTGCAGGAATAAATACGCGTGCTTCTTCGATTAACACGCTTAAACCGCCATCTAATACCTGTGCAACCGGCGCTTTCAATACTTCTTTGTTCTCATAAGCTTCTTCCAGACGCTTATTGCCTTTCTCTGCCGCTAATCTCTTATAAGTAAGAAGAACCTGTCCTTCTCCGTCATTCACCTTAAGAACCTTAGTTTCCATAGTATCACCAACTTTGGCAACTGTTGTCAAATCCACGTTGGCTGAATCATTAGAGTACTCACTTCTGGTCAAAACACCATCTGCTTTATATCCGATATTCAGGATAATTTCATCCGGCTTTACATCGATTACGGTTCCTTCTACTACCTCTCCGTTATGAATCGTAACTAAACTTTCCTCTAATAATTGTTCAAAACTCTTTTCTGTCATGCTAGCATGAACCTCCTTGATAATTTTCTGTGGGGTTGAGGCCCCCGCTGTAATACCTACCTTACCAGTCGATTCAAAAAGTTTCAAATCCAGGTCTCTAAGTGTCTGCACAAAAAAGGTGTTCTCACACTCTCTCCTGCTAATTTCAAATAACTTCTGGCTGTTGGAGCTCTGCTTGTCTCCGATTACAACCATCGCCTCTGCATCCTTAGCGATAGACTTTGCTTCCAGTTGACGCTCTTCTGTGGCATTACATATTGTATTACATACCTCTATATCATACCCCTTTTTCTCAATAATTTCAACTATATCTTTAAATTTCTTGTAATTAAATGTCGTTTGTGAAACAAGACATGCCGGCTTGTTTCTATTTATCCGATCCAGCTGTCCGGCATCTGATATGACTATGGCTTCTGTGGAACACCATCCTTTGATTCCTTCTACTTCCGGATGTTCTGCACTTCCCACAATCACGATTTGTTTTCCCTCAGCTCCCGCTTTTTCCACAATTCTATGAATCTTTCTCACAAAAGGGCAGGTGGCGTCCACCAACGTCAGTCCTTTCTTTTCAATCAGATCATAGATTTCTTTTGCAACTCCATGGGAACGAATAATCACGGTCCCCTCTTGCAGACGTTCCAGTTCCTCTCTGGAGTGCAAAACTTTAACGCCTTTCTTTTCCAGATCTGAGACAACTTCTGAATTATGAATAATCGGTCCGTAGGTATATACGTGTTCTTTCTCTGCCTCTTTGTAAACTGTATCGACCGCTCTTTGGACCCCAAAACAAAATCCCGCGGTTTTTGCTAAAATAACTTCCATAGATCCTCCGCTATTTTATTTTTTCAAATTCCTTGATAATCGTATCTACAACCTGATCAATCGTCATGTGGGAAGAATCTACCAGAACTGCATCTTCTGCTTTGCGAAGCGGCGCAATCTCTCTTTCCATATCCTGTCGGTCACGAATGATAATATCCTCTTCGATCCGGTCAAGATCCGCTTCCACTCCTTTTTCCAGCAGCTCCTTATATCGGCGCATTGCGCGAACTTTGGAAGATGCCGTCAGATAAATTTTCAAATCTGCATTGGGGAGTACATTGGTTCCAATGTCTCTTCCATCCATTAAAATATTAGATGTTTTTGCCAAATCTCTTTGCAGATCCAATAAGGCTGCCCGAACAGCTTCATAGGCAGATGTTCGAGACGCCATATTTCCGACCTCCTCTGTCCGGATGAGTCCTGTCACATTTTCATGGTTTAACAATACCTGCTGTACTCCATTCTCATAGGAAATGCTTACATGAATATCCGGGCACATTCGATTTACGGCCTCTTCGTCTGTACCGTCCACCCCGCTGCGAATAAAATAGAGGGCCATGGCACGGTACATGGCTCCTGTATCCACATAGACAAATTTTAATTTTCTGGCAATGGTCTTTGCAATTGTACTTTTTCCTGCTCCTGCCGGTCCGTCAATGGCAATACTATACATCTTTCTTTCCTCCTAGTTCCTTCCTGCAAGATATCCGGTGGACCATGCAATTTGGAGATTGAACCCTCCCGTCACTGCATCTAAATCCAGCACCTCTCCTGCAAAATATAATCCTTTGATTTTCTTTGATTCCATGGTTCCCGGATCAATTTCTTTGACATCTACACCGCCCTGGGTAATAATCGCTTCTTTAAATCCACGAACTCCGGTTACGGTAAGCTCCATCTGTTTCATGCAGGAAACCAGACGGGCTCTTTCCTGCCTTGTGATTTCATGTACCTTTTTATGACTTGGAATTTCTGATAATTCTATCATAACCGGAATTAGTTTTCTAGGCAGCAGCCGATCCAACGCATTTTGAAATTCCTTATTCAAAACTTTTTGGAAATCTTTCAAAACTCTCTGATCCAGCTGTTCTTTTGAAAGCGCCGGTTTTAAATCAATCTGAAACTTCAGCTTTTTTCCCTGATATTTTCCAAGATAGCTGCTGGCACTTAAAACTACGGGACCGCTAATCCCAAAATGTGTAAACAGCATTTCTCCGAAGTCCTCATACACCTTTTTTCCGTCTGCCGTCAAACGAACTTTGACATTTCTAAGAGACAGCCCCATCAACTGCCTACAGAAAAGCTCCTGGATCTGAAACGGAACCAACGCCGGCGTCAGCTTTGTTACACGGTGTCCTGCTGTTTTGGCAAAAGCATATCCGTCACCGGTAGACCCGGTCGCCGGATAGGACATTCCCCCTGTCGCGACAATGACTTTCTCTGCCTTCACCACATCTCCAGATTTCAGACAAACGCCCTGTATCATCCCATTCTGAATCCACAATTTTTTCACTGCGGCATTGAGATAAAGCTTTACGCTTTGTTTTTTTAGACCTCTTTCCAAAGCTCCAATCACATCCGACGAATGATCTGATACTGGAAACACACGGTTTCCTCGCTCTATCTTCAGCGGACATCCCAGCTCTTCAAAAAATTCCTGCACCATATCGTTGGAAAAACCATAAAATCCACTGTACAGAAATTCTTTGTTGGTCACAACATGTTCCAGCAGCTCCTGAATTTCACATGCATTTGTGACATTGCATCGCCCTTTTCCTGTGATAAACAATTTCTTCCCTAATTTTTCATTCTTTTCAAATAGGAGAACCTGATCCCCTTTCTCTGCCGCCTGATAGGCAGCCATCATGCCGGCGGCACCGCCCCCGATTACGATTACTTTCATAAATGATTCCTTTTACGCCGTTTTACCTAAAATTCAATTCCTGCTTTTTTGCGTGCTTTTTCTAAAATCTCAATCACAATCACCGTTTCTTCCAAATATTCTAAAGCCGCCTGATCGTCTTTTGCATCAATCACTTTTGCAAAATCTGTAAATTCCTGTGTCATTCGATGATGCGTTTGCGGCGCCTGATACGTTTCCGTTATCATCGCCCTCACCATCGCGCCTGCAGCATCCTTTATCTTCTCTTTTACATTTTGATCTGCATAAGTCGTTGTAAGTTCAGACGCAATATTCGGCTTGCTGTCAATTTTCATCCACCCTTTTTCTCCCTGAATCGAAATATAGCCCGGGCTGTCAGAATCCTTTGTTCCGGTACAGACAGCGCTAAATCCCTCATAAGAAAGTACCAGAGTTCCGGATGTATCCACGCCGTTCGGTCCGATATTCGGATAATAATCCACATCTTTCGGTCTTCCAAACAAGCCCACACAGTAATGGATATTATAAACATTGATATCATATAAAGCTCCGCCATAATACTGAGGATCAAAAGCATGTGCAATCTCTCCCTCCAGATAGTGATCATATCTGCTGGAATATTGAGAATAATTGCAAAGAACCATTCGGATCTTTCCGAGCTTTTTCACATTCTTCTTCATTTGATCAAACACCGCATTGTGCAGTACTGTGACCGCTTCAAAAATAAACAGCCCTTTCTCTCCGGCGATTTCCTGTAATTCTTTTGCCTGTTCATAAAAGCCGGTAAACGGTTTTTCGAGGATGACATGTTTGCCGCCAAGCAGCGCCTGCCTTGCATAGGGATAATGAGCGCTGTTTATCAAGCCAATATATACAGTATCTGCAGAAGTTTCTTTTAACAACTTCTCATAGTCTGTATAAATTTCCGAAATCTTATACTGTTCTGCAAAGTTCTTCGCCTTCTCAACGCTGTGCGGTCTTGCAAAAATTGCCGTCTTCTCAATCTGATCAATCGGCTCCATTGCAAACAGCGCATCTTCTATAATTTTTCCTGTACCAATCAACGCCAGCTTCATAAATACCTCCTAATTTTTTCCCTCGCTTTTGTTTAAAATTTCAATATCCTGCTTCATTCTGCAAAGGTCTTCCTCTTCTAATTCCAGCTGCATGGCCTTTACATTCTCTTCCATCTGTTCCGGTTTTCTGGCTCCTCCCAGCACATGAAGTCCGTCGATCATTTGTGCAGTCAGTGCAATGACAAGGTTGCTGTAAGTACATTCATATTTCCTGAGATACGGCTCCCAATTGCTTAAAATATCTAAAATTGCTTTTCTTCGTTCCGGAAGAAAAGATGGATTATGATTTCTCACATCGCCTCTGGGAAATGTTGTATCCAATGTAAATTTTCCGGTCAGCAGCCCCTGCTCCAAAGGAGAATATGCCTGAATCGAAACACCCAATTCCTTACAAACCGGCAAAAGCTCTTTTTCAATATCTCTTGCGGCAATGCTGTATTTTTCCTGAATGACATCCAATTGTCCGTATTTACAATACTCCCGAATATTTTCTTCGGATACATTTGAGGCACCGATCGCACGAATTTTTCCTTGTTTCTTTAAGGTCATCAGCGCATCCATTGTCTCTTCCACCGGATAAAGTATGGTATCGGTTGTCTGCCAATGGGTGTAAAGAACATCAATGTAATCGGTCTTCAAATTTCGCAGGCTGTGCTCTACATCCTCGATGATACTCTTCTTAGAAAGATCGCGATATACTCTGGTACCGTCTACTTCTTTATGAAACACCGGCGTTTCGTGACGCCATTCCAGTGCACATTTTGTGGAAAGAACAACCTGCTCTCTTCTGCCCTTTAAAGCTCTGCCTACAACCTCTTCGCTATGATAAAGTCCATAAACCGGAGCTGTGTCAATCCAAACAATTCCGGAATCCACAGCTCTTTGAATGGTCTCAGCCGATAATTGATCATCATTATCTCCCCACCAGCTTCCGCCGCCAATTGCCCATGTACCCATTCCTAAAAATGGTACTTTGATTCCGCTTTTTCCGATTTCGATTCTTTCTTTCATGATTCTTCCTTCACTTCTTTCTGCTTTCATTTCACAAGCTATCTAATTTGACATCATATCCTTCAGACTTTCTCCCTTATAGAATCAGCATAGCATCTCCAAAGGAGAAAAATCGATACCGCTCTTTGACGGCAACTTCATAGGCATTCAAAATATGTTCTCTCCCTGCCAGAGCGGACACTAACATTAAAAGCGTTGACTCCGGAAGATGAAAGTTTGTAATCAGTCCATCAATTACCTTAAACCGATATCCCGGATAGATAAATATATCGGTCCAGCCGCTTTTTGCCTGAACGGTTCCATCATCTTGTGCTACGGATTCCAGAGTTCTGGTGCTCGTTGTTCCAACGGAAATAACTCTCCCGCCTGCAGCCTTTGTCTCGTTGATTTTGCGCGCGTCTTCTTCCTCAATTCGATAAAACTCCGAATGCATATGATGTTCCAAAACGTCCTCCACCTTCACCGGACGAAATGTTCCAAGACCCACATGAAGCGTTACGTAAGCAATTTTTATCCCCATTTCCTCAATTTCTTTCAACAGCTCTTTGGTAAAATGCAGTCCGGCGGTCGGCGCTGCCGCAGATCCGTCATACTTTGCATAGACGGTCTGATAACGGTTTTTATCTTTCAACTGATGTGTAATATATGGAGGCAAAGGCATCTGCCCAAGGCGATCCAATACTTCCTCGAAAATCCCCTCATATTCAAAACGAATCAGCCGGTTTCCTTCTTCCACCACCTCTAAAACTTCTCCTGTAAGCATGCCATTGCCAAAGGAAATTCTTGCACCCGGGCGGACCTTTTTCCCCGGTTTTACCAAAGTCTCCCATACATTATCCTGTTTCCTTTTAAGAAGCAGAACTTCAACTTTTCCCCCGGTTTCTTCTTTTGCTCCAATCAGCCTGGCAGGAATTACTTTTGTATTGTTTAAAACAAGACAATCCCCCGGTCTTAAATATTCTGGAATATTTTTAAAAATATCATGTCGGATCTCTCCCGTTTTCTTATCTAATGTCAGGAGTTTTGAACTTGAGCGGTCCTCCAATGGGTCCTGCGCAATCAATTCTTCCGGCAAATCAAATGTAAAATCTGATACTTTCATCTTAATTGGTATCCCTTCTATCTCTGTCATTTTGCTTTTTGTAGTATACCACGAAGTACCATGAACTTCAATCTTTGAAGGATTGCGGTCGCCAAGGTCACGGGCAGGCCCGGACTTTGGCTTATCGCTATTATAATAAAGGAGATGCCCTTACTCGGACATCTCCTTCACCATGTATCTTATATCTTATTGTTTCCTAAACCCTTTACTTCATCAGAGAAGACACTCATCCTGACCTTCATCCGATCACCTTTTTACTTTTTCAGACAGGAAAGTTTCACGATCTTTTCTTTACATCCACTGAACGCTCCCTTTTCAGCTTTTGTAATCCTATCTGAATTTTCCCCTATTTCATCTTATTACTTTTCTATTTTAAAACCAACAACTATTTTAATTTAAAATAGTCACTTCCGAACCACTCTCTATCTTACCTTAACTTTCATTCGGTAACCTTTTCCTGTGGTACGCAATTTGACTGTGATCGTTGCCGTACCTTTCTTAATCCCTTTGATATTTCCATATTTTGATACCGTCGCAACTTTCTTATTAGACGAAGTGAACTTTAAAATAGAATAATCTAAGAATCCTGTTTTTCGCTTTCCGGCATAATATACACTTGTGTAAATCTTTTTCTTCTTATTTTTCCTTACTGTCACATTTCTGGTTCCCTTGATCTTGGTCACTTTTGATGCCTTGTAGGATACTTTTTTCTTTCTTCCCGGTATCTTCACAAAAGCTTTTGCCTCATAGGAACCGTCTTTTTGCTTTTTCAGATAAGAAGGCTTTACGATCTTTGCCTTACAGCCGCTGAATGCTCCTTTTTCAACTTTTGTAATAATATCTGAAATTTTGACTGTTTTAAGGTTCTTATTATTTCGAAAAGCTGCTTTTCCTATTATTTTCACAGGAAGTCCACTGAGTTTTTTGGGAATTGAAACAGCCTCTTTTGATCCTGTATACTTTTTAATAATTATATATTTCTAGTCAAATGGCTTGCCACCAGTCTCTGTACGCTCAGAAGTATAGACAATTTTATAAGTATATCCATCTGGCAGAGTATTTTCTCCATCTATCAGATTCTCTGGTACATCCCAGCTACCTGTATAATCCTTAATAATTCCACAAATCGTATATGTCTTTTCAATTCCACTTCCTGATTTCAAGATCACCTGATCTCCCAGTTTTATTTGAGATCCCAGTTTTCTTAATTTACTCTTTTCTACAGCGATCTCAGTTTCTCGTTCCGGCATTCTCCCTGATTGAAGCCTTATACACCCTATTTTACATGCGCTTTTATCAAAAAATCCTGCCGTCACCTTTTCTCGTTGCCTTTTTATCATATAAGTTCCTAAAACACCAATCCAACCGCCCTCTTTTATCTCTTCTTTCGACTGTTGCTCTATAAGTTTGGGATTTACCTGATAAAATGCCCCATGCCATGCTCCATGTTCTGTTTTTTTCAGCTGAAACAAAGAATATTGAGTAGACGTAAAAATACCATTAGTCAAGAGTACACTGGCAAATAAAACAGAAAATAGTGTTATCAAAAACACATTCCAGTTTTTCTTATTTTTTATAAATTTCCAGACGATTCCTGTCATCATTTTCATTTTATCTCTGCTCCTGTATCATTCCATCATCCATATGGTATACCTTATCCGCAAACTTCAACAATTCTAAATCATGTGTTACTATCAAAATTATTTTTTCTTCTTTTATTTTCCGAAAAATATTCATAATCTGAATACTCGATTCATAATCCAAATTTCCAGTTGGTTCATCTGCAAATATAACTTCTGCTCCTGAAACTAAAGTTTTCTCTTCTGATCTTTGTCTGCTCTTCCTCGCTTAACAAATACAGTGCATTTTTCTGAAAAAAACACCTGTCCTTCATCTGGAGGACAGAGACCTCCTAACATGCGAAAAAGAGTGGTCTTCCCTGAACCACTCTTTCCTTTGATCATATGAATCCCTCTAAAAAACTCCAAAGTTACATCAGAAACTGCCTTTACAGACTGAATCCCTGTTTGATAGCTTTTGTAATACGATTACATTTTAACATTACTGTTCTCCTATTGTTTTATGTTACCTTCTCCAACAACTCTTACATTTTTCCCCTCTCTTGTATGCTCTATCATTTTGCATATTTTAATGTAATCATAACCACTTCCGGCCGATTAAAAATCCTCTGCGGAAGAATACTGTTTCCAAGTCCTCTGCTGACATACATTGTTGTTTTATTTTTCTTATATATTCCCGCAGTGTATTTCGGAAGCAACCCCTGATCCGGGGCCACAAGCCCGATTTTAGTCAAAGGGATTCGTATTTGCCCGCCGTGTGCATGCCCACTCAACACAACATCAACTTCTGACTTGGCATATCGATCCAGCCATTGAGGTTCATGTGCCAGAAGAACTTTGAAGGCATTTTTCGGTATCTCTTTGATCACTTGATCCGATGCCGTCTCAAAATCATCCGTATATTGGCTAAGTTCTCCATCATCTTCAAATCGCTGATCTCTGATTCCTGCCAGATAGAAATGATCTGAAATCTTCATCGCTTTATTATCTAACTGTCTGACCCCGGCAGCTTTCAAGCCCTTTTTCAATGTCTGATATTCTTTTTGGGACAGCGCATACTCATGATTTCCTGTCACATAATATGTCGGTGCAATCTTGACCGCCTTTTTTACAAATCTCAAAGCCGATGAAATATCTGTATGACTGCTGTCCACCAGATCTCCTGTCAAAACAATCATATCGGGATGCATCGCATCTACTTTATTCAATAATTTTTCGTTCTCTCTGCCAAATTCCTTATTGTGTAAATCCGAAATCTGTACAACACGATAGCCGTTTAACTCTGAATTAATTTTATTTGTTGTATATATATATTCCGAAGTAACTAATACATTATTTTCAAAATAGCAAAATAGGACTGCTAAAATAATAAGCACGATTATTAGGATCATTTTTCTATAGACTTTTGTAATCCTGATATTTTGCCTATATCTTGCATTCATTTATTTCAATCCCCCTGATGTAGTAGCAACATAATATCCTACATAACTAGTCATAACACCATTAATAATTTTATCATTTTTAGCCGCTGAACTAGTATATGTTCGAATACGCTTAAGTTTTCCATTACTACAATTAGATTTTACAACAGAAGAAATTGTGCTATCCGATTTGCTACTATTACTAGTCCCAATTTTTCGTCCAGAGTAATTATTTGAAATATCCATTTTCGTATCTGCATTTTGTTTATCAAAATTATATCCAGACTTTAATCCCTCATGAGCTAATCCGACATCGTATGCAAAATCTCTATCAATTTTTTTCGTCATAAGTGCTGACCAATATGCATGTCGATAAGCATCACCATTACCTTGCCACAGTGTATATGCTTTATATTTATTCGAAGCTGAAGATTCTGCTTGATCCGCACAACTTTTTGCTTTTGCTGCCTTTATTGGGTGACTTGAATAAAGCTTAATTTCTTCACTTGTTAATCTGTTTAAAACGTCAGTATAGCTACCTGATCGTACTAAAGCATCAGTAGAAGTTTTCTCATTTTCATACTCTTGATATTCTTTTTCATCACTTTCTAATTGATTCACCTCTACTTGAGAATTTATTTTATATTTTATTTCATTACAAATGTTTATATACTCTTTCTCTGATATTTCCTCGTTTTCATATTTTGTAATTGCCTCAACTAATTTATTATTCAATTCAATGTATAAATTATTCTGATCTTCATCTATTACTTCATTAGGAAACAAAACATCAGAAGTTTGTTGAGAAATTGTATTAGCCTTAATTACATGTGTGCATTTCAAATTTAAAGACAAAATTCCCGCCCCTACTAAAATCATTCCAATTATAACAAAATTTTTTTCTTCATTTTTATTTTTATTGATGTTTTATATTTTCTCTGTCATTAATATATTATTTTTTTATTTTCTTGTCAACAGCTTTTTTAATTTAAAATAGTTATGTCAAACAAATTTTATTTTCTTGTGTTATACTTAAAATAAGATTTTAATGTAAAAAAATAATTTATAAGAGGTGGCTCTTTATGCGTCGAGAAAAATTAACAGATTCACAACTTTATATTATGAAAATTTTATGGGATTCAAATCATCCTATGGTTGCATCGGATTTCATAAAAGTTGATCCTTCTCAAAATTTGAACACAGTACAGTCTGCAATTCGTGCTTTAACAAAAAAGAATTATATTCGGGTTGCCGATATTGTTTACAGCGGTAAGGTTTTAACCAGAAGTTATGAACCGACACTGACAGCCGATGAATATGCATCAGAAAATATATCCGGCGTTGTAAAAAATCTTCTCTCATCAAATATTCTATATCAATATATAGAAAAAGAAACCGATGAAGAAGTTATCGACCGCTTACAATCTTTATTAGATAAGCGCAAAAAAGAACTGGAAAGTGAGGGTTAATTTTATGTTGCCTTTATCTTATGGCTCTATTTTTACCTGCTGTGCTTTCAGTTCTCTGCTAATTCTATACTTGGTATTTATTCTATCAAGAGAAGGTACTGTTTTACGCAGCGGAACTTCAATCCTATATATCGGATGCTTAGTCGCAATTATCCGGCTATTTTTTCCATGCAACTTTTCCTTTACATATAACGTTGCTTCTGAAAAAATTCTCCCGGCAATCTTTTATATATTCAACATGGAAATTCTGCATATTCCAATCCGAAATATATTTTTTATTGCTACTACTCTCGTGGCTTTCTTCCGTTTATTTTTCTATTTTCAAAAAATGTACCGCTATCGTAAGATGATCCGTCGATTAAAACCTATTGATGATTTTAACATTCAGAAAATCCTCTCAAAAATCTTAGCGGAGAACAACTGTAGAAAACAAGTGGAAGTTTTTCACATTCCGGATATTGGCACTCCATCCATTGCCGGACTCATTCATCCTGTTATCTTTTTGCCCAGAATTAATTATTCGGATAAAGAATTACATTACATTTTAAAACATGAAATGAATCACTATTTTCATCATGATTTGTGGACAGGCTTTTTATGCGAAATTATTATATGTGTTTACTGGTGGAATCCGATTTGTTATTTACTGCGCAGACAAATTAAAAATATCAGCGAATATGTCAACGACCAGCATCTGACCAAATATATGAAAGAAACAGAAAAACTGTCTTATATGGAAAGTCTCTTAAAGGAATCAACTACAAAAAGTCCCGCTGTATGTCTTCCAACTCTGCACTTTCAAGAAGGCAATCTTTCCTGCCTGGAACAACGTTTTCATTTGATTATAAATCCAGAACAGATACAACAGAGCAAGGTCATTCAGTTATTTCATACCTTGGTTATTCTGTCCTCTTTGCTAATCTCTATCCTCTTTGTCTTTGAACCTTCTTCCATCGACAAAGAAACACAAAATACTACTTTCGCAGAACCAACCAAAGAAAATACCTTTTTTATCAAACGATCTGATCAGCGATATGATATGTATGTTGATGAAAAATATGCTTGTTTTTTAGATAATTTAGATGGCTTTTCAGGATATAAAGTATACTCTAACAAGAAGGAGGCAAAACAACATGAAACATTTAACTAAATTTTCTATATTATTTTTTCTTATTCTTTGCTTTTCTGCAACATCTGTTATTGCTGCAGAGCCATCAAATTCTGCGACACCAACGACAGTCTCAGAAGCAGAAACCAGAAGCGATATCATCGTCTGGCGTTATAAATCAATAAACGGGAAACTTTATAAAAGAAAATATAATATTTCCACCCAAAAATGGATTTGTGACTGGATTCCCGCTTAATTACTAATACTTTATCCTGAAAATTTTAACTATAAAAATCGGGACATCAATGATTCTATATCATTGATGTCCCGATTTTTATAATAGCGATAAGCTAAAATCCGGTTGTCTTATTTATCTGCAAACAACATTCCCTGGAAATCATATTTCATCACTCGATATGAGTACTTATCTGCCTCATAGACAAAGGATTTTATGAGTTTTCCATCTTTATCATACTCACCGAAAGTTTTGCTCATACCACTGCTAAACGGAATATTTCCTCCAAGATGCTGCACACTGCTTACGATGGCAGAATACGGCAGCGCAAACTGCTGTGCAAGTTTATAAGTTCTTTTCTTTTCATCTACCAAAAACTTCGAATAATAAGACGTACCACTTTGAAAGTTTCCCACATTGGGATACATTCCCCAGTCAAAGGTCGGAATGGATGCTGCCCGTCCATAATAATTATTGAACATATACAAATAATATTGCCCATCTGACAGAGAATCGTCATGTTCTACCGTGATTGTATGCTGTCCTGCATTTGGTATCAATTCTCCCTCTCGTTTTAACTGATATTTTGCAGTTTCTGTTCCATTATAGATGGTTCCTCTGTGAATAATATAATCAAGTTCCGGTTTTGTATAAATATTCTTTACTTTAATGATGGCGCTTTGTTCCCGGCTGCTTAACACCAGACTGTTATCGTCAACCAGGTCAAATGAGTTCAGATGAATCCAATCTAATTCTGTTCCGCCATAAGTATTCTTTCCGCCTTTTCTTTGAATCGCAAGCTTTCTCATAAGCGGAAGCATTTTCTCGCAATCAAACAGCAGTGATGTTTTTCCTGTCTTAACATCAACCTGAATCACAACATCTTCAATCGTGTCTTTCTTTAAATCATTTACCAGACAGAGAATTTTTTGATTCTTTTCATCATACATAAAATCATGATGGAATTCATAATCCCCCACATCAATGGTTCTTGTCACGCGTCCGAGACGATTGGTAAAGACAATTTTATTAAAATCATAAGAGTACACCATCTGATCGTCAATAAATAAGAATCGGTCGGTGCGATATTTATTCAGAGGCATCCTTCCTCTGGCAACGCCATTATTATCATACAAATAAATATTGGAAACATCTGCCTTATCATGCCCGAAGAGCGCAAAAAGCCCATCTGTCATTTTTACCTTGCTGTCTCCGGTATTTTTCTGAAGAATTGCCGGAATTTCTTCGTCTTTGGGCATCGTAACATAAAAATGAGTTTTTCCTACAGCTCGTTTCTCTTCATTGAAAAATTCCAACGTCACTTTATTCTTTGTTCCCGGCACCAGCCCAATGATTTCATATTCATGCTTTTTTACGTATTTATCGCCGGATAGTGTTTTCAGCTGATGTTTATACACACTGGCTCCGACATCTTCTGCTTCAATGGTGCAGACTGCATAAGAAGCCCTGTCTGTTTCTGCGTAGTAGTAAAGTGATGTTGTATAAGTCCCATAAGCATTTTGCACAACTAACGGATGGTCAAAACTATATTTTTTATCTTTTTTCCATGTTGCCAGTCGGCGGTCTGTTTCTTTTTGATAAGACTCTGTAAAAATATCCTGTTCTTTATGGGTTACAGTTTTTGGGGTTACCTTAATTTCTTTTTGCTTTACACTTGCAAAAAATTGTTCTTCTTTATAATGCCGGTAAGCCCGCACTCCAAAAAAGGATGCCGCAACAAGGAGAATTACAAAAAACACTAAAATTTTTATCCGTTTCCTCCGCTTTTTCTGTCGCTCCCCTTCCACAATGTCTTTTACATTCGTCATTTTTTTATCCTCCAATAAGTAATCTTTGTAATATTATGTCATATTTTCGTAATATTTGCAACTCTTTTGAAATCACCGAAAGTATCAAAAGGCATATTTGGGAATTTTAAGCAGTCACCAAGGTCTCGGTCAAGACCAGACTTTAACTCATCGCTATTACAAAAAAGAGGAAATACTATCCAAAGTATTTCCCCTTTTTCATGATTTCAATCTCTTTCTTATGCTCTAAGTTCAATTCCCAGATTTTTCAGCTCTTTTAAAATCTTATCCACGATCTTAGATACCTCTGCCTCCTCCAACGTGCGGTCTTTTGCCCGGAAGGTCAAAGAATATGCCACAGATTTATAGCCCTCTTCAATCTGACTTCCTTCATAAACATCAAACAGCTCGTAAGATTCCAACAGCTTGCCGCCTTTATCTCTGAAAATTTGCTCTAACTGACCAACAAAGATTTCTTTTTTCATAACCATACTCAGGTCTCGTTTCATTGCCGGGAATTTTGCAACCCCCTCATACTTTCGGTCAAACGTTGCCTTTTCCACAAGAACCGGCAAATCAATGACAGCGACATACACTTCGCCCTTCATGTCGTAGTTATCCATAACCTCGGGATGAATCTGCCCCATATATGCAGCCTGCATCCCTTGAATGGAAATATCAGCCTGACGCCCCGGATGAAGAAATGGATGTCTTGCTGTGGGAACATATTCTGACTGTCCTTTTAAGCCTAGCGCACTCAGAATGTCTTCCACCACACCTTTTAATGTAAAAAAGTCACAATCCCCGTACATTCCCAGTGTCATCTGCATTCTTTCCTCCGGAAGTTCTGTAAGCGGCAATGCTTTTGGCAAATAAATATTTCCAAACTCATACAGTCTTACGTTGGTATTTCGATGCGCCAAATTGGAAGCCAAAGAGGTTAACATCCCATTTAAAGAAACCGTTCTCATAATGCTGAAATCTTCTCCCAACGGATTGGAAATTTCAATTGCCTGCCGTTCTTTCGCATCCTGTGCAAACAGCAATTTATCGAAAACCTTCGGACTTTCAAAGGAATAAGACATGCCGCCGGAGAAACCGTTTTGTTCTGCTGCGTCACGACATACATCCTCCACACGGATTTTAAACGGCTTTTTCCCTGCAGTTGCTTCACCTCTCGGCAATGTCATCGGAATGTTATCATATCCGAAAAATCTTGCGACTTCCTCCGCCAGATCTGCCATACAACGAAGATCCTGCCGGAAACTCGGAATGATCAGCTGGTTGGTTTCCTTCTCATAAACCAGTCCGAGCCGATCAAAATATGTTAAAACTTCTTCTTCTGACACATTGGTTCCAAGAAGGGCATTCATCTTATCAACTTCCAGTGGAAGGCGTATTTCTTCTGCCGGATGAGGATATACATCAACCGCTCCGCCAACAACTTCTCCCGCTCCCAATTCCTCAATCAACTGGCATGCACGATTCATGGCAGCCATTGTATTTTCAGGATCAAGACCTTTTTCAAATTTTCCGGATGCATCTGTTCTTAACCCGATTTTCTTTGAAGACAAACGGATATTGGTCCCATCAAAACAAGCAGCTTCAAATAATAATGTTTGAATCTGATCTGTAACCATTGAGTTTTCGCCACCCATGATACCTGCAATTCCAATTTCCTTTTCTCCATCACAGATCATCAGCACGGAGTCATCCATCGTCCGCTCTTCTCCATCTAGGGTTACAAACTTATCACCTGCTTTGGCGCGACGAACAATAATTTCACGATTGGCAATGGTATCCAAATCATAGGCATGCATCGGCTGTCCATACTCTTCCATAACATAGTTGGTAATATCCACCAGATTATTAATCGGACGAATTCCCATGGCAGATAAACGTCTCTGCATCCACTCCGGGGAAGGCTGCAATTTGATGTTTTTAACCACCCTTGCCGTATATCTAGGACAAAGTTCTTCATCTTCCACGGTTACTTTAATATAATCACTGACATCCTCTTCATTTCCTATCTCAGTCACAACCGGAGGATAAAAATCTTTTCGGAAGGTTGCCGCCGCTTCTCTTGCCATGCCAACCATACTGAAACAGTCAACACGATTGGACGTAATTTCAAACTCTACCACTGCATCATGAAGACCAAGAGCCTCTATCGCATCATCTCCCGGCTGCACCTCTTTCTGAAAGATATAGATTCCATATTCCGGTGCCTCCGGATACAGATCTCTCGTGCTTCCCAATTCTTCTATGGAACACATCATACCAAAGGATTCCACCCCGCGCAGTTTTCCTTTTTTTATTTTGATTCCGTTTTCATTTTTATCTCCATCATGTCCGCCTGCAACACATCCTCCGTCCAATACCACCGGAACCAAATCTCCTTCTGATACATTGGGAGCTCCGGTTACGATCTGAACTACCTCGGTTCCCACATTCACCTGACAGACAATTAATTTATCCGCATCCGGATGTTTTTCTATTGTTTCAATTTTTCCAACAACAATTTTTTCCAGATTTTCATCTAATTTTTTATAGCTTTCCATGTTAGAGCCTGATAATGTCATTTTATCTGCATACTCTTCCACAGAGCAGTCTAAATCCGGCACATACGCCTTAATCCATGAAATCGGTGTATCCATTTTTCTTTCTTTCCTTTCATCTTCCTATTATTTTTTTATAGTTGCTAGAATTGAGACAAGAATCTCTTATCATTTTCGTATAACAGGCGCATGTCATCAATTTCATATTTTAAAAGAGCCACCCGCTCCAGCCCGATTCCAAACGCAAATCCTGAATAAACTTCCGGATCAATTCCGCACATTTCCAGCACATGAGGATGTACCATTCCGCATCCAAGAATTTCAATCCATCCGCTTCCTTTGCACATACGACAGCCTTTTCCACCGCATTTAAAACACGTTACGTCTACTTCTGCACTTGGTTCGGTAAATGGGAAATGATGCGGACGGAATTTTACTTTTGTATTTGGTCCGAAAAACTCTCTGGCAAACTGCTGCAAAGTTCCTTTTAAATCAGCAAAAGTAATCCCCTGATCTACTACCAAACCTTCCACCTGATGGAATGATGGAGAATGGGTTGCATCTACCTCATCGGACCGGAAAACTCTTCCCGGTGCGATCATGCGGATCGGCATTTTGCCAGTTTCCATGATACGTGCCTGAACCGGTGAAGTTTGTGTTCGCAGTAAAATTTCTTTATTAATATAAAAAGTGTCCTGTTCGTCCTTGGCAGGATGGTTCTCCGGTATATTCAGCAACTCAAAATTATATTTGTCATATTCCACTTCCGGGCCTTCTACAACCTCATATCCCATTCCAATAAAAACTCGTTCCAAATCATCCAGGGCAATTTGATTTGGATGACGATGCCCTTTTTCATGAGTCTTTCCGGGAAGCGTAACATCAATCACTTCTTTTTTCATTTTTTCTTCACGGATTCTTTTCTTTAAGAGCGTCATTTCTTCTTCCAGCGCCTTCTCAATGACTGCTCTGGTATCATTGACCATCTGTCCGACCATCGGACGCTCTTCTTTTGCGACATCCTTCATTCCTTTTAATACCTTGGTTAATTCTCCCTTTTTTCCAAGTACAGATACCCGGATTGCGTTGAGAGCATCCATAGCCTCTGCCTGTTTGATTTTCTCCAAGGCATCTTTTTTAATCGCCTCTAATCTTTCTTTCATAGTTCTATCCCTTTCATTTTATTCGTTTTCGGTACACATCCTGTACAACTCTGCAAAGCGTTTTTATAATATATAATATAGGAAAGTTTTTACTTTCCTATATTATAAAAAAACCCGTCCACAAAGGGACGAGTTTTGAACTTGCTCGCGGTACCACCCTAATTCTCATCACAGTTTTCCACTGTTTTGAGCACTTAAGTTTCTGCGTAACGGGCAGACTCCGTTATCTCCTACTGATGAATCTCATCTCGTTCAAAGATACAGCTACGGTGTGAAATTCGGAAGATTATTTCTTCTTACTGTGCACCATCAATGCCTTTAACTTTCCTTATTCTATACCATACTAACTTTATATGTCAATGGCTTTTCCAAGATTTCATTGTTTGAGCATCAAGATATCCGTTCCAACTTCTTGTTCTCCTGTCTGCTCCAATGTAATACTGATGTAATCGGAGCTGTTGCTGATCACCACCGGTGTTATCATATGAAATCCGGCATCTTGCATCTCCTCCAGGTCAAATTGCGCCAGCAAATCACCAACCTTCACTTTCTGTCCCGGTTCCACTTTTACATCAAAACCTTTGCCAGCCAATTTAACAGTATTGAGTCCCATATGAATGAGTACCTCTGCGTGGTTTTGAGAAATCAAAGCGATGGCATGTTTGGTTTGGAAAACAGCCGAAACAACGCCTTCCACCGGAGAAAAAACAGCTCCTTCTTCTGGAATCACCGCGAATCCTTCGCCAAGCATTCCTCCGGAAAAAACCTCATCCGGCACATGCTCCAGTTCAATTATCTCTCCTTTGATTGGAGAATAAATCATTTCTATTTTCCTCTCGTCCTTTGCTTTCCGCTCTATTTCTTTTACCAGACGACGGGTTTTTCGGTCCTCCCTGCCGTCCTCCAAATATTCCTCCAACTGAGATTTGATAATTGTGACTTGCGGTCCGTAAATAATCTGAATACTATTTCCTCGTTTCAAAATTCCTCTTGATCCGGTTCTTCGCAGCACAGCATCATCTACCAAAGCAATATCAGCAAGTCCGCAGCGAAGACGTGTTGCACAGCAGTCAATCTCTCCGATGTTCGCTTTTCCTCCAAGCCCTGCTGCAATCAGCGCGGGCAGCTGAAACGCAGAATCTATGCAATCTCCTCTGTCTTCCTTGGAATACAGGCGTACTTCATCTTTCTCATCCTCACGTCCGGGTGTTTTTAAATCAAATTTTAAAATCAGGAACTTAAATATAAAATAATAAAGCGCAAAATATATAATTCCAATGGGAATCAGACGCATCCAATTGGTTTTATCATTTCCCTGAAGGATTCCAAATAAAAATAGATCAATGAGCCCTCCTGAGAATGTCAATCCGACAGCAATATTCAATATATGAGCCAGCATATACGCAACTCCCGCCAAAATCACCTGAACTCCAAACAACATCGGAGCTACAAATAAAAATGTAAATTCAATGGGTTCCGTAATTCCCGTCGCCATAGAAGTCAACGCGGCAGACAACAAGAGTCCTCCCACTAATTTTTTCTTTTCTGGTTGAGCGCAGTGGTACATTGCCAGAGCTGCTCCTGGCAATCCGAAAATCATAAAAATAAATTCTCCCGAAAAATATCGGCATGCCTCTGCACTAAAATGCTGCGTCAACGGATCTGCAAGCTGTGCAAAGAAGATATTTTGCCCACCCATCACCAATTTCCCAGAAATTTCCATCGTTCCGCCTACGGCAGTCTGCCAAAATGGAAGGTAAAATACATGATGTAGTCCAAATGGTACCAGGAATCGTTTCACCAGTCCAAAAATTAAGGTCCCTAGATATCCGGTTCCTGTCACTAATCCTCCCAGAGAGTAAATCCCCCTTTGAATCGGCGGCCAAACAAAAAACATCAAAATTCCTACGAATACATATACAATCGCACTGATAATCGGTACAAAACGGCTTCCCCCAAAAAACGATAATGCATTGGGTACTTTGATCCGATGAAAACGATTATGAAGAGCTCCGACTCCCATTCCTGTAATGATCCCGCCGAACACTCCCATCTGCAATGTCTGGATTCCCACGGAAGTTGTGATTGTTCCAGCCAGAATATCCTGAGCAATGATTTCATTTTCCAAGATTGCTCCCGTTGCAACTAACAGCGCATTCACCGACGCATTCATCGAAAAGTATGCAATCACCGCCGCCAGCGCTGCCACTTCTTTTTCATGTTTCGCCATACCAATGGCAATTCCCACTGCGAAAATAATCGGAAGATTGTCAAACAGGACCTCTCCTGCCTTCTGCATGACTATCAACAAACCATAAAGAACCGTCCCTTTCCCAAGAACAGAGTTCAAACCATATGCCTCAATCATAGTCTCATTGGTAAAGGAACTTCCAAGCCCAAGAAGCAGTCCCGCCACAGGCAGTACCGCAAGCGGCAGCATAAAAGATCGTCCCATTCTTTGCAAAACGCCAAAGTATTTGTTTTTCATTTTCCATCGTTCCCTCTCTTCATTCTGTTGATAAAAACAAAGCGGACATAATACATTTTAAAGCGTCGTAATCATCACATCCATGGTTCCATCAAACATTGTTTCTTCTTGATCTGAACAAATCAGAAAATGATCCCCTTTTGTTGCCTCTCTTTGATCGATCCTTCCAGTTCCGTCAAGAATACTGACCATCTGAAATGGAACATCATTTTTTACCACATTTTTTCCTGTCATCTGATAACAATGTACCGAAAAATATTCGCTTTGGATGTAAGTCGTCTTTGTTCCGTTTTGAATTCCTTCTTTTTGAAAAGTCTTCTCATGTTCTATATTCGCAGGCACGTTGGTCACATCAATGGACTGCTTTACATGGAGCTGACGTTCGTTTCCATTTTGATCTTTTCTATGATAGTCATATACACGATACGTAATATCAGAGGACTGCTGCGCTTCATAAATCAAGGATCCGCTGCAAATGGCGTGAAGTGTTCCGGATGGAATATAAAAGAAGTCCCCCTCCTCAATCGCAAAGGAATTTAACAGATGATCGTAATCATCTTCTTCAATCGCTTTGATAAATTCCTCTCTTGTCTTTGCATGATGTCCCATCACCATCTTTGTTCCCTTATCAGCCTGCAGTACATACCAGCATTCTGTCTTGCCCAGTGAATTCTCATGCTCGCCGGCATAGACATCATCAGGGTGCACCTGTACTGATAAATCGTTTTTTGCATCAATGATTTTTACCAATAATGGAAACTGCTTTCCTTCAATATTTCCGAAGAATTCTCTGTGGTTGTCAAACAACCATGACAAAGTTTTGCCTGCAAACTCTCCGTCTGCAATCATACAGTCTCCATTTTTATGCGCAGAAATCGCCCAACATTCCCCGGTGTGATCACTGGGAATTTCATATCCGTATACATCGCGCAGCTTATGCCCGCCCCAGATCATCTCTTTGAAAACCGGTTCCATTTTTAAAATGTGTCCCATCATACTACCTCCCTTTATTTTTTCATTTTTGCTTTCTTTTTTGAGGGCATCAGATTTCGCTTTAATACGTCCCAAAAACTCAAGGACCGTACCATATGATCTGATGCTATATACTTATTGATTGCCCGAAGCACCCTCTTAGGTTCTTTTGCCGCGAAAGTATACGTTCCGTTCTTTTTTGTCTGAACCGCAAACCTTGGAATTTTCTTACCTTTAAATAGTACCGATGCAATGATATAGTCTACTTCCTCCCACGGAATCTGAATAAAATCATTGACATTGCGTTCATTAAAAAACTCAAAGCCTTTGTCCCCAATCATAATCTTACCATAGCTGTTTAACCCCAGATAAGATGTTCCATTTACTACAAGATCAACTTTTGTATTAATTGACTGCGCCATATTTCTCCTCCGATTTTAAAATCTCTCTTTTTATTTTATACAATTTCATTTGTTTCTACAAGAAGAGATTCTCGATCTTCCTCTGAGACGAGATGCATCCCGCGGAGCGTTTTTGTAATATAGGAAAGTCAGAATTTTCCTATATTATTAGAACAAAGCGGACAGGTCCGTCTCAAACTCCCTAAATCTCTCAATCCTTAAGGGGTACTGGATATCTTGCAGATGTCCGCTTAGCACCGTCCGAAATGAAATGCAGACCTTGCTTCGCTTTGCGCGCCGATGTGCGGCTGCGAATGCAGCTTTCCTCTGCACATCGTGTGCATCCCGCGGAGCGTTTTTGTAATTAATATAGGAAAGTCAAAACTTTCCTATATTACAAGAAAAAGCCCGGAAATCCGGGCTTTCACATCTTGTATGAATTATAATAAACCTACTAAATGTCCTGCAATACCTACGATAAACAGACCAATAATAATGATGATTGGTGAAACATTTTTCTTTAATAACCACATACAGAACAGAGTTAACAGCAACGGAACAAGACCTGGAATCAGAGAATCTAAGTTGTTCTGAAGTGTTGTAACTTTTTCAGGTGTCAAAGACAAGCCTGATGCCTGCTGCTGCAGTGCCTGCTGAATTCCTGCAGAACCTTCCGGAAGTTTTGCCCAGTCAATATATGCACCATCACTTAACTGTACGGTTGATACAACCGGTTGGAAACTAATGTTAACCCAACGCTGAATCAGTGCACCAAGGACAAACATACCCAGAATTGAAGCACCTTTTGTAATTTTCTGCAATAAACCACCGGAAAGGTCCTCTGTAATTTTCGTTCCTACATTATAACCAAATTCCTGTGTATACCACATAAATGCCCAACGAATTACATTCCAAAGTACGAAGAAAAGGATTGGTCCAAGAATGCTTCCTCCGATTGCCAGAGAAGCTCCCAAAGCTCCCAGGATTGGTCTTGCTGTAAACCAGAATACCGGATCACCAACACCGGCTAAAGGTCCCATCATACCAACCTTTACACCCTGAATTGCGCTGTCTTCTACTTCTGCTCCATTGGCTCTGTCTTCTTCCAGCGCCAGTGTAACACCAATAACCGGAGAAGCCACGTATGGATGTGTATTAAAGAACTCCAGATGACGCTTTAACGCAGCAACCTGATCTTCCTTATTTGTATATAACTTTTTGATTGCCGGAATCATTGAATAACACCAGCCACCATTCTGCATACGCTCATAGTTCCATGATCCCTGAAGGAAAGTAGAACGCAATGCTACGGATAATCGATCTTTTTTCGTCAATGTAACTTTTTCTGCCATTTTTCTTACCTCCTTCTCAATCAATAATCATTCAAAATATCGCCAAGCGGATCCCCTGTGTTTCCACCGCCGCCATTACTTGATCCTGCATTTTCAGAAAGTTTCAGATAAATCAAAGCTAAGGATACAGCGATTGCTCCTAAAGAAATCAGTGTAAGGTCAGACAGCGCAGCCAGACAGAAACCAATTGCGAAAAATGGCCAGATTTCTTTTGTTGCCATCATGTTAATAACCATAGCATATCCTACGGCTACTACCATACCACCACCGATAGACATTCCGTCTGTCAGCCATGCCGGCATACTGTTTAATGCGTTAGATACAACAGATGCTGGAATTGCAAGCAGTGCCGCTGCCGGAATCGCAATACGAAGTCCCTGCATGCAGATCGCAATAATATGCCAGATTTCAATTCCTCTGAAATTTCCTTTTTCTGCTGCTGCATCCATTCTATGAACACAGATTACAGAAAGAGTACGAACGATCATTGTCAAGAATAAACCTGCAACTGCCAGTGGAATTGCAACTGCGATCGCAGTATCAACACCGGCTTTTCCCTGTCCTCCTAGAACAAGAATGATTGCGGAAGCTACAGAAGCCAAAGCGGCATCCGGTGCAACCGCAGCACCAATATTAGCCCATCCAAGTGCGATCATCTGAAGAGTTCCTCCAAGAATGATGCAAGGAACAAGCTGTCCGGACACAAGTCCGATCAATGTACACGCTACCAGCGGCTGATGGAACTGAAATTCATCAATGACACCTTCCATACCAGCCAGGAAAGCAACTATCACAATTAAAATCATTGAAACAATTGACATTATAATTCCTCCTATTCTATTTTTTGTGCAGATCGACTGCTAATTTAATTCTGCTTTTGCTTTTTTGAGCATCTCATCCATATTCTCAGGACTGTCACTCGGCACTTTTCTTACATTAAATGTAATGCCTTTAGCGATCAGCTGCTCAAATGTTTCCACATCTTCTTTTCCCATAGCTACTGCTTTTGTTACAACTACTTTTCCTGTGGAATGAGCCAAAGAACCAAGGTTGATTTCTTTAATATCCACTCCGCCTTCTACAGCTTTTAAAACATCCTGCGGAGTCTCAAACAACAGCAGTGCTTTTGTTTCTCCAAAGCGTGGATCCTTTGATACCTCGATCATTTTCTGAATCGGTACCACGTGAGCCTTCACTCCCGGAGGCGCCGCTTCAATGATCATTCTCTTACGAAGATCATCTTTTGCAACACTGTCAGATACGACAATGATACGGTCCGGTCCGACCATCTTTGTCCAGGTTGTCGCAACCTGACCATGAAGCAGACGAGTATCAATACGAGCAAGCCCGATTTTGATATGTCCGTCTCCCAATACTGTTCCTTCCGGGATTGCTCCCTGAGGTGCTGCTGTTGCTGCCGGTGCAGTCTCTTCTTTCTTCGGTTCCAGAGATTCCGGGAAGATTCTTACACCTTCTTTTCCACTTCCGGAAATTTGTGCTGCAACTTCATGTGCTGTATCCATTGTCATGCGAGACGCATATGCATCAATCAGCATCGGAAGATTCAGTCCGGCAACAATTGCCCACTTATCCTCATGCCCTGCAATTAATCCATTTGCCTGATTGAATGGAGTCCCACCCCATAAATCAACCATAAACAGCACTTCATCCTGATTTTCAAACCCGGCAATTGCATCTTCCATTTGCTTTTTGATATCTTCTGGACCCATGCTTGGCTGCAGCGTGCAAGCCTGTACATTTGGCTGATCCCCGAAAATCATGGAGCCGGACTGCAAAATGCCTTTGGCGAAATCACCATGTGTAGCAAGAATAATTCCTACCATTTTTCTTATTCCTCCTTTTCTAGATTTTATAAGCTAAATATATTTTTATAAGAACTTTATTAGCTCCTTATAAATAAAAAAACCTGATTCAAACCGCAAAATCTCTTCCAAAAAAAACTTCACGAAATTATTCCGCGAAGAATTCCTTCTCCGAAAATCTATGATTTAAATCAAGTTTAGCCTGCATTACCAGTAACAATCCTGATATAATGAATCTTATAAACTTTTTATCTTGTAGTAACCCGCTTAATATGTACCGTCAAGTACATCATTTCCTCATCCGTGATATCATGATTGCAGGTTTCTTTTACATAATGTTTAATCTTTTCCACACATTCTGCACATTCCTGGTACTTGCTTCGGATAATTGCCTGAAATTCAGTATCATCACTTTCAATCGCTTTTCCCATATAGATGCGCTGTGCAAAAAATTTTAAATGCGTAATGAATCTTTCATAGAAGACCGATTCTTTATCCAACTGATTTCCAAAATATTCATCAACAATTTTCAAAATATCATCGACCAATTTCGTCATGGAAACCATCTCGCTCATATCCAGATCCAGCTCTGCATTTACAATATGAAGCGCAATAAACGCAGCCTCATCTTGCGGAAGGGTCACCTTCAATTCTTTCTCAATCATTCCAATGGCAACTTTTCCAATCAGATATTCCTGATAATAGAATTTCTTGATTTCCCATAGAAAAGGATTCTGAAACGGAACTCCCATCTCTACCCTTTCAATTGCAAAGTTAATGTGATCTGTCAATGAAATGTAGATATTATCATTGATATTCTTCTGCAGCGTATCCTTTGCATACTGAATAATCTTATCACATACTCTCACGCGTTCGATCGGAAGATCTGCAACCATTTCCTGAAATCGTTCCGTCATACCGTGATCTTTCATCACATAGGTCTTCTCAACCTGACTTTCTGAAATCTCATCACCCTTACGTTTCTGAAATCCAAGTCCTTTCCCCATTAACACTACTTCACGATGGCTGTGATCTTCTGAAATTACAATGTTATTATTCACAATCTTTGTAATTTGCACAACTTCACCTCGTAAAATAGATTCAAGAAAACTTCTTTTCTTGCCCAGGCAACACAACTCATCGCCCTGTTCTTATGCTAACAAACATCCCGGTGTTTGTCAACCTTATTCCTTAAGAAAATTTTTATAATTTTTTTATATTTTTTAAAACTTCCTTTATTTTTTGATGTCTATTGTTTAGTATACACTTTTTTTCATCCCAGTGCAACATCTAAAATCATCATCAGAACAAATCCCATTGCAAAACCAATGGTTCCAAAATTAGAATGCTCTCCCTGCGCGGATTCCGGTATTAATTCTTCCACCACAACATAGATCATGGCTCCTGCCGCAAAAGATAAAAAATACGGAAGAACCGGCTCGATTCTGGAGGCTAGCAAAATGGTCACTGCCGCCCCAATGGGCTCCACAATACCAGATAAAACGCCATAGAAAAATGCTTTTCTTTTGCTGATTCCGGTTCCTAAAAGCGGCATTGAGATAATTGCTCCCTCTGGAAAATTCTGAATTGCAATTCCGATGGACAAAGCGGCCGCACCTGCCAGCGTCATTCCCTCATTGCCTGCCAGTACCCCTGCAAATACCACGCCCACTGCCATTCCCTCTGGGATATTATGAAGTGTCACCGCAAGCACCAGCATCGTTGATTTCGCCAAAGACTTTTTCATTCCCTCCGGTTCCTTATGATCCAAATGCATATGGGGTATGATCTCATCCATAATGAGCAAGAATAAGATACCAAGGAGAAATCCTGCTGCTGCCGGAAGAAATGACAGCTTTCCCATATGCTCTGACATATTCATGGAGGGAATCAAAAGTGACCAGACAGACGCCGCCACCATAACTCCCGATGCGAATCCCAATAAGCTTTTTTGAACTTTTGGCCTTAATTCATTTTTTAAGAAAAATACACCCGCCGCACCTGCAGCCGTTCCTATAAAGGGTATTATAATTCCGATAAAAATATTCATTCTTTTTTCTTCTTTCTATTTTTTATTTATTTTGATGCCGGCAGATCCGCTTTTCCAAGCAGACATGTGACGTATAATCTTTTGACTCCGGCATCTTGTTATTATAACACGTCATTCTTTCATTGAAAACTTGTATATTTTCACCAATTATGATACGATAAACGAACAAATTGAGAGGTAATTCATATGTTAAAATTAATTTCTATGGTCGGTTCGATCATTGACAAAGCTCAGAGAGATCATATCACAGCCTTCTCTGCACAGGCTGCATTCTTTACGATTCTCTCATTTTTTCCATTTCTAATTGTATTGTTAAGCCTGATGCGTTTTTTCCCGATTACTCCCAACGACATGATCGCTCTGGTCCAAACCTATCTTCCGGAACAATACAGCGCATCGGTCGTGCCAATTATTCGCTCTCTGAATGGAAAAATCACAACAACGTATATGTCTTTCACTGTGTTAACTTTATTATGGTCTGCATCCAAAGGAATTTTATCCATGATGACCGGTTTGAATACCATCCATGAGATCCCGGAAAAGCGCAACTATTTTGTTCTTCGCTTTATTTCCAGTATCTATATTGGGCTGATGGCAGTCGCTGTGCTGTTCGGTATGATTCTTCTGTTATTCGGTAACTCACTGTTGGTGCAGCTGTACCGTTTTCAGCCGCTTCTTGAAAATCAGCATGTTGTATTTGCCGTCATCCGGTTTTTACTGGCTTTTTTTACTTTTATGATTGTTTTTCTTATATTATTTAAGTTTCTTCCCAGCGAAAAATTTAAGATTACAGAAATTCTTCCCGGTGCATTTTTCAGTTCCATTGCGTGGATTGTTTTGTCTTTTTTCTTTTCCATGTACTTTGATAATTTTTCTATTTATAATATTATGTACGGTGGTCTGACCAGTATTCTCCTGACATTATTTTGGCTCTATTTTTGTATGATGATGTTCTTTATCGGTGCTGAAATCAACCGGTATTTTATCCTGCAGCGAAATAAAAAGCTTCGTCAGCCGGTTCAATAAGGTCCTGGTTCTGCAGTGATATAAATTTCCGTGAATGATTTTTGTTTGTTCGACAAAAATTCCCTTTCAACAAAATAAGCCCTTTTCAGAATATGATATTTCTCATAATTCTGAAAAGGGCTTATTCTATTGAGACGACAGTGCCGGAAATCCGACAACTCCACAGTCCATTTCCATCTTTCCGGAAAGCAAAAACTTTTCTATAACAAAACAAAATGTTTCGGTATTCCATTTTTATACGGAATCTTTACTTCTCCCTGAATTAACGGCTCCAAATAATCCAGAAGTTCTTCTGTAATATCATTGCCCTCCTCATTAATCCACTCCAACGGAACTTTTTTCTCATAATTGGCAATCTTGGAAAGATCCGCAAGATCAATTTCCACCTGATATGGATAATTTGAGATTCTTTTTACCGCAGACATTTTTCCGCTTTCTCCCCGAATAGCGCTCACTGCTGCAAACGCGCCCAAATTTCTTGATTCCATAATGTCTGTCTCGCTGAGCATATATCCTGCGCACCTTTGAAGAATATTCAATTCCACAGATCTGACCTTGCATCCAATTTTTTCTGCAACCAAGCCTTCCAGATATTTTCCAATTCCGGATAAATACTGATGTCCGAATGCGTCTTCTTTTCCGGATTTGGTCTCTTCCCCCACATAATGTCCGGAGGCATCCTTCACTCCCTCGCTGACTGCAACAATAATATTATTTTCTTTTTCCAAAGCTCGTTCTATGTCTTTTAGAAACTGTTCTTCCTCAAAAGCTTTTTCACAAAGATAAATCAGCTGCGGAACTCTTCTCCCGCCATTTCTTGCCAAAGCGGCTGATGCAGTCAGCCATCCGGCATTTCGTCCCATAACTTCCACAATGGTTACAGACGGCACATCATAGACAAAACAGTCGCATCCGATCTCTGTAAACGCAGTGGCAATAAATTTTGCCGCTGATCCAAATCCCGGACAATGATCGGTTTCTCCAAGATCATTGTCTATCGTCTTTGGCGCTCCCATAATTTTAATATCATCAATTCCATGTTCTTTACAATATACAGAAAGCTTATATACAGTATCCATGGAATCATTTCCTCCGGTATAAATAAAATATCCAATTTTATTTTTTCTTAAAATTCGGATAATCTCTTCAAATTCTTCTGCACTTTCTTTGGGATCTTTTAATTTCCATCGACAGGACCCCAGTGCGGCTGCCGGAGTAATTGCCAACAAATCTCTTTTTTCTTTTGTGTTACAAATCTCATCCAGATTTACAAAATTTTCGTTGAGCACTCCTTTAATTCCGTGAAGAGCGCCATACACATGTTCTACCTGATCACTTTGAATCCCTGCATCAATCACACCCGCGATGGTCGCATTTATTGCAGCAGAAGGTCCTCCTGACTGGGCAACAAGCATATTTTTCATAAAATCCTCCTTTATCTTTACATTTGTTCTTTTCGATTATACATTATTTTCATAGTTTTTGACAAATTTTTGAGTGAAATGTTGTGCAAATCAATCTCCATGTTTTTCCTAGACGAACGATCCCCGATTCGTTATAATGAAACTGCAGGATGAAATCCGACGGATTTTTCCATCGGTACTCAGTGAAAGGGAGGGTTCTAAAATGAACGCTAATTTAAATGAACTTCGGAAAGTTATGCTCGAACATCAAATCACCTATTATCTGATACCAAGTGAAGACCCCCATCAATCGGAATATGTTGACGATCATTTCAAATGCCGTCAATTTATTTCCGGCTTTACAGGTTCGGCAGGAACGCTGCTTATCAGTTCCAAAGAAGCATGGCTTTGGACCGACGGCAGATATTTTACTCAGGCAAAACAACAGCTTTCCCCTGACATTCACTTGATGAAGCAGGGAACCGCAGGCGTTCCTACAATTTTGGAATTTTTAGACCAGCATCTGACTGAAACAGACATTCTCGGCGTCAACGGAAATGTTATTTCCGCCGATTATGGGAAAAAATTGGCAAAGCTTTCCAAAAAGCATCATAGTACGTTTCAATATCATCATTTTCTGGCAGAAAAATTATGGATACCATTGGGACGTCCCGCTATGTCCAAACAGCCGATCTATGAACATGATCTGCGCTATACCGGCGAGACTTATGCATCAAAATTAAAACGTCTGAGAAATATTATGCAACAGGAAGGCGCACAGGCTTTATTTCTATCATCTCTCCCTGATATTGCATGGCTTTTTAACCTAAGAGGCGATGATATTGCATGCACCCCTTTATTTTACAGCTATGCATGGATCACTTTAGAGCAATGCTCTTTGTTTCTCCGAAGGGAATGCGTGAGCGCCGGCACATTCCGGCATTTGAGAGATTCCCACATCACCATTGGGGATTACGATAAAACAGCCTCTTTTTTAGACGAACAGCATACCAGCGTTTTGCTCGATACAAAACAAATCAGCTATGACCACTATCAACGGTTGTTTAAATGTAAAATCATTGATAAAAAAAATCCTGTCGAATCTATGAAAGCCATCAAAAACGATACGCAGATTTTTCATCTGAAACAATGTCATATCCGCGATGGCGTTGCAATGACTAAATTTATGTACTGGCTCAAAACCAATGCGGGGAAAGTTCCGATGACAGAACGTTCCATCGCTGATCGACTGGAACTTGAACGTAAAAAGCAGCCGGACTATACCGGTCCAAGTTTTGATACCATCTGTGCCTATAAAGCCCACGCTGCTATGATGCACTATCAATCTACAGAGGAAACTGATATGGAAATACAGGCGGAAGGTATGCTTCTCGTTGACTCCGGCGGACAGTATTACGGCGGAACCACTGACGTAACCCGAACTTTTATTCTTGGTCCCATTACCGATGAGGAACGACGCTGCTTTACACTGGTACTAAAGTCTATGCTTACATTGGCAGATGCAAAATTTCTCTTCGGATGCCGCGGAAGCAATCTTGATATTCTTGCCAGAGAGGCTCTCTGGCAAGAAGGCATAGATTACCAATGCGGTACAGGTCACGGCGTTGGATATTTTCTCGGAGTCCACGAGGGTCCCAATGCTTTTCGCTGGAGATCATATCCGGATGCCCTGGATGCTGTCTTAGAACCGGGCATGGTCATAACCGATGAACCCGGAGTTTATACTCCCGGAAAATTTGGCATCCGAACAGAAAATATGCTTTACTGTAAAAAATGGCGCAAGAACCAATATGGTACATTCCTTGCCTTTGAACCCCTGACTGCAGTTCCCATTGATTTAGACGGCGTTGACTTTTCTCTTTTAAATGAAGCAGAGAAGAAACTTTTAAAAGATTATCAACAGATGGTCTATGATACTGTAAATTCTTACTTAACCGACGAAGAAGCGACTTGGCTTAAAACACAGCTCATTCAATGACCGTTCTGTTGAAAACAAACCGTTATCAAAAAAGAATCCCGGATTTTTGAAAATCCTGGATTCTTTTTTGATAATACATAAACTGCTCTGTTCTGATCGGCAAACACTCTACTCCTCTGATTTGAGCCATGTTTCTTTTATTTTCTGATAACTTCCATCCGTATTCAGCACCTGAAGCGCTACATTAAATTGGTCCAAATACGGATAATTTTTCGAAAACATAATTCCATAGTTGCTTTCATCTGAATTTAATTTTTCTTCCAGCGCAATGACATTGGTCTGATCCCTATGCTCCTCAAAATATCTTTCTACTCCGGGAGCATCATAAATCGTTGCATCAATCCTGCCTTTTTCCAGATCCTCCAGCAATGCTTTCATCGATGTATAATATTTTATTTTATTTTGATGATCTGACATATAATCTTCCACATACTCTGCATTGGAGGTGCCTGCTTCCACGCCGATCACTTTTCCTTGAATTTCTTTGCGCTCTGTAATAAGTGTTTTTTTATGAATCATAATTTGAAGATATGTCTCGTAATAGGGATCCGTAAATGCAAACTGTTTCTGGCGTTCCTCTGTAATGGAAATTCCTGCTATTGCAAGATCCAGTTCTTTGCTTTTTATTTTCTTTTCCATTTCCGTTACAGTCATTGGATGCAGCTTGTATTCAAACCCTAAATATTCGCTGATTTTCTCTAACATGTCAATGTCAAATCCCACAATCCTTTTCTCCTGGGGATCATAATAAGAAAACGGTTCCATCTCATTGGACACTCCAACGTTCAGCGTCATCCCTTTCATGCTCCCTTTGACTTTGGAAGCTTCCACAACTTGTTTTTGTTCTTCTTTTTCCTCTTCTTTTTTCTGCCATGGCATACTGCACGCTCCCAGACAAAATACGAGGCTTATCATCATGACTGCTGCAAAAATTTTCTTCATGCCTAAATCTCCTTTTCTTCCCATATCATAGCACCGAAAAAATTAGAAGTCAATTTTCTCTGGCAATTTTTTCATCGTATAAACTATGTCCAATTTGTCCATCATTTTATTAGAATGATTTACAAATGGAGGAATCACTATGGCACTAAACAAAGTTGAAATATGCGGAGTAAACACTTCTGCTCTTCCGCTCCTGAGCGATGAAGAAAAAGATTCATTATTTGAACGAATTGAACAGGGAGATCAGGCAGCACGGGAACAATACATCAAGGGAAATTTAAGACTGGTGCTGAGTGTCATCCAGCGCTTTTCCGGAAGCAGTGAAAATGCAGATGATTTATTTCAAGTAGGGTGTATCGGGCTGATGAAAGCCATTGACAATTTTGACCGAAGTCTCAACGTCAAATTTTCGACTTACGCAGTCCCAATGATTATCGGAGAAGTCAAACGATATTTGCGGGACAATAATACTATGCGTGTCAGCCGTTCCCTCAGGGATATCGCCTATAAAGCAATGAACGCGAAAGAACGTCTGACCAAAAAGCTCAACTGCGAACCCTCTTTGGAACGCATTGCAAAAGAAATTGATATGAAAAAAGAAGATGTTTTGTTTGCTTTGGACGCCATTGCAACACCTCTCTCCTTATACGAACCGGTTTATCAGGATGGAGGAGACACCTTATATCTGATGGACCAAGTGAAAGATAAGAAGAATAAAGAAGATCTCTGGGTGGAATCCATTGCTTTAAAAGAAGCTATGAACCGTCTCTCCGACCGTGAATATCACATTATTCGTCTCCGATTCTTTGAAGGCAAAACCCAAACCGAGGTTGCCGATGAAATCAGCATCTCTCAGGCGCAAGTAAGCCGTCTGGAAAAAAATGCATTAAAGCATATGAAGTCTCATCTCTCCGATTAAAACCAAGCGATCTCTTCTCATGCACTCGGTGCGTATTTTGCGAGATAGGAAAGCAAGGCTTTTTTATAATCAGCGAAAAAGAGAAATGTTTGCCAAATTGTAACAAAGGAAAGCTGATAATGCTTTCCTTTGTTACAAAATATTTTTCTTTTTTAGGATATACACTGCAATCAGACAGACGATCAATGAAAACACCGATATAATTGCAAATCCATAAATATCTCTTGCAAACGGCATTCCCGCAATATTTACATTCATTCCATACAAACCGGAGATCATGGTCGGCAGTTCTAAAATGATGGTAATTGCTGCTAAAAATTTCATCACCTGGTTCAAATTATTATCAATGATGGAGCCAAACAAAGACATCGTACTTCTTAAAATATTATGATAAATATCTGTCATCTCCATCGCCTGTTTATTCTCTATAATAACGCCCTCCAAAAGTTCCTGATCTTCCTCATAATGGCGCAGTCCAATATGTTTTCGTAATTTTTCCAGAACCACTTCATTGGATTTCAATGCTGTTGTAAAATAAACCAGACATTTTTCCAAATCATACAGCTGAATCAAATCTTTATTCCGGTAAGTTTCGTGAAGCAGATCTTCTACCTGATTTGCCCGCTGATCAATCACTCGCAGATAGTATAGAAATAATGCGGCGTTATTATAAAGAATCTGATATACAAAACGGGTTTTCATAAAGGTATAAAAATTAGATACCAGTCCGTCGATAAACTGTTTTAAAATATTCGTCTCTTCCAGACAAACTGTAAATACAATCTTTCTCGTAATAAAAATCCCCAGAGGAATCGTCTCATACCATTTCTTATGATCTTCCTCTTCCACCACTGGAATATTTACAAGAATCATTGTATAATTTTCCTCATTTTCCAGACGGGAGCGTTCTTCTGTATCCAGCGCGGCCTTCAAATCATCCATATCAATATCGTAGGACTCTGAAATTCCCATCAATTCACTCATCGTTGGGTCCGTAATCATTACCCATGATTCCAATTCAATATGGTCAAGCTCTTTTAATTCTTTTTGTCCTTCATAATTCTTAAAAATCTGGATCATTGTTCCTCTCCTTCTCTGCCCTTAAGTATACCTTATCGGACGCGGTCCGTCCAGTGCGAAGAAGTATGAATTCACAAATATTCCATTTTCTTTTTTACTCAAATGGGTATTTCATGCCCCATTGTGTTTTTATACTTGTGAGAATCCGCATGGTATCTCTGGTAATCTCCTGGCAGTGATCCTGAAGGGTTCCCGCAACAGCTCCCTCCATTGCTTCAACCTCATACTGCAGAGCATCCTCACTTTTTCCTGCTTCCACAGTCTCGACCTCTCCGGTTGCTGTATTCGTAATCGTTGCCTTACATGCTCTTGGATACTCATAAACCTCAATATATCCCTGATCTCCGGTAACCACGCCCCGTTTTGGCTGTTTCGCACGAAGCGTCAGACACATAACAACCATCTCGCCTTTGGTATTCTTCATAAGAATTCCGGACTGCTCATCTGCCCCTGTTTCCAGATATTCTACGGTTGTAAGAATGGTATTTGGCATCTCGCTTAAAAATGTTCTTGCAAATGCAGTTGCATAAACTCCAATATCCAGCAAAGCTCCACCCGCTGCCTCCAAAGCAAAAAAGCGATTGGAAGAATCATAACCCTTGTTGCTTCCAAAGTTTACCTGAATCATTTTGGTCTTTCCAATGGCTCCCTCTTCCATTCTCTCTTTTAATTTCCGGTACAATGGCATATGTGAGATTGTCATAGCTTCCCGCACAATCACATGATGTTCCTCTGCCAGTTTAAGAACCTCCTCTAATTGCTGTGCATTCACAGTGATTGCCTTTTCACACAGCACATGTTTGCCTGCACATACAGCCTCTTTCATGTTTTCATAATGCATACTGTGCGGTGTAGCAATATAAATAATATCAATCGCCTCATCTGCAAGCATATCCTCATAGCTAGAAAAAACATGCTTTACTCCGTATGTTTTCGCGTATTTTTCTGCTTTTTCTAACGTCCGATTACAAATTCCATAAATTTCTTTTCCCATTTTTTGAAATGCTGCTCCCATTTCATTTGCAATGGTTCCGCATCCCAAGATTCCCCATGTGCTCATTCCACTTCATCTCCTATTCACGCAATGATTTTATTTTCTTCTCGTTAATTTTCTGATTCCATCTTTTCCCGCAGCCAACGCCCCAGTTGCAACTTGATAAAAAAGCGAAGTCTCAATAACACCTGTGATCTGCTTCAATTGACAATCTAATGTTTCCAGATCCGGCAACTCCCTGAAATAAAGTTCCAGCAAATGGCGATCTCGTATTTTCACCGAAGCTCCCATTGTCTCTGCCTGTGCGGTCACATATTGAATTGCTTCCGGTACAATCTCCAACACAATTGGAATTTCGTTTCCTAAAGTTTCACACACCTTTGTTTCATCCACCAACAGCACATATTCCTCGGACATTCTGGCAATGATTTTTTCCAAAGTATGAATTCCGCCTCCGCTCTTATAAGCATTCAACTGCCTGTCTATTTGATCGCAGCCGTCAAATGCAATCTCCAATTTTTTCACCTGCACTGTTTCAATCACAGGAAGCTCCAATTTTCGACAAGTTTCAGCTGTTTCTTTTGACGGTGTCACCACTTGAATGGAAGGTTTTTTCTCTTTTATATATTCTGCAAGATACCCTATGGTTTCTCCGCCTCCAAGCCCTATAACTCCTTGATCCGGCACCAGCTCCAGTGCCGCTTTTGCACATAATCGCTTCACATCGTCCTCCTTTCTTGCGGTGCAGAAAATTATTTTATATATTGATTTTATCACGAAATTTTATTTTGTCAATCCCGCATTGCATTTTTTTGAGTTTCATTATAAAATGAAAGAAGAAAAAGGAAAGGAGTCTTTTTATGAAAAAAGCATTTAAAGATCTTTGCAAACTGGCTACAATCGTAGCTACTGTTGCCACAGTTACTTATATTGCCCGCGATCAAATCAAAGCAATTCTAAAGAAACTCAAAGAAGTAATTTCCGGCAGCAACCTTGATGATGATTTTGATGATGAATCATTTGACGACGAACCTTTTGATGACGAAGATATCTTTCCAGAACCATCAGAAGAAGACAGAGATTACGTTTCCATCAACATTACCGCTGATCATAACGATGAAACGCCGGCAAAGACTGTAACAAAAGAATTTGCAGCGAACGCTGCCGAATAACAGAGCGGACAAGTCCGCCAGAGCTTTTGTTTCCCTTTTTTTGATTTTGAGAGACGCAAGCCTTAAAATATTGTAAAGGGCGCTACTGCAAAAATAGATGCATCATTTACTTTTGCAGCAGCGCCCTTTCTTTGATTCCTTGTTTCTAAAAAATTAAATTCGAATCTTTTTTGATTTTGAATAACTTCCAAAATACTTCTTTCCACTGATCTGTTTATACGCCCGGATTCTCACATAATAAACTTTTTTCCTTTGAAGCTTTTTGGTACGGTAAGTATGCTTTCCGGAACCTTTCATCTGTTTTATTCTTTTATATTTTCCCCGTTTCCCCCGCTTCATATAGACGCGGTATCCGGTACAGCCCTTTATTTTCTTATTTATAATTTGCAATCTTCTCCCATGCTTTTTCATTCGAAAAGCCGCTTTCTTCGGTCTTGTACCGGATTTATGTGCTGAAGAATAGTTGCCGTAAATTGTGATGTTCTTTGTTTTGCCGGAGGTTGTCTTATATGAAATCTTACGATATGGACATATTTTATAGTAATAGACCGCCGCAGATTTCCTTTTTTTGTCTCGATAGGATGTATATTGGGAAGAAACCGTCTTTATCTTTTTATATCCTGAATTTTTCTTTTTGGAGCGGTAAATACGATACCCACTGACTCCTCCGAGCTTTTTCCACTTTAATTTCACTGAGGTTGTGTTTCGGCTGGTAGTTTTCAGAGAAGGTTTCTCAAGAATTTTTACCGTCGCCTGATGTCCAAGGAAAATCGGATCCAGCGCACCGCCAATATAACATCCATCTGCATATTCCACCACAATATCATCAAATACATACTGTATCGTAGTTTGTTGATATTTTCCCAAATAATAAATCAAATCCTTTTTCATCTGAGCAAGATAAGAAGATTTGCATTTTATTTGAATCCTGTTTACAGCTCCCGCTTTATGATTGATCTTAGTCCATTCTGTTTTTCCATTTAAAAAAGTAAAATTCCCCTCTGGATTCAAATGAAATGCCTTTACGCCCTGTTTTCCTTTTGCCCGATATGTATACGTCAAAACTCCACTGGTCTGATATATGTCCAGTCGTCCCAAACTGCGGAAGGCTTCTCCCTCCGATGAACCCCATGTGCCGGACCAATCATTCAAAGAATTAAATCCATCATGATGTTCGTCCTCGTAATACGGAGTATCATAGGCAAAAAACAAACTTTTGATTTTCTGATTTTGTTTATTATATATGAAAATCTCATCTGTCATGTTTAAAGATGTAGACACTCTGGAATTTGAAAAATTAATCCGAATTTCTGCCTTTTGAGAAGATGACGATACTGTCAGCCGAAGATCTTTTTTTCCGGCATCGCTCTTCATTTCTGCCCGTATTCCCGTTAGATCTATTTTCGCCCCATTCTTTACTGTAAGCGTCAGTGTCTGTGTTTTAGGCAGATCAATCTCTCCATTGTCCTGCCTTTTTGTCGCTGATAAAGTATAAACCTTGTCTGCCCCTCTTTGAAATGTATGTCCGCTGTATGCAGCCTCAATATCATCTGCTGTTTTAGTCTGCTCAGATGCCCCGATAGGAATTGTCGTCATTCCAAATAAAAGAATCAAAAAAATTACAACGATCTTTTTCATACCTTCACACCTTCCCTCCACTAAAGCTTAATGTACTGCTTCTTTCAGCATTCTCCTTAAGTCTTCTACGCTGTAATGATACTGCGTATTACAAAAATGACAATTTACTTCAATAGGCTCCCCATCATCAATCATAGACTGAATTTCTTCTTTCCCTACGCTGATCACAGCCTGTTCTACCCGTTCTTTTGAACAATTACAGAAGAATTTTGTAGGCATTGTATCATAAATCTTCATTCCCAGATCCCCTAAAAGCTCTTCCATCATCTTTTCCGGAGTATGTTCCTTTTCCAGCGCTGCCGTTACAGACTGAAATTTCGCAATCTTTTTCTCCAGCTCGCTGATCGTTTTCTCCTCTGCAAAAGGCATCATCTGAATGATAAATCCTCCTGCCTGCCGCACAGTATTATCTTTATTCATCAAAACGCCCAATGCTACCGAAGTAGGAATCTGTTCACTGGCTGCAAAATAATAAGTTAAATCCTCGGCAATTTCTCCGGACACCAAATGCGTCTGCCCGGAATAAGGCTCCTTTAGTCCAATATCTTTGATTACAGTCAAAACGCCCAAATCCAGCGCCTTTCCCACATCCAGCTTGCCCTCTTTGCTTGGCGGAAGCATAATTTCCGGATGATTGACATATCCTTTCACGTTCGCCTTGGAATCTGAAGTAACGGTAAGCCCTCCAATCGGTCCGCTGCACTGAATCTGCAGTGTAATCACATCGCTGTCATTTTTGCACATACTCCCCATCATTGCTCCGGCTGTCAACAATCTTCCCAATGCTGCAGTGGCAACCGGGCTGGTATTGTGCTTCTGTCTCGCATTCTCCACAACGTCCTTTGTGCAGGCGGCAAAAAAACGAATCTGGTCCTGAGCCGCTGTTCCTCTGATAATATAATCACTCATAATATTTCCTTCCTAAATTTACATTCTATTTTGTACAAGCCTGTGCAATGAAATAGCAACGTTCTGTTTCCTCCACCGGTTCTCTCATTGTTTCTGCATCCAAAACTTCTGCGGAAACAAATCCGTTCTCCAAAAGCATCTGGCAAATTTCCTGAGTATCGTATGCCTTCTGAAGATGCAATTCCTGAAACTTATCATAAGTACCCCTCTCGTTTTTTATGAAAAGACTCAGTTGATACTCGTTTATTCGTTCTTCTTCATCATAGAAATTCTCCCAAATAAAGCTTGCATCTTCTCGATCCTCCGCAAAGGTATTGCAGGCTAAAATCTGTTCGTATTTAAAACGAGTATTCATATCAAACAGAAAGATTCCTCCATCCTTCAGTGAATTTCTAACCCGCTTAAAAACTTCCCGCAAATCTTTTTCATCCAAAATATAATTCAAACAGTCACAGATACTAATGGCGGCATCCATTTTCTCCGGCACTTCCAAGGATACCATATCCTGCATCACATATAAAACGGGATCTGCTGATGCATTGGCGGCAATTTCCAGCATTTGTGCCGAACAGTCCACTGCTGTCACCTCAAATCCAGCGCGGCTGAGTCGGCGGGACATCTTACCGGTTCCGCATCCCAGATCTAAAATCTTTCCCTTTTTGGGAACCAGAAACCGCGAAAAAACCGTTTGAAGGTTCCAAAACCATGTATCATAGGGCGTCTGATCCATAAATTCATCATATACTCTGGCAAAATTCTTATAACTTTCCATTGTTTTCCTTTCTAAAGCAGCGGAGCCAGAAGTCTTAAGATACTTTGAACCAAAGTTTTTCCAAGATTTCCCCGGCACATCTGTCTTGTAATATGCCGGCTGATCTCAAATGTATTTAGCATATCCTTTTTCATCTGTTCCACCACATCATTCTTGTAGAGAAAAACACCGTTTTCAAAATGAAGATACAGGCTGCGAAAATCCATATTGATGGTTCCTACTGTGGCTACCTTATCATCACTGACAAAGCACTTTGCATGAATAAAGCCCGGCGTATACTGATAAATTGTAATCCCTGCATCTACAAGCTGACCGTAATAAGACTGTGTCAGCCAGAATACTGCTTTCTTATCTGGAATCTCCGGTGTCACAATTCTTACATCCACCCCGCGCTTGGCAGCCAGACACAACGCTGTCATCATCTCATTATCAATAATTAAATACGGTGTATAAATATAAACATAATGGTTTGCAGTGTTAATGATATTCAAATAAACATTTTCACCAACGATTTCATGGTCCAGAGGGTTATCCGCATAAGGCTGGATATATCCCTTTCCCACAAAGGCTTCGTCGTAATGTTTATGAGGCAGAAACGCACCATATCCTTCATCGGTTTTTCGCAGAGCATTCCAAACCTGTAAAAACATCACGGTAAAATTCCAAACCGCATCTCCGGTCACCCGAAGTCCGGCGTCCTTCCAATAACCAAAACGCTCGATACGATTGATATATTCATCCGCTAAATTGAGTCCGCCTGTGTATGCCGTGTGACCGTCAATCACAATGACCTTTCGATGATCTCGATTATTCCACGCCGTAGAAACCAACGGTTTGATCGGATTGAATGCCATTGCCATAATTCCGTACTTTTCCAGTTCTTTATAATATTTATAAGGCAGAAGATCAACACATCCCACGTCATCATACATGAAACGGACTTCCACTCCGTCATCGACCCGCTCCTTCAAAATCTCCAGAATCGTATCCCACATATACCCACGGGCTACAATGAAAAATTCCATAAAAATATAATGCTTTGCCTTCTTTAAATCTTCCAGAAGCTCCTCAAACATTGCTTCTCCAGATGGATAATATTGGGCATCTGAATTTTGATAAATCGGATATCCTCCATATCGGTCAATGTATTTTGCCTGACCTGCCACCTGAAAATCTTCTTTTTCCAGATTCTCCATCACGCTGTAATCCTGTCCCAATAAAAACTGCGTATCTTCAATGGACTCTTCCAGGGCATGTCTCAATTTTCTTGACGGCTGCTTATCACCAAGCATCAGATAAAGCACAGCCCCGAAAATCGGAAAAATTAAAATCGGGATTGTCCATGCCAGCTTATATGCAGGATTGTCATCTTTGTTGGCAATATACACAACCAGCAAAATGGCACCAATTCGGAAAATCCACTCAATCAGCTTTGAATATTCTCCAATTACCATGAACAGATATGTCATCCAAACAATCTGCAAAACAATGGCAACTGCCACAAACACAAGCCTGCGAAGAAGAAATTTTAAAATTTTTGAGATTGGTTTTGTTAAGTTTTCTGTAAATTTCATCACTTTCTCCTGCTTACTAAAATTCGTGTTTTCATATTTCTCTTTATCATATCAAAACACAAAAAATAAGTCCACCTTAAACAGACAACTTCATAAACTCAGACATCATACACGCTCCTGCCGCTCCGGTTTCCATAATCTGATCCATGTTTTCTCTATGAATTCCTCCAATTCCATAGACCGGTATCTCTGCACATTCTACAGTTTGCCTTAAAAAATCAAGCCCTCTGGGTTTCAGCCCCTTTTTGCAGTCTGTGACAAAAACATGACCTGCAAAAACAAAATCCGCTCCTAAATCCTGTGCTTTTTTTGCCTCCTCCGGTTTATGAATGGATGTACTGACCGAGGTAAAGTCATCCAGATTCCCCGCTTCCTTTAAAAACATAGGAAATGGGAGATGTATTCGATCAATTTTTAAAGTTCTGGCTGCATTTACAAAATTATGAAGGGTCAGGGACGCTCCTGTTTCCTCACATATTTCTTTGCATTGTCCGGCAAGCTTAAGATATTCTTCCTCCGTCAGATCTTTTTCCCTCAAAACAATGGTCTTTAAATCCCGCCTCGTCAGATTTTTTATCACATCCAGAAACGGCTGCTTGCATAAATGACGATTTGTAACCGCAATCAAATGTTTTCCTTCCATATTAGACATCTTCCTCTCCCAACATTAATCGAATTGCCATATTTGCCTCATGTCCAGCACAGATGGAAACCCTCGCAGAAGTCAACGATTCCTCCTTAGAAATTCCATGGGTTTCATCTCCGCACACATAAAGACGTTTCATCGCTCGCCGCGTTTGAATTAAATTGGAGCTATAAGTTCCCGCCATACCGTTTCCGGAAATAATCTTGATATCAGGTAGCTCGATCAATGCCGTCTCAATGAGTTCTGTTTTCGCAAAAGCATCATCCAGAGCCTCACACAAAATTGACTCTCCTCCAAACAGTTCTTTTACATTTTCCTTTGTAATCTTTCCCTGATAGACTTCTACTTCCATCCACGGATTGATCTTATGAATCAACCCCTTTAAAGCCTCTGTCTTCGCCATGCCAATCTGATCTATGGTATACGCCTGACGATTTAAATTTGAAATATCCACAAAATCAAAATCCACTAGAAACAGCCTTTCAATTCCGGTCCTTGCAAGCATCAGCGCTATATTCGATCCCAATCCTCCAAGTCCCGCAATGGCTGCCCGACCTTTTTTTAACCGTTCCCGCACCACTCTGGTCTGACGTTCTGACAACGCCTGTTCAAATTCTTTTCTCGTTATCATCCTGATTCCTCTTTTCGACTTTATGCACTCATTATAACAATGTTTCTCGCAAAAGCAAAGAAGAATCACCGAAAGTGCAAAAAGACACATTCCGGGATTGTAAGGGTTGCCAGTCTCGGGCAAGCCCAGACTTCGACTCATCCCTATCACAAAAAGAACCAATATCCACTTTGGGATACCGGTTCTTTTTCTGTCATGAATCTCTATTCTGATCTTTCATTTTTTGGTTCATAATTCCCCCGATCTTGCCGGTTTCACTGGCAGACAAAGACTGCCAGCCGCCTTCCTTAATCCGATCTGCAAGTCCGAGTTCCACCGCGACCTCATATTTCAGCCGCTCTGTCTCGTCCATTTCTTCAAAGGACTTCTCTATAAATTCTTTTTCCTTTGCCATAACTGTATCATCCTTTCTTGATTTGCTAAGTATGTTCTCTCTTAGCATATCCAAAAAAATCAGAATCATTCATTCGCCTGTATGACAATGGTTCCACGCCGGCTTTCTTTGACACGAATCTTATCTTTTATGGATGAAATATTGGATGTACCTGCAATCAATGTTGCCGCCAAGGCAAACGTAATACTTTTTTTCATTAGTTCTTCCACTGTCGGTAATTGTTTTTGTTCCATGTAGGTATCCTCCTTTCTGATAGTATCTAGTATACCAGAAAGTTGTAACAATCCTGTGTTTTCTTTCTTAAGAAACCATGAGATTTTGTTAAATATTCATAAAATTTCAGCAACTAAATCAGGATACTTTGCCCCAATGCCAAAGAATAGATAATGACTTCCTTGACTTTTTTCTCCGTCACCTGCTCCAATGCCTGCTGATAGGCACGAAGCTGCACTTCATATCTCTTTTTCAGAAGATCTTTTCCACCTTCGTTCGGTACCCGATCTGTTTTATAGTCTACTAAAACAAGTTCTCCGTCCTCTTCAAAGTAAAGATCTATGATTCCCTGAACGACCACATAAGAATTCTCATGTCCCCCTTTGTGAAGCTTGGAAAACGGCACTCCCAATACAAACTGCTGTTCCTGAAATACCTTATCGCAAATGGCTGCCTTACGGATTCGTTTCCCTAAATCAGATTGTAAAAATAAAAGAATTTCTTTTCGATAAATCATCTTTTCATATTCTTTTTTCAATTTCCCTTCGCTGCACCAGACCGCAATCTGTT
Organism: Anaerostipes stercorihominis; assembly: GCF_057535655.1. Lineage (NCBI taxonomy): Bacteria > Bacillati > Bacillota > Clostridia > Lachnospirales > Lachnospiraceae > Anaerostipes > Anaerostipes stercorihominis. The sequence continues at coordinate 14,545 of NZ_BAAJCL010000012.1, read as the reverse complement.
CATTCAGACTTTTCATCGTATAAGTTTTGGAAAAATCCAGAAGCTCTAAAACTTTGTGCACCGCCGTACCCTTAAAAACTGCAGAAAATTCTTTTTTTGGCTTGACAAATTCAGGAATTCTTCTCTCTTCTTCTCTCTCATCCTTTCGATGGATAGATTCTTCCGTATCAAACATCTGGCTCATACGTTTGATTTCCGAAACAGAATACTTCAATTGCCCCTTCGTCTCCGCCTGATTCCGATATTCGTAAGAAAATACTTCTTTTCGCCGTTCCACTTCCTCCTCTGGAATTTGATGGTATAGTCTCTGCAGAAAAATTTCCCGATCCATCTCTGTCTGCAGTTCTTTTGCGGCATTTTCCCATGCAAAATCTTCCAATGTCCAAATTTTCAGCCGAAAATCATTTTTGGGCACTCGCGGAAGAATTCTTAAAATCCAATCCAAATAAGAACCAGCTGAAATCAAATCCGCATATTCTGCCCTGCGAGAATCTTCCCAGTGAATTTCTTCCTTTCGGATTCCTGTAAGGATCAACTTTTCTTTCGCACGGGTCATCGCCACATAAAGCACACGAAGCTCTTCTCCCAACGCATCTTTTTTCATTTGACGGCTAATCATACTTTTTAGAATGGTCGTCTGTTTTCTTCTGTGAACAGGATCGATCCTGTCTGCACCGATAAAGTAGTCTCCATGGAAAATGATACTTCCCTTGCTGTCCTGCAAATTAAATTTCTGATGGAGCTTTGAAACAAATACAATCGGGTACTCCAGTCCCTTACTCTTATGTATGCTGGAAATATGCACGAGATCTTCATTCTCCCCTATCATATTTGCCTCTCCAAAATCCATATCGTATTCTTTGCACTGCTCTATAAACCGTATAAAATGAAACAATCCCTTCACCTGATGATGTTCAAAAGCCTTCGCCTGTTCCACCAGCATCTGCAAATTTCCCTGACGTTTTTTCCCCTGCGGCATTGCTCCTGCATAATAATAATACCCAGTCTGCTCTAACATCATCCACAGCAATTCTGTAAGAGACATATAAGTCTTTGCCCCACGGAACTGTTCCAGCAAAGAAAGCGTTTTTCCTGATAGCTCCAGAGTTTCTTTCGTATTTTTTAAGCACTCATACAATGACGAGGCATTTCCTTTTACTCTCAGCCATCCAAGGTCTTCCTCTGACATTCCGATGATCGGAGACCTCAGTACCGCCGCCATGTCAATATCCTGATAAACATTATCCACCACAGCCAGCAAACTTAAGATGGTACGTACCTCCACTGTATCAAAATAGCCTTTCTGGCTATTCGCAAAAGCAGGAATTCCCTTACCCATCAATTCCTTTTGGAGAATCTCTGCATTCCCTTTCATAGAACGTAGCAAGATGACAATATCGCTGTACCTTGCTTTCCGTAGACATGGATTTCCATCCCCGTCCTTTCCTGTAATCATCATTGGATTTTCCCCATGGATCATATGCTCAATTCGATCTGCAATCATCCTTGCCTCCAGGATCATCGCCTCTTCCTCTGATTGACTGACGACTTCCTGATCTAACAAAAGGATCTCAGTGAAAGCATCGCATCCGTCCGGAAACTCCATTGTGGGCACCAGTGCCACATTTTTTGTATATTCAATGTTCCCCAGACTCTCATGCATAATCTCATAAAAAATATCATTGACAAAATGCAGGACCTCTTTTCTGCTTCGGAAATTATTCCGCAGCTCAATCAGCTGGTATTCTTCTTCTTCTGCTTTTTGATACCGATGATATCTTTCCAAAAAAAGCTCCGGTTTCGCCAGACGAAAGCTGTAGATGCTTTGTTTTACATCTCCTACCATAAACATATTATGTCCGCCGCTGGCTTCTCTCGATATGCTTCGAAGGATTGCATCTTGAATATAATTGCTGTCCTGATATTCATCAATATAAATTTCTTCATATTCTTCTGACTTCTCTTCTGCAATTTTGCTTGGCACCGGTCTTCCATCTTCCTCAAAGTGATCAATTAACAATTGGAGAGCAAAATGTTCCATATCGTCAAAATCCATTATATTTTCTTCGATCTTTTTCTCGCTGTAGCGCTCCATAAAGTTCTCAGTCAAACGAATCAAAGCGGTCAAAGGAGCCCCCATCTGTTTGAGTTCTCGGTAAATCTCGTCTTCCTTTGCATAAAAATAAGCGCTGTGAAGCTCACTGATAAGACCATATGCGCGTTCTCGCAGCTTCTTACATTGCTCCTGCAGCTCAGGATCAATCATATCTGTTTTTTTCTTTCTGCCGCTTAATCTTGGTTTTTTTACTTCCAGAAACTTCTCACAAAATTCCCGAAAATTTTGTGTCTTTTGAAGATCTGATAAATTCTCAGCATCCTGTTCCAGAGTTTTCTGATAAAAATAAGGACCATTTTCCTGCTGCGCCAAATCTTTCGCCTGGGAAATCATACGAGCTGCACTTTTCAAAGACCTTTTGGCGTCTTTAAAAATATCATGTACAAACGGAGCCTTTTGAAATTCTTCCAACGAAGATACCGAAAGATTTTGCTCCGCTTCTAAAAGCCAACGCTTCGGTTCTACATGACTTCTTGCATTCTGATAAAGCTTCAAAATATAATCGCTGATGATCTGATCATTTTTCCCCGGAGAATAGGATTCAATGAAATTGATAAAATCCGGCTCCTTTTTCTCATAAGCTTCTTCTAATATTTCATCCAAAATCTCACTGCGCAGGACCGACAGACGTCCCTCCTCACCCGGTGAAATATTCGGATCAACACCCAGAACATAAAAATAATCCTCTACAAGATTCATACAAAAGCTGTGAATAGTCGTAATCTGAGCTTTATGTACCAAAGATAACTGTTTGGCACAGTGCTGATTTTGAGGATTTTCCTTGACTTTTTCATCCAAAGCCGCCGCAATTCTTTCCTTCATCTCTCCGGCTGCTGCTTTGGTAAACGTTACAACCAGCAGCCGGTCCACATCCAGAGGATGTTTTTCGTCTACAACTTTTTGAATAATACGCTCGACCAGCACGGCTGTCTTTCCTGAGCCTGCGGCGGCAGACACCAAAATATCTGCATCTCTTTGCTCAATGACTTTTTTCTGTTCTTTTGTCCAAGGCATGTTTTCCCTCCTCCAGCGATATTTTTTTTATTTTTTTAACCGGATCAACACCATTTTCATAAGCACAGATGTTTCTGAAACTGCAGTAATCACAAGGCATTCTTCCATTATATTCGTAAGGTTCAATGGAAATCTTTCCATCCATTAAAGAGTTTCCCAGCTCTGTAATCTTCTGGTGTACCATAGTTCCAAGATTTAACATCTGATTTGTATTTAACACAGAAGACCGCTTATCAAAACCGCTTTTTGTCGCACGAACCGGAAGCGTCAAATATCCTTCCGATCCGGCATGTTCCATTTGTGGGATCAAATGGAAATCTTCATTCACCACACCGCTCATTTTCATATCTTTCAGCAGATTTTCCTCTGTTTCTTTCAGATCTCCTCCTTCCACAATCGGATCGTCCAGATGAAAGTAAAACATCCCTGCCGGGTAAACTGCTTTGCCAGATTTCTTCTCATAAAGCTCCAGCATTGCATTCATATAGATCACAAGCTGCATCTGCAAACCGTGAAAAATTTTAGCAAAATCAAATTTCACATTTCCTGATTTGTAATCTAAAATTTTAATATACTTATTTTCTTCGTCCTCTATACTATCCATGCGGTCTACTACTCCTGAAAACATCATCTTCTTTCCATTTTCCAGCGAAAAGGTCATAGAATCCAAATGATTTCTTTCAGAAAAAGCAATCTCATACTCTTCCGGTGTAAAATCTCCTCTTAAAATATGCTGCTCCATAGCCCATACCGCTCGTTTGGAAATCCGTTTCATACGCTCCAGTAAATACTCATTACGGCTGGTACTAAAAAAGATTTCTTTCTGAACTTCCGATACCGCGTCCTCTACCACCTGACATACAAAAGCATCTCTGGAATCATCATCCGCAAATTTCCAATCCGTACGTTTCCCCACAAACTCCATCGTTTTATGAAAAATCTGTCCCATATCTGCCGGAAGAATTTCATATACCAGTCGCTCCCGAAGCTTCAGTCCATACTGCATAAAATGTGCAAATGCGCATCCCGCAAACTGCTCCATCCTTGTCACACTTCCGGACAATACATCGCCATAAAGACAGTGTATCAAATCCACACTCAGAGGCGCCGCTTCATTTTTATAAAACTTCGCATCCACATAATCTGCCACTGGTTTAAAGTCTTTCAGCGCAAAATAAAGACTTTGCATCCATGAGAAGTTATCTCCCTGCAAATCCGATTGAAGACATGCAATCATCTGTTCCAGCGCTTCCTCCACAGTGTATCCTGTATTTTCCATTTCTGATTCTCCCATCACCTTTAGCTTTGGAAAAATTTTCCGAAATCGTTCAATGAAATAAGAAGGACGTCTTTGCTCTCCGGCGGCGCTCATTCGACTGTAAGATAAATACAATTGATCCGACGGCTTGGAAACTGCCAAATATAAATAAAACTGTTCCATATAGGCCGACTGCCTCAACCCGGGCGCTAAATTCAATCCATAATCGCCTAGGATTTCCCTTTGACGATCGTTCATAACCCCTCCTCCTTCGCTGACTGCCGGAACCATTCCTTCATTTACGCCAAGAAAAAATAATACCTTGACTCCCTGAGTTCTCGTTCGCTTTACATCGCCAATGACCACCTGATCCAGGCTGGGCGGAATCACTCCCATTTCCATTTCTTCCAGACCGCTTTCCAAAACAGAAAAGAAATCATCGTAAGAAAGCTTCTCTTCTCCCAGAATATCTGCCATCTGTTCCATCAAATCTAAAACCTGGTCGTAGACCTTGCTATAAGTACTTGCCTGAAGAAGATCTCCTCTCTCCAAAAAAACTTCCTGCTGCACTTTCATTTTTCCATAAACATCTATTTGTTCTAAAAATTCATACAGGCAGATAACCTTCTTTAAAACGGTACTGTTTCTCCGTTTCAGACCCGTTTTTAAAGGTTTCACTTCTTCCATAAAACGCTGTCTTAAAGTTTCCGCCAGCGCTGTCTCTTCTTCCGTAAATGCTTTGGAAGTAAACGGACGATTCCATCTGGCAAATCCGCGAATTCCAAGCGCCACCACATAATTTTCCAGAAAGTCTGCCTCTTCCAAAGACAAGCATGAAAAGCCGGATTTTAAATAGCGAAACACCATATCATAAGAAAAATCCATTTGAATCATCTTTAAAGCAGACAGAATCGTTTCAATGCATGGATGGTTGAGCAGTTTTCGATTGGCATCCACAAAGTAAGGAATGTGAAGATCTTCAAAACTTTTTTCCAGTTGACTTTGATAATCCTGCATATCTGCTGTTAAAACTACAATGTCCTGATAGCGATAACGTCCTGACCGAACCAATGTCTCAATTCGATTTGCAGCCATACGGCTTTCTTCTCTGGGATTTAGACAGCAGCAAATCTTCAAATCCTCCGGTTCTTCTAAATACTGTCCATAAGGAAAACGCTCGATGTTTTGTTCTAAAAAACGCAGCTCTTTGGAATCTCTTTCATCCGGCTCGCAGACAATATCCGGAAGAACTTCTGTTCCTGCGCTTTGTGCAAGAGAAATTAATTCCTGTCGTTCTTTTTTCGGCATAGCAAACAGTTCGTATTCTCGATATGGTGTCTTGAAAGCCCCTATATCCAGCGTCAGTGATACATATACCTTATCTGCAATACGCAGTAATTTTTCAATGACTTTTCTCTGAATAGGAGTAAAGCCCGTAAATCCATCCAAATAAAATACTGCATGGTTTAATTTTTCAGATATTTGAATCTTATCTGCAAGAACATCCAACAGCTGCTCCGAAATTAAATAACGATCTTTAATATATTCTTCAAATCCCTGCATAATCAACAAAAGATCCTGCATTTTTGCACGCAGTCCTTCCTGCTGTATTTGCTCAGTAACCTGCTGCAGCGCTTCCTTGGAAATATCATACTGATAAATTTCGGCAAAAAAAGATTTTAATTCATCAATAAATCCCTGCTTTTTCATGCTGGAGCCAAAAACTTTCAGTTGTTTTTTTCTCTGCTCCATCACTTTTCTAATCACCATGGACTTTCCTTCATCTTCCAAAAGATCCTTGGGTACATAGGATAATTCCTCAAATACCCTATAAGCCAAACGAAAAAATCCTACCACATCGATCTGAAAGGTTCCGTGTCTGGGATGTCTTTTTACCAATTCACTTTGAGCAGTTAATGTTGACTGATCCGGTACAATCAGAAAAAAATCCTGGTCTTCGTGTTTCATAGATTCCTCAATCATTCGTTCAAAAATATAACTGGTTTTTCCGGATCTCGCCGGTCCTAAAATAAATTGTAATGCCATGCTTTCCCCCTTTTTCTTCAAATATAACATTTGGAACACCTGAATGCAATACAACCCATTTCAGGTTCTATTTCTTCCAAAAACAACATATATTATAATAGAATCTTTTTAGGAGGAAGCCATGTCATCAAAAACGAAAATTGTCGTCTTCAAAGCCAGGGAACTTATTTACACCGGGATTTTTATTCTGCTTGGAATCCTGTTGATATTACTACTGATTTTTATGTTTATGCCGTCTGATAAAAAAGAAGCAGCAAAAGAAACATCCGGTTACATAGAAGGAGTCTATTCTTCACCTCTTCAATTAGGTGAAAACGAGCTGGAGCTTCAAGTCACCGTCAAAGACGGCAAAGCACAATCTGCTTCCTTGAAACATTTAAGTAAAACAGTCAAAACAATGTATCCTCTGATCGAGCCATCTCTCACCCAAATCAATGAACAGCTTCCAAAGGTTGACAGTGTCGACGAACTTAAATTCGGAAATCAAAATCAGTACACCAATACCATATTAAAACAGGCAATTAAAAATGCATTAAAAAAAGCGCAGGAATAAAATTTTCCTGCACTTTTTCTCTCCAACCATAGTATTATTTTGAATTGGACTTATATTCTGTTACTTTTTTTGTTTTGGTATCTTTGCGGTAAATTTTTCCTGTATCTTTATCTACATAGAAATCTCCATATTTTTTACCGGAATCATCTGATGTGTCATAGATCTCAAAATGATATCCTTTTGCACCATCTCGATATTCTTTCGTATCCTTTGTTTCATTGCGCACTTCATATTTTGCGTTTTTATTGTCTTTTCCCAGACGATTTAACAGATAATCATGAGCATCATCGTAATTGTCAAAACCATTTGCCACATCGTCCACTGCGTCTGCCGCACCGTTCGCTACATCATCTACTGCATCTGCCGCACCATCTGCTACATCATCCACCGCATCTGCGGCATCATCTGCCACACTGTCTTCGTCGGTACTTGCAGAGGCATTTTCTGAAGTTCCCTCTGTCGTCGCCTTGTTATCATCGTTTTTGTTCCGACATCCGGTAAATACAACAGACGTGCCAAAAACAAACGTCATTACAACGCACATTGTCAAAATTGTTTTTTTCATATTAACTTCTCCTTTTCTTCTAAACAATTTTATAAGCTTAGTTTGTCCAGAAGAAAAGAAATTATTTATTCTTGAAATACTTTTTTCGGATTTAATAAATTTTTCGGATCCAGCGCTTTCTTAATACTTTGCATTGCCTGAAGATTGGTTTGTTCCATCGCTCTCAAAAAATATGTTTTTTTGCTCAGACCAATGCCATGTTCTCCGGAAGTCAAACCTCCAAGTTCATGACTCTTATCATAAATTTTTTTCAAAACAATTCTGCTTAAATGGTCCCACTCTTTTGCACTGCGGTCTCCCCGAATGACACAAAGATGGACATTGCCGTCTCCTGCGTGCCCGAAACTTATCATAGAAACTCCGGTCTCTTGCTCCACCATATGTACATATTCAATAAATTTTGCAGATTGATTGATCGGAACCACAATATCCACCGGAATTTGTTCAGATTTTGCTTCCACTGCTTTCACAAGGCATCCCCGGATCGTCCAGACCGTATCCACGATTTTTTGATCTTCCAACACAAGCACATCCATAGCATGGCAGTCTACCGCAATCTTTCTCAGCCTGTCAATTCTGTGACTGATCTCGCTCAGATCCTCCCCATCTAATGTCAAAATCAGATAAGCGCCTGCATTGGGATAAGGAAAGGACAGTCCAGTATAATCTTCTCCCAAAGAAATCACCGTTCTCTCCACGAACTCAATGGCAGTAGGATCTACATTTCCACGAATCACATGGAAAACTCCACCGATTCCGCTTTTTAAATCTTCAAAAGGCAATAACACTCCTACGGATACCGACGGCTTTATGATTAATTTCAAAACAGCTTTTGTAATAATCCCCAGTGTTCCTTCTGATCCAATGAAAAGCTGCTTCAACGCAAGTCCGGAACTATCCTTGACTGTTTTGGTTCCGACCTTCATGATCTCTCCGTTGGGCAGCACAACTTCAAGACTTCGGACATAATCTCTGGTAACCCCATATTTTACCGCTCGCATACCACCAGCATTGGTACTGATATTTCCGCCAATGGTTGCCTTTTTTTCTCCCGGATCCGGAGGATAAAAGAGCCCCAGCTTCTCCACCTCACTCTGAAAATCACTAAGAACCACTCCCGGCTCCACAGTTGCCGTCATTGTCTCCTGATCAATCTCAAGAATTCGGTTCATCTTAGATAGATCTAACACAATGGCGCCTTCTTCCGGTACCGTGGAACCGACCAAATTGGTTCCGGCTCCTCTTGGAGTCACCGGAATATTATGTTCAAAGGCAAACTTCATAACCCTGCTTACTTCCTCTGTTGTTTTCGCAAAAACCAGCGCTCCTGCCGATCCTTTCATTCGCCCTAAACTATCTGTCAAATATACTTCCTCTATCTGATCTAAAATCACACGTTCGGGATCTTCTATTAAGTTTAATAATTCTTCCATGGTCATTCTTCCTTTATTTTCTGGTAAATGCCATTGCAATTTTATCTCCAATCCATTGTCCCAGCTGCACGATAACAATTAGCACTACGACCGTAAAAAGTAAAACTCCCGTCTGGTAACGATTATATCCGTACATAATTGCAAGATTTCCGATTCCTCCGCCTCCGACTGCACCTGCCATTGCAGAGTATCCGATAATGCTTACAAAGGTAACAGTCAAAGCGCGAATTAATCCCGGAGTTGCCTCCACAAACAATACTTTTCGGATAATAAGCCAGGTACTTGCCCCGGAAGCAACCGCCGCTTCAATGACTCCCTTATCCACTTCACTAAATGCACCCTCAACCAATCTGGCAAAAAATGCAATGGATGCGATGGACAGGGAAACGGATGCAGCAAGAGCGCCAATGGAAGTTCCCACAACAATCCTGGTCACCGGAATCAATACAATGATCAGAATGATAAACGGCATAGAGCGGATAATATTAATAATTGTTCCCGCAATTCCATTGATCACCCGGTTTTTATAAAACAGCGGATTGGATGTTAAATGTAAAATTAATCCAAGCACTGTTCCAAGCACTGCGGCGGCAACCATGGCAATCAACACCATTTGAAAGGTCTCAAAGGATGCCTGCGCAAATTCTGATTCTATGATTTCAAACGTCTCACTCATGTTCATTTCCTCCCAATTTCTCCAGCTTATAAACATTTTTCTCAATATAATCTAAAGCTCTGGCACGTTCCTCTGCCTCTCCTCTAAGAATCACAACCAACATTCCAAAAGGTTTGTTATGAATATCATCTACTTTTCCATTGATAATATCCATGGTAATATTATAATTTTTCGATGCCATGCTGATGACCGGATCATAGGAATCGTCCCCTGTATAACTCAGACGAAGTAATTCCTCATCCTCCTTCACCATTAATGCTTCCGGCACATTCACATTGAGAACTCTGTCTACTAAACTTTTTGCAATATCGGATTTCGGTTCTGTGAAAGCGCTATAAATATCCGTTACCTCTTTTAGTTTCCCTTGTTCCATAAATGCAATACGGTCAAATAATTTTTTTGCAACTTCCATTTCATGGGTAATAAACACAATGGTAATATTTGTTTTTTCATTAATTTCTTTTAATAATGAAACAATTTCTTCTGTATTCTCAAGATCCAATGCCGAGGTTGCTTCATCACAGAGAAGAATTTCCGGGTTGTTTGCGAGAGCTCTTGCAATGGCAACCCTCTGCTTCTGCCCCCCACTTAAATTGGCAGGATATGCATCCGCCTTTTCCGGAAGATGCACCAGCTCCAGAAGTTCCTTGACTCTCTGCTGAATCTTATCCTTTGGATAGTGATTTGCATACAAAGAAAATGCAACATTTTCTGCAATTGTGGAACCGCTGATCAAATTAAAGTGCTGAAAAATCATTCCGATATTCAAGCGAACATTTCTCAATTCCTTTCGGTTTAGTCTGGTAATGTCCTGTCCTTCAATCAGCACCTGCCCTTTTGTAGGACGCTGCAAAAGATTGATGACACGAACCAATGTGCTCTTTCCGGCACCGCTCGGTCCGACGATACCAAAAACCTCTCCCTTTTCAATGGTAAGACTTACATCATCTACCGCCTTAAACAAATGGCCTTTCTCTCCGAATGCCACATCAATATTCTTTAACTCAATCACGTTTTCCACCCTTTCTCGTCATTTATTTCTCATATTTTTCCACCCACCACTGCGGTTTCTGGAAATCTTTAAATTTGCTTCCTTTCTTTGTAATAGCAGTATAAAATTCTTTGGATTCAACAGCCGCTTTGAGATCTTTGCCCAGTTGGCGGTTCAAATTCTCCTTCTTGACTGCAATCACATTTTTATAACCTTCCGCTAAGGTCTCAAGCGCCAGTGCATTGCCAAAGTCAAGGTTTGCCGCATAAGCATAATTCCCCGGAATCACACCGATTGCCAAACTATCCAGATTTCTGGAAATTTGCGCTGCATCCAGGGTCTCAAACTTTAAGTTTTTTGGATTCGATGCAATATCTTTTACCGCTGCCTTCGTATCCTCTACCCCGGATTTTATTGTAATTAGTTTTTCTTTCCGCAAAATTCCCAGTGCTCTTGCAAGGTTGGAAGGGTCATTTGGAATCCCTACCTTATCTCCATCTTTTAAGTCTTTTAAATCTTTAATTGTATTTGAAAAAATCCCGGCACCTGCCGTGGGCACGCTGATCACTTTGGCAAGTTCTAACTTATTATCCTTGGAAAATTTCTCCAAATATACTGTATGCTGCATTAAATTGGCATCAATTTCCCCATTGGCAAGGGCCTTGTCCGGTAAAATATAATCACTGAATTCTGTCACCTTAACCTGATACCCTTTTTTCTCAAGAATCGGCGAAATTGCTTGTTTGACCATTTCTCCATAAGGTCCTGCGCACACGCCGATAGTAATTTCTTTTTTCTTCTCCTTTTTACCGCAGCCGGATAATAATACACTGACGGTCAATATCCCAATCATAACAATTCCCACTAATTTTTTCAATCTTTTCATCGTCTTTCTCCTCTTTTTCTATTACTTTTTTACTTTCCGCCCGTCTCTTTAAAATCCTTCAGCTTCTTTAGTCTCCGCAAGGCTTCTTTTAAAGTTTCATCCTTTTTAGCAAAGTGCAGCCGAATATAATTTTGTACATTTTCTTGGAAAAAGCTGGAGCCGGGCACCGCAGCCACACCAATCTCTTGAATCAGCCATTTGCAGAACTGCAAATCACTGGAATATCCAAATTTTGAAATATCCACCAAAACATAATAAGCGCCCTGCGGTTCATAAAATTCCAATCCAGCCTCTCGAAGCCCCCGCAGAAATAAATCTCTCTTTCTTGTATACATCTCTCGAAATTCTTGATAATAAAAATCGTCAAACGCAAGACCTGCTGCCGCTGCTTTTTGAAGCGGAGCCGCCGCACCGACGGTTAAGAAATCATGAACTTTCTTGCACACTCCAGCAATTTCTTTTGGCGCAATAACATATCCGATTCTCCATCCTGTAATGGAATATGTTTTGGATAAAGAACTGCAGCAAACAGTTCTTCTTCGCATCCCCGGAAGACTTGCAAAATAGATATATTCGTTGGGTTCATACACAATATGCTCGTAGACTTCATCTGTAATTACATAAGTATCGAATTCCTCTGCCAGCTCTGCAATATAGGTCAGTTCCTCTCTCGTAAAAACTTTGCCCGTCGGATTTGATGGATGACAAAGAATCAATGCTTTTGGCTTTTGCTCAAAAGCTCTGCGAAGTTCTTCTCTGTCAAAACAAAACTCCGGGGGCACCAACGGAACATAGATTGGCTCTGCACCGCATAAAATTGTATCTGCTGAATAATTTTCATAGAAAGGAGAAAAAATAACCACCTTATCTCCGGGTTCGCAAATCGCTTTCATTGCTGTCATCATCGCCTCTGTGGAGCCGCAGGTAACCACGATTTCCTCTTCAGGATCAATTTCAAAGCCCATGAGTTTTGACTGCTTCCTTGAAAGAAGCTCCCGAAACAATTTTGATCCCCACGTAATTTCATATTGATGCGGTCCATGATCCGCTGTATTTTTTAACGCCTCCAATAATTCTTCCGGCGGATCAAAATCGGGAAATCCCTGTGCCAGATTGATTGTGTTGTCTGCAGAAAGCCTTGTCATCATCCGGATGACAGACTCTCCAAATCCATTCAGTGAACTGCTTAATTTCTGCATCCAATTTCCTCCTCTCACATCCTTGTACGTTTTGTTCTCTTCTGGATGCTCTAAAGTATAGCAAAAGAATAGAAATTTGTATAATATGAAAAACTTTGGATTTGCTATAGTTTTTTTTAATAGGGACCCACAGATAAACAATTTATACTTCAAAACATCGGGTATAAAAATCCTAAAAAATTTCCTCTAAAAGACAAAATGGACAGAAAACTTCTGTCCATCTTGTCCACATCCATTTCTATGATACGGTCATATAACTATAAATTAAAATATTTTAAATAAGAATTTCCTATTTCCGGCATTTTTACATGAAAATTATCTGCAACGGTTGCTCCAACCGCCGCAAATGTTTCGGCTTCCGGAAGCCGAAATCCATCCGCTTTCAGCGAAGGAGAATAGCTGACAAACGGTACTTTCTCACGAGTATGATCGGTCCCCGGAGCAGTCGGATCATTTCCATGATCCGCAGAAAGAATCAGAAGATCATTCTGCCTTAAACTTTTCAAAAGCTCTCCGAGTCCCATATCAAATTTTTCCAATTCCTTTGCATAACCTTCGGGATTCCTGCGATGCCCCCAAAGAGCATCAAAATCTACTAAATTCGTAAAACATAATCCGCAAAAATCCTTCTTCGCCTGTTCTATCGTCTGTTCCATCCCATGAACAGAACTTTGAGACCGATACGCCTGGGTAATTCCCTCAGAATCAAAAATATCATTAATTTTTCCAACACTAATAACATCATAATTCTCATCCTCTAATTCATTTAACACCGTTCGCCCAAATGGTTTTAATGCATAGTCATGACGATTGCTTGTGCGGCTAAAATTGTCTTTGGAATTCCCTATATACGGTCGGGCAATGACTCTTCCTACTTTATATTCATCTTTTAAAGTGAGTTCGCGTGCAATTTCACAACACCGGTATAACTCCTGCAATCCGAATGTTTGCTCATGCCCGCACATTTGCAGTACAGAATCCGCAGAGGTATACACAATCAATTCTCCCGTCTTCATCTGCCGCTCTCCAAGTTCCTTTAAAATCTCCGTTCCGCTTGCGGATTTATTTCCAATCACTTTATGTCCCGTTCTCTTTTCCAATTCATCTATGAGCGATTTTGGAAATCCGTTTTCGGTAAAAGTCTGAAAAGGGGCTTTCACATTTAACCCCATCATTTCCCAATGTCCGGTCATGGTATCTTTTCCGTTGCTGATCTCTCTCATCTTTGCAAAATAACCCAAAGGATGTTTCACCGGTTTCACATGAGCTATCTTATGTAGATTTGCAAATCCGAGTTTTTGCATATTGGGAATGTTCAGAGTATCCACAGCTGCCGATAAATGCCCCAAAGTATCCACATCATGATCTCCAAACTTTTCTGCATCCGGCATACTTCCAACTCCTAAAGAATCTAAAACAATTAAAAAAACTCTTTGAAACTGCATTCCTTTCCTTCCTTTCTACTACAATATATTTATGGTTAATATCCCTTACAACCAGTAAGGAATTATCCTTCTTATTGCTTAAGCTGTATAATGATGGAGCAATCGGTAGGTCGTTTCCTTTCCTGAACTTTGCGTGGTCCTATGTCAAGAAAAAACACAAATGAAATGTAACCAATTTTCTCTATTTTTAGCAAAGTTTAACTTGCAATTTTTACTGCATTCTTTTCAAGCTTTTCGAGATATTGTTCCTCGTATTCAGTTGGAGACAAATATCCACAATGACTGTGAATGCGTATGGTATTGTAAAATGTTTCGATGTATTCAAAAATCAATTTATATGCATGCGTGTAGTTGAAGATTTTA